>DASXIA010000032.1:0-25786 GCA_036488155.1 Streptosporangiaceae bacterium | reverse complement strand
GCGGGGCCCGCTGGCCTTGCCTCCGTGGCCGTGCCACTGGCCGTCGTCCCGCCCAGCCGTGCCGGGCGCCCGGCCCGCGGTCCGGGCTGGCCGCCTGCGGGTGCCACCGCCCTGGCCGCCGGATGCGTCCGTGTCGCCGGCTTCACTGGCGCCGCCAGCGTCATCTGGACCGCCAGTGTCATCTGAACCGCCAGTCTCGCCTCGACCGCCCCCATCAGTTACGTCGTCGGCGTCAGCTAGCTCGCCAGGGCCATCTAGGCCGCCGATGTCGTCGTAATCCGCCCGGCCCGCCGACCGGTCAGGGATGCGCCACCAGATATCGCTCTCGCCACGCCACCACGCATCGTCGCTGGCCTGATCGCCGACAGGCCGCGCAGACGGATGAGCAGCAGGCAAACGCGCCAGCCGGCCGGCGAGCCCGCGGCCGGCCTGCGGTTCATCGAGGCCGGTGGCCGGGTCATCGGCCAGGGTCCGGCCGCCGGCAGCTGACGGCCAGCGTTCTCCTAACTCGCTCTGAGCCCAGAACAACTCCGGCACCCGCATGCCGACGATTGTGCCGCAAGCTCCACCGGGCGACCGGCGGTTCGGGTACCCGAGGTCCAGCAGATGGCCGCGCGCTATCTGGACGTAACCTGTATGTGCAGTGATAACTCTAAAAGAGGCCATAGGTCCGCGCCGATGATCAACCTCGAGCTGGACTGGCGGCAGGCCGCCGAAGTCGCGGCGGGCCTGGGGGTCGCGGCTGTCGCGTTCCAGGCGGCCGGCCAGCGACGGCTGGCTGCTGGCAAGCCACGGCTGGCAAAAGCCGCCGTCGCCACCCGGGAGACCGCGCTGGCTCTCGGCCTGTTCGCGCTCTGGCAGTACGCGGGCTCATTCGCGGTGATGGGACCCGGCGGCGCGCTCAGCCGGTCGCGCTGGATCTGGAATTTCGAGCGGGCCGTCCACTTGCCCAGCGAGACAGCGATCCAGCGGCTCTTCCTGCCGCATCCGCTGCTCATCCAGCTCTTCAACCTCTACTACGACTCGCTGCATTTCCCGGTCCTCCTCGGGTGCATGGTGTGGCTCTTCGTCCGGCACCGTGACCGGTACGGCCGGTGGCGCACCACGCTCGTCGCGTTTACCGCGCTGTGCCTGGCCGTGCAACTGGTCCCCGTCGCCCCGCCGCGGATGCTGGGCTGGACCGGGCTGGTCGATACCGCCGTGCGCTACCACGAGTCGGTCTACTCGACTACCGCGGGCTTCGACCCGGACCAGCTCTCCGCCATGCCGTCGGTGCACGTCGGCTGGGCGCTACTGGTCGCTGTCGCGGTTGTCACCACGATCCAGAGCCGGTGGCGCTGGCTAGCCCTGCTCTACCCGTGCCTGACAACGCTGGTCGTGATCGTGACCGCGAATCACTTCTGGCTGGACGGCATCGTCGCTGCCGCCATCCTTGCTCTGGTGCTGGCAGTACAGGCGCTCACCCGCCGGATGCTGACCGCGGGCAGCTCAGATGGGCTCGTCGTTGATCTGGATGCCGAGCGTCTGCGCGAGCACTGGGGCCACGTGCGCCAGCTGGCCCGAGCTGATGATCGCGCCGCGCAGCGAGCCGGCGTCGATGATCAGGCCAAGCTCAGCGGTTCTGAGATCCGTCTGCTCCATCGTGACTTTGCTGAGATCAGCACGAACGAGCTGCGACCCGGGGAACGCGCAACGGGTCAGCGTCGCGCCGGCGAAATCGACATCGCGCAGCACGCAGTTGTCGAAGACCACCTCAGTGAGGCGGGACGCCCGGAAGTTCACCGAGTCCAGCTTGCAGCCGCTGAACAGGATGTTGCGCAGTTCGGCGCCAAAGACCTGCACCCCGGCTAGCGCTGAGCCGAGCATGATCACCTCATGCCAGTGACTCTCCGCCAGATTGGTGCCGGTCAGCCGCAGGTCGCGGGCCCACACGTCGCGCAGGCTTGAACGCTGCAGCTTGCCGTCGCTGATCGATACCCGCCGGAACGCGCACTCGAGAAAGCGCGTGTTCGCGGCACGCGGACCGTCGAACTCCGCCCCCTCGAATAGCACCGTGTCGAAATCGGACCCGTCGAGCTCGCCGTCGCTGCGAGTGAGCGCCGCCGCGTAGGGCATGTCGGATAGGTCGGGCAACTTGATCGTCATCGTGGTCCTGCCCCTCGCTACTGAACCTCAGGCCGGCGTGCTCCAGCCGCGCCAGCAAAGATACGGACCCCATCGTCGCTGATGCCACCGACGATGCCTTGCCGTGCGGGCTGACCAGCAGCAGCTATCCACCTACACTGGTTAAATCCAACGGCAACCTGGCGGGGGAACATGGCGAACGCAAGCTACCCTGGCGCGATGCGAGCGTCGGACGACGACCGGCGGCGGGTGCAGGAGGTACTCAACGATGCCTTCGCCGAAGGTCGGCTGAACCAGCAGGAGTGGGACCAGCGCGTCGGCGAACTCGCCGCGGCGGCCACGTATGGCCAGCTGGACCGGCTGACCGCTGACCTCCCGGCGGCATACCCGCAGCCGCAGTACCCGGCGCAGCTGAGCCAGACCCAACCAGTGCCCGGCCAGGCGACCACCAACGGGATGGCCATCGCCTCGCTGGTCTGCGGTATCGGGCAGCTGCTGGCTGGCTTTCCGGCCGGGATCGCCGCGATCATCCTGGGTCACATGGCACGGCGCCGCATCCGGGAGACCGGCCAGCAGGGCAGCGGCCTGGCCCGTGCCGGGCTGATCCTCGGCTACATCGGCACCGTAGGGCTGCTGTTGCTTATCCTGCTCGTCGTTGCGGGGCTGTCAGTCAGCTCGGGCCATCAGGCACCCGTGACGCCGCACGGCCCCTGACCTCAGGGAGCAGGCGAGCGACTGCGGGCGACGCGTGCTCGTTCCCGCAGTTAAGGTCTTTCGCTATCCAGCGCGGCCATCTGGCCCGCTTCGTACCGGTCGCCCGCGACCTCAGAACTAGGCACGGCAGCTTCGATCGCGGCGAGTTCGTCCGGGCTCAGGCTCAGCTCGAGCGCGCCGAGCGCCTCGGCCAGCCGGTCGCGGCGCTTGGTGCCGATGAGCGGGATGATGTCGCCCCCGCGCGAGGCCACCCACGCGATCGCGAGCTGCGCCGTGGTCACGCCGCGGTTAGCCGCGATCTCCTCCAGGGCGGCGAGCAGCGTGAGGTTGCGCTGCAGGTTCTCGCCCTGGAACCGGGGGAAGCGGGACCGCGGGTCGGCAGGGCCGATGGCGCGGGCACTCTCGGTCGACAGCAGCCCGCGGGACATGATGCCGTAAGCGGTGACGCCGATGCCGAGCTCCCGCACCGTCGGCAGGATCCGCTCCTCGATCCGGCGGCTCATCAGCGAATATTCAATCTGCAGGGCGGTCACCGGGTACGCCGCGTGCGCCCGGCGGATGGTGTCGGCGCCCATCTCGGAAAGGCCGAGGTACCGCACGTAGCCGGCCTGGATCATCTCGGCGATCGCACCGACCGTTTCTTCGACGGGAACGCGCGAGTCCAGCCTCGCGGGCTGGTACAGGTCGACGTAGTCGGTGCCAAGCCTGGTCAGCGAGTAGGCCAGTGAGTTCTTCACGGCAGCCGGGCTTGCGTCGTGCCCGATGAATGCTCCCCTAGGGTCGCGCTGGCCGCCGAACTTGACCTGGATGAAGACGTCGGACCGGTCCACGCCGCGCAGGGCGTCGCGCAGCAGCAGCTCGTTGTGGCCCATGCCGTAGAAGTCGCCGGTGTCCAGCACCGTGATCCCGGCGTCGAGCGCGGCCCTGATGGTGGCCTTGCTCTCGGCTTCGTCAGCAGGTCCGTAGATTCCGGACATGCCCATCAGGCCGAGCCCGACCCGGGAGACCTGCGGGCCGGCACGGCCAAGTTCAGTCAGCTGCATGTGCGGCTCCAGACGTCGACAAATAGACAGGCTCGCCCTGGACGAACGTCGCGAGGACGCCGGTGCTGCCAATCTCTGACTTCGGCCCGGCGAACGGGTCGCGATCCAGCACGACGAGGTCCGCCAGCTTGCCCGGCTCGATCGTGCCGGTCTCGTCGTCGAGGTGATTAACGAACGCCGAGCCGATCGTGTAGGCCGCCAGTGCCTCGGCAAGGTCGAGGCTCTGGCCAGGCAGCAGCGGCTCGGCTTCCGCGCCCGCCGCCCCCTGCAGTGACCGGTTAACCGCGACGTGACACGCGCGCAGCGGGTTGGCGCTGCTGACTGCCCAGTCACTGCCGGCTGCCAGGCGCGCCCCGGACCGCAGCAAGTCGCCGAATACGTACTGCCTGGCGGCCCGGTCCGGCCCGATGAACGGGATCGTGAGCTCATCCATCTGCGGCTCGTGCGCAGCCCATAGCGCCTGCATGTTCGCGGTGACCCCGAGCTGGGCGAACCTCGGCACGTCGTCGGGGTGCACAACCTGCAGGTGCGCGATGTGGTGCCGGTTGTCGCTGCCCTGACCGTCCGGCGAATAGTTTGCCGTGCGCGCCGCCTCGATCGCGTTCAGCGCCTCGCGGACGGCGCGGTCGCCGATGGCATGCAGGTGCACCTGGAATCCGTAAGCATCCAGCTGGGTGACATAGCCGAGCAGCGCGACCGGGTCGATGTAGGACAGCCCGCTGCCGTGGGCGTGACAACCGGTCGGGTCCAGGTACGGCTCGAGCATCCCGGCGGTGAAGTTCTCCGCGACGCCGTCCTGCATGATTTTCACGGTGTTCGCCCGGAAGCGCGGCCCGCGACCTCGCTCCCGCCTGGCCAGGATGTCAGGCAGCTGCTCGCCGCCGCGCGCCCGGTCCCACCACAGCGCGCCCTCGACGCGAGCGGTGAGCTGGCCGCTGGCAGCAGCGGCCAGGTAGACCGGCAGCGGGTCGGGACTGCCGAGGTAGTCCCCCACGATCGCGTCCTGCCACGCGGTGATGCCGCGAGCGTGCAGGTGCTGCTGGGCGAGCAGAAGTCCGGCTAGCCGCTCGTCAAAGGTCAGCTCGGGCACCAGGCAGCCGACCAGGTTAGCCGCACCTTCGTGAAGAGTGCCCTGGGGTCCGCCGTCCGGCTCCCGCTCGATCCGGCCGTCGACGGGATCGGGGGTTCGCGCGTCGATGCCGGCAAGTTCGAGTGCGCGCGTGTTGACCCAGGCACCGTGGCCGTCCCTGTTCGAGAGGAAGGCGGGCCGTCCGCCGGTGAGGCGGTCCAGCGTGTCCCGGTCCGGCGTGCCGCCGGGGAACCATTCCATCCGCCAGCCGGATCCGGCGATCCACTCGCGCTCGGCGTGCTCATCCGCGTAAGCGCTGATGCGAGCGCGCGCTTCGTCCAGAGTTGTGGCACCGATCAGGTTGCACCCGATCATCGTCAGCCCGGCGAACGCCGGGTGCACGTGCGCGTCCTGGAAGCCGGGCAGCAGTGCACGACCTCGCAGGTCTACGACCTCGGTCGCCGGGCCGATCAGTTCCTGGATCGCCGGGTCGGCAGCGGTGCCGATCGCTGCGATGCGCCCGCCTACTACGGCGAGCGAACTGGCCGGGCTGCCATCTGCCGCCTGGGCCTGGACCATCCGGCGGCGGCTCGCATCGGCCGTGTAGATCGCGCCGCCAGCAAACACCAACTCAGCCTGCTGCCCCATACGCCTCCGCCCCTACTTGTGGCTCAACCACCCTAACTATGGCGCGACCACCCGGCCCGCCGTTGACCGGGCCGCAGGCGCCAAGCGTACCGACCACATGCGCCGGCAGATTTCATGATCGATGTGAACTGACGGGTGCTATAGCCCCGGCGAATCAACATCGATCCTGTGGCACGGAATATTGATTTGATTTACCGCGATAAGAATTCGTCCGCGAAGTGCGCTATCCCATGAAATTCACACTGCCGGAATTGGCCGGACTGGGACAATTAATTTCGCGCGTGCACCCGTGAAAGACCAGTTCACCGCCGTGTTGCCGCAGTAAATCCGGGATCTGCGAGGTAACCGAGGATGAGTTACGATGTTTCCGAAACAACGCTAATTACATTTACCGCGGCAAGATCAGGGAGGACCGGCAATGATTGCGCGCGCGGCCGCCGGTATCGTGCCAGTCGAGTACGCGGTCGCGGTCGACCGTTACCTTGCCGAAGCAGAGCTTGGGCCAGCGTCCCGGCGGGTGTACCGGATCTCGCTGGCTAGCTGGAGCTGGCCGCTGGTCGGCAAGGTACCGCCAGCCGGCCCGAACAGGCGCGGAGCCTCTCCCCCGGTTGTGCCGCTGGCGCTGCTCGACGACGAGACCGCGGGGGCGAGGCTCGCCGCCGCTGTCGCGCAACGTCTGGGTCAAGCTGGCGCCCGCACAGTGAACCGCGAGCTGTCCGCGCTGCGCAGCGCAACCCGCTGGTGGCGGAGACGGGAGTGGATCGCCGCTGACCCGACGGCCTTCCTGAGCCAGGCCACGCTGGCCGGCCCGTCCAGCAACGCGCGCGATCCCGGCCGGCAGCCTTCGGCCATGCGGCCGCTTGACGAGACGCAGCTGGCCACGCTGTTCCGGACCCCGGCCACGCTGCGGGAGCAGGCGTTCTGGCACCTGCTGCTGGACACTGGCGCGGCCGCCGAGGCGGTGCTCTCGCTGGACGCCGGCCGGCTCGATCTTGCTGGGCGCAGGGCCAGGACGGCAGCCGCGGCTCAGGGTTTGCTGGCGTGGGGCTCGCACACCGGGGACATGCTGAGCTGGCTGCTGGCCGGGCGGCGCGCGGGGCCGGTCTTCCTGACCGACCGCCGCGCGCCAGCAGGCACTGCAGCGGCCGATCTGTGCCCGCTGACCGGGAGGGGGCGCCTGTCCTACCGGCGGGCGGCGGAGATCTTCGCCGAGCACACCCGGCCGCTCGACCCCGACGGTCGCGGCTGGATGCTCCATCAACTGCGCCGCCGACCGGCCGACTAGCTCTGGCAACAGAGTCAGCCCGATCTGGTGGCGCTGGCGCGCCAGTCAGCAGCCACCCATCGGGGCCGCGCCGTCTATATCAAAGGCCTGAGCCAGCCAGCAGTTCGAAAACGGTGTACGGCCGGCGCGGACCGACCTCTTCGACGCTCACCACCGCGCCAGCCGGGACTTCCGGCCGGATCCTCGCGGCGAACTCCTCGGCCTGGTCGGCATTGTTCGCGCCGACGACGAGGAACCGCCAGCGGCGCACAACCGAGTAGCCCTCGGCCTGCAGGAGCGCCGCCAGTGCCACCGCATCGCGGTGGGCAGGCACCTGCACCCTGATCTCGAACAGCGCTACGCCAGCCGCCAGTGAATCGCTGGTCTCCGACGCGTCGAGTTCCTGTCGTTCGGCCTGAACCTCTGCCGGCGTCTCGGGCAGGCGGGCGCCCGCGGCTTCCCATTCCTCGGCGACCGGGTGCCAGCGCTCGATCGTGAACTCGGCCTGCATGCCGTGGACAACCAGCAGGTCAGCAACAGACTGCCGGGCGGCCGCGGCCGCGTCTTGCGTGCGGGTGTAGAGGAACACCTCGTCGCCACCGCCCGTGCCGACCACCACCCGGCCGCCGAGGCGGCGGTGCACCTCGTCCTCGACCTTATGGGCGCTCAGATGCTCCACAGCCTTGCTGGCCTGGCCCGCCTCGGGCAGCCGGACCGTCACTCGCCAGTCGTTGGCGTCGGTCTGCGCCGGGCCCGCTGCCGCGTCATTCTGCTGACTCATTGTGGCACCGTACCGCACCGCGCCTTCCGGTCACGGCGGGCGGCGCGGGTGGTACCCTACCGCGCCGCGCCTTCGGGGGATCACAGCAAGCGCCGGAGGCGGCACACTAGAGAGGTGGACCTGATTCCCCGCGAGTTCGTCGCCATGCGGGGCGGCGTGCTGAAGCGCGTCTACAGCGTCACGCAACCAGACGGTTCGATCGTGCTAAGCGACCACGAGGCGTGGCTGGCCAGTCGCGCAGCGCGCTGCTCGTGCGGACGAGTCTGCCGGGGCAACGGGCGCACCTGCGGCGAGCCAGAGTGCATCGCCCGGCTTGGCGCGACCACCTCGGCACGGTAACGTTCCACGCCACTTCCTCGTTACTTCGTGACTACATAACCGACAAATCCACCAGCAGGGGCCGCCTAACAACGAGGAAGTCCGATCACCGCCACGTTTCGCCCTGCAACCGCTGCCCAACCGGCCAACATCACCCCGGAAAACAGCATAAAATCGTCAACGCTCCCGAAACCAGACGAACGCTACGAGGTGGCCGCGTGGGACTCCGCAACCCGGCATGACCGCCAGCGACACGACCGAGCTGAGCCGCGCCGGGCTGATGATCGAGCTTGGCCGCTTCGCCGACGCGACCAGGCTGCTCGCGGCCGTGCTGGCCGCCGCTCCGGACAGCTGCCGCGGCTGGTGCTTGCTCTCGCGCGCGCACCTGGGCAACGGCCAGCCAGCCGAGGCGCTGACCGCCGCCCGCCGGGCCAGCGCGCTCGACCCGGCGAACGACTGGCCGTTCCGGCTCATCAGCACCGCACTGATCAGCCTGGGCCGAGGCACTGACGCCGTGCCAGCCGCCCTGGAGGCCCGGCGCCTCTCACCGCATTCCTGGCGGTCACACGTATGCGTGGCTCAGGCTGCAGCCGCCGACGGCCAGCTTGAGCTCGCGGCGGACGCAGCAGAGGCTGGCCTGGCCGTCGCCCCGGATCAACCCGACGTGCACGTCACCGCAGGGCGGGTGGCGCTGAGCCGCGGCGACGTAGCCGAGGCGAGGCTGCGGCAGGAATCAGCTCTCGCTCTCGAGCCAACTCATAGCGGCGCGATCAACGAGCTAGGCCGGATCAGCCTGCAACTACGTGATCCGGCAGGCGCGGCCGAGCACTTCCTGCGCGCCGCCCGGACTTCGCCGGGAAACGGCGTGTTCGGCCGCAACTCAGAGCTCGCGCTGCGCTACCTCGCTGTCCGGCTGGCCAGGCCGTTCCTGATGGCCGCAGTGCTGTGCGCAGCCATCGGGACGCTGCTAGCCAGCGGTCACCCGGCAACCGCCGCAGCCCTGGCGCCTGCCGTGGTAGTCCTGCTGATCTGGGTTGCGGTCCGCATCAGGGCCATCCCCCGCCAGAGCCGGCGGCACTTGCCGCGGCTGGTCCGGGCACGACTCAGCGGGCCGTGGTCCTCGGCCAATACAAAGAGCTTTACTGCGGGAACGAGCTCAGCCCCATCCGCCGCCGCTGGCCCGCTCGGGTCAAAGGGCCCGTCCAGCCGGTTCTGATCATCCCCGTTGCCCGCTTTAGCGCGGCTCTTGCTGGCCAGACTTACCTGGCCAGCAAGCGATAGCGCGGGCTCGGCCGAACGCCGGCCGGGCCGCCTTGGCAGGCCGCCTCACGGGATGACCCCGCCCCGTGTGGTGCCAGCTGCCCGCCACATCCTGTCCGCTCCTTGCCTGCGCAACGGTGCTCAGGCCGCACATTCGCGGCAAACCAGCTGGCCGCCACGGTTGTCCGCAAGCTGGCTGCGGTGATGCACAAGGAAGCAGCTCGAACAGGTGAATTCATCCGCCTGACGCGGAATCACCCGGAACGAGAGTTCCTCGTTAGAAAGGTCAGCACCGGGCAGTTCAAGCGACTCGGCGACGTCATCGGGATCGATGTCAATCGCCGTCGAGGACTTGTCCATCCGCCGGGCTTGCAGCTCCTGCAGGCTGTCCTCGGTGACGTCGTCTTCTGTCTTCCTCGGGCTGTCGTAGTCGGTAGCCATGTCGGCCCTTACCCCTCCATCTTTACTAACCTCGTCGCGCGCTTGTAACGCTCGGGACGGCTCGGTTGTGCCCGATTCCGGCGGGGAATTCTGCCACGTCTGGCGCCCGGCTACACCTAGCAGGACAGTTTCGTTCAGACGTGTCGCGGTCACGTGGCGCTCAGCCGCCGGTTCGCGGGGCATTATGCCCCGCGAAACCGAGACGAGCATCACATTCGTCACTGTCTACCCTGAAGTAACTTCGCCGATTCGCCGCACTGCCCTCCACAACGTGCGTAAGGTACGAACTCACCACAGGTGTCTTCCTGCCTGCCTAAGCGGAGCCCCCGGTCCCATGCCACAGCAAGTGCCGCTGCGCCCCGGCGACCCCCGCCGGCTCGGACGGTACCGGCTGGGCGCGCGGATCGAAGGCATCCCGTCTGACGACCCGGTCTTTATCGGCCTTGGCCCGGATGGCCGCGAAGTGGCGATCAGCCTACTCCGCGGTGACTGGGCCCACGACGGGGCCGCCAGGGACCGGTTCGCGGCCGAAGCCGCGGTCGCCAAGCGGGTGCCCCCGTTCTGCGCCGCACGGGTGCTGGACGCCGGCCTGGACGGCCAGGATGCCTACCTCGTCAGCGAGTACGTGCCAGGTCCGTCGCTGCTCGAACTTGTCGCCGCCAACGGCGTCCGCCGCGGCCAAGACCTGGACGCAGTCGCGATCGCGATGGCAACCGGCCTCGCCTCGGTGCATCAGGCGGGGCTAGTGCACGGCAACTTCGGGCCCGAGTACCTGGTCATGGCCGCGGACGGGCCGCCGCGGGTAATCGAGTACGGCATCACTCCGCCATACGGCGCCGCGACACCGTCGGCTGACATGCTGGCCTGGGCCCAGACCGTAGTCTTCGCCGCGGCCGGCCGGCCGCCGGCCCAGCTGGAAGATCTTGACGTACTGCCTGAGCACGTCCGCGGGCCGGTGGAGCAGTGCCTAGATCCCGAGCCAGCAGAACGTCCCGCCGCACGCGCCGTAGTGCTGGACCTGCTGGGCGACGCCGAGCTGCCCGGTGGCGTCCTCGCCGAGGGCTCAAGACGCGCGGCGCGGGCCGTGGGCCGGGCGTCCTACGATCTGGCCGCCTACCGGCCAGCCGACCCGGCGCCCGCCGCCCGCCAGGCCCCGCCACGGGATCGCTCGGCGTCCCGCCCAGGCACCTATCGCGAGCGCCGGGGCTACAGTGACCGGCCACCATCCAGGCCGGCCCGAAGCGGGGCTGCCGCTCGTGGTGGCGTGCCAGCCAGGCGGGCCGATGTAAACCTCAGAGCCGGTAGCCACGGCGAGGTTAGCCGCGGCAGTGCGAGCGATGACAGGGCTGGCCGTGGCGGCGGCCGGCGGACGGTCTGGCTGATAGCAGTGGCGGTCGTTGTCGCGGTTGTCGTGGTCGGGGTCGTTCTGCACCTGGCTCAGGGCACGCCAGGCCGGCCGGCGGCAAACAGCGGCCCCCCAGCCCGCAGCGACCGGTCAGCGTCCGACTCGCCGTCGCCCTCGTTGTCGGTCAGCAATGGCCCGGTGACGCCCGCCGCGTTCGCCGGATCGTGGTCAGGTCAGGTGAGGCAACAGTCGGCGGACAACTACAGCGTCCGCTTGACTTTTACTGCCGGCGCCAGGTCGGGGACGATCAGATACGTGGGTACTGGCTTCAGCTGCTCTGGCGCGCTGGCCCTGGTGAGCGCGACGGATACGGAACTGACCCTGAACCAGGGCATCATCCACGGCAAGTGCTTGAACGGGCAGGTCACGATCACGCGGGCCGGGACGGGCGCGATCGGGTTCCGCTTCACCAGCAGCGGCCCAGTCGCCTCCGGGACCCTCAACCGCCGCTAGCCAGGGGCGGGCGGGCTCGCCAGCGGGACGCTGGCTCGGCAGCGGGAGGCGGGTTCGGCAGTGTAGCCAGGGAGTCAGCCAGCGGGCAGGCGGTCCGCATCCAGGCTCGCCAGCAGGTCGCGCAGCTCAGCGAAGAGCGCAGGATCCGCGGCGAGCGTCATGGCCTCGCCGGCTTCGTCCCCGCGCAGGCCGCCCGTCATCGCGCCAGCCTCGCGGGCGATGAGTGCTCCGGCTGCGATGTCCCAGTAGTGCGTGCCTTGCTCGTAATAGGCGTCCACCCGGCCGGCTGCAACAGAGCACAGGTCCACTGCAGCGACTCCGGCTCGGCGGATATCGCGCACTCGAGGCAGCATCGCGGCTACCACCCGTCCCTGCTCGGCGCGCTGGCCGGACGAGTAGCCAAAACCGGTGGCGACAAGCGCGTCGCTCAGCGCGACTCCGCGGTTGCAAGCGAGCCGCCGCGGGCTGCGTTCCCAGGCCGATTCCAGCCAGGCACCGCCGCCCAGCGTGGCCGTGAAGGTGCTGCGCTGCAGCGGCACGCAGACCACGCCGGCCACGACCACCCCGCCGACCTCGGCGGCCACGCTGACTGCCCAGCCGGGCAGTCCGTACAGGTAGTTCACGGTGCCGTCGAGCGGGTCGACGATCCAGCGGACCGGACCAGCGCCGGTCTGACCACCCTCCTCGCCCAGGATGGCGTCGGCAGGCCGGGCCGCCAGCAGCCGGTCCCTGATCAACTGCTCCGCCGCGTGGTCCATCTCGGTCACCACGTCCGTCGGACTCGACTTGGTCTGCACGACGGCCACCCGCCCGTGCCGGGCCAGCAGCAACTCGCCGGCCTCCTTCGCCGCATCGATAGCCAGCGCAGCCAGGTCCGCCGGGACAGGCTCGCTCACCGCGAAGCCCGCCGCACGGGAGCGCCGCCGCAGCAGCCGGCCGGGCATGCATCGGGGCCAGGGCCGAGCGCACCGAGCGTCATCGGCGCCGTTCCGTCGAGCCGCTCACAGACGAGGTCGGTGATCATCGACACGAACCTGTTGTCGGTCCCTGGCGTCGCCGCCCTCGCGAACTTCAGGCCAAGCCGATCAGCTGTCTGCGCTGCCTCCACATCCAAGTCGAACTTGACCTCCATGTGATCGCTCACGAACCCGATCGGCACGATCAGCACGGCGCGCGAGCCGGCAGCGGCGCGTTCGGCCAGCAAGTCGTTGATGTCCGGCTCCAGCCATGGCTGGGCCGGCGGCCCGCTCCGGCTCGAGTACGCCAGGTGCCACGGCCGCTGGCAGCCGATCTCCGTCGCGACGAGTCTCGCAGCCTCCGCGAGCTGCGCCTGGTACGCGCCGCCAGCCGGGCCGCTCGACTCAGCCATGCTGACCGGAATACTGTGCGCGGTGAAGATCAGGTCGAAGTCGTCGCCGGGCAGGGAGCCGGCCGCCTCGGCAGCTGCGGCCGCGAACGACGAGATGAACCCCGGATGGTTGAAGTACTGCCGGATCTTGTGCACCTGCGGAGCGCCGGGTCCGACCTGCCGACGGGCCGCCTCGACGTCGCCGAGGTACTGACGGCAACTGGAGAACGAACTGTAGGGCGAGGTCACGAACGCCAGAGCCCGGCTGATTCCGGCAGCTGCCATCTCGGCAAGCGTGCCGGCGAGGTAGGGGTCCCAGTTGCGGTTGCCCCAGAAGACCGGCAGCGCTACGCCGCGCGAAGCGAAGTCCGTCTCGACTGCCGCGAGCAGCTCGCGGCACTGCTGGTTAATCGGGCTGACCCCGCCGAATCGGTAGTAGTGCTCAGCCACCTGCTCCAGGCGGGCCAGCGGGACGTTCCGGCCGGCCGTGACGTTCTGCAGGAACGGGATCACGTCCGCGCGACTCTCCGGACCGCCGAAGGAGACGAGCAGGAACGCGTCGTAACCGGGCATGGTCCTATCCAACCAGGGGTCGTGGCCGGTCCGGACAGCTAGCGGTAGTCGGCGGCGTATTTGGCGGCCAGGGCGAGCACCTCGCTGACGTACCAGTTCGCGTGGTTGTAATCAAAGATCGCGTGCGAGAGCGAACTGCCGCCAGCCGCCGCGCCATCGGCGCAGAGCAGCCTGGCTGCCGACGGCACCGCGTCGTAGGGGTTCATGACGTTCGGCGTCCCGGTCTGGCCGAACGCGTCGATACCCCAGCGCGCCCAGGTCGATGGGAGGAACTGCATCGGCCCGAGTGCGCCCGCGCTCGACGGGCCCACGTTGGTTCCGTCCCCGCTCTCGATCTGGCCGATAGCAGCAAGCACTGTCCACGACAAGCCTGGGCAGTACCGCGCAGCAGAGGCCTTGAAGAGCTGGATGTAGGTCGCCGGCCGGGTTCCCGCGGACACTGATCCCGCAGGCAGCTGCCCTCCGCGAAGCTGCTCGATCCGCCCGCTAGCGCCGAGGATCCTGGTGACCTTCCTGGTCAGTGCAGCCAGCCGCACCCCCGGCGCACTGATCAGCCCGGCCACTTGGTGGACCAGGCCGAGCCGAGCGGATGTCGCCTGGTTCACCATCAGGTCGACGCCGGCCAGGCGGAGTCTGGCCGCCATGCCGAACTTCACGACTTGCGCCGACGCGCCCTCCAGCTTGTAGGAGGCGCCGGCCGTCAGCTTCAGCGCTTTGCTGGCCGTCTCGGCCGCGACGAAGTCACCGCTGGCTAGCGCCGTCCAGAAAGCCTGGTCCGATGCCGTCCTGAGCGGTACCCAGGACCTGAACGTCGCCGGGTTCACGCCGATCACGCTCACCGGATGACCGCCCGCGGTGATCTCGGCACCGTCAAAGGTGATCATGCTGCGCAGGCCGCGGATCTTACGGAGCCTGGCGGTCTGAGTGGCTGTCAGGCCCTGAGGCGCCACGATGAGCAGGTCGGGCAGGGTGATCTGACGGAACGTACTGGCCGCAGCGCTCTTACGCTGACTCGACGGGCCGCCGGTCTGGCCGCCTAGCCCGATCTGGCTGCCACCGCCCGGCGGCGCAACCATGGAGCCGACCGAATCCGCCGCCAGCGTGGCATTCTGCGTACCGGTCCGGTGGCCGAACGGCCGGATCACCTGAGCGGGATCTGCAGTGTGCAGCGTGATGCCCACGACCGCGACGGCGCCGAACAGCGCGATCCGGTAACCGGACGGGCCAAGCCGGCCGGGGCCGTGCTTGATGCGCGGACTGTTGTTGCTATCAGGGCTGGCGGGCTTGGCGGGCACGGCCGCGCCTGCCTGCGGGCACGCAGCACTTCTCCCCTGGGCACGCCGCAGGAAGTGTCCCATGACGGACTAACGATAACTGCTGGCCTGGCCCGGCGACAGCCTGGCCAGGCGAACATCCGGCCAATACCTGACAACAGGCTCGTCATGACGGCCGCCATCAGCGCGGTCCGCACGCCCAGGTACGGTCGGAGCGGAGGTTCCGTAGCAAATGACGCAAGTCCCCGCCGGGCTCGATGCTGGCCAGCTAGAGCCGCGCGAGCCAGAGCCCGACGTCGGACAGCCCAATGTCGGACAACACAGTGGCGGGCAGCAAGATGCCGGGCATCAGGGGCTCGGCGGCTACCGCGCGCTGCTGCGCACGCCAGGGGCTGCGCGATTCTGCGTCAGCGCGATGATCGGCCGGGCACCGATGTCCATGTTCGGGCTCGGCACCGTGCTCCTGGTAGCGGCGAGCACCGGACGCTACGGGCTGGCCGGCCTGGTCTCTGGCGCGGGCTCGATCGGGTACGCCGTCTCCGCGCCTCAGGTTGCCCGCCTGGCTGACAGATACGGCCAGCACCGCGTACTCAGGCCGTTGATCGCTTTCTTCGGCGTCGCCTGCGTCGTCTTCGTCACCTGCGCCGAGCTGAAAGCGCCGACCTGGATCCTGATGATCACCGGCTGTCTGGCGGGCTCGTCGATGCCGTCGCTCGGCTCGATGGTCCGGACGAGATGGAGCGCGCTGCTGCGTGATCCGGGGGCCGTTCACGCGGCCTTCGCCCTCGAGTCGGTCATCGACGAGATGACGTTCGTGATCGGCCCGGCCCTGGTCACCGTGCTCGCGACAGCGGTGCCGCCGGCTGGCGTCCTGATGTGCATGGTGCTCTCGGTCAGCGGCACGCTGTTCTTCGCGGCACAGCGGCAGACCGAGCCGCCGGTCCGGGCACGCGTCAGCGAACACTGTGCTAGCGGACAAGGGGCCAGCGAAAGCGAAGCCACTGGCCGGAGGCGGCGAGCCGGCCGGCTGCCCGCGCCCGGCTTGCTCGTGATGGCACCGCTCTACTTCTTCATCGGCACGATGTTCGCGTCCGTCGACTTGACCACAGTCGACTTCGCCCAGCGGCAAGGGCACAAGCCGCTGGCCGGATTCATCCTCGGGACCTACGCGCTGGGCAGCGGAATCGGCGGACTGTGGTACGGATCGCGGGCCTGGCGGGCCCCGCTCGAGCGGCGGTTCGTGCTGACGCTGGCGCTGACGGTGGCCGGCGTCGCCACGTTCTGGACCCAGCCAAGCCTGATCTCACTCGACGCCGGCATGCTCGTCGCCGGGCTCACGATCTCCCCGACGCTCATCGCCGGATACGGACTCATCGAGCGCCAGGCCCTCCAGGCGCGCCGGACCGAGGCGATGACCTGGCTTTCCTCTACTATCGCCGTCGGGGTAGCAACGGGATCGTCGATCTGCGGGCGGATCATCGACACCGCCGGGCCCCGCTGGGGTTACGGCTTCGCGGCGGCCTGCGGCGTCTTTGCGGTCTCGACGTGTCTGCTGGGACGGGGGAGATTGCGTGCAACAACTGATGCCGAAGCTGCACAATGGATCGATGCGTAACCCAGGCGGCCGGTCGGCGGCAGCGTGGCATAACTGGGCTGGCAACGTAACCGCCAGCCCCAGCCGGGTAGTGTCGCCCGGCTCGGCGGCTGAGGTGGCGGCAGAGGTCAGCCGGGCCGCGGCCGACGGAATGACAGTGCGGATGATCGGCAGCGGCCATTCGTTCACGCCCGTCGCGGTCACCGACGGCGTGCAGTTGCGGCCGGACAATCTCACAGCAATCCGCTCCGTCGATCCCGCTGCCGGAACCGTGACCGTCGAGGCAGGCTGCCCGCTGCACGTGCTCAACGCCGAACTCCTCGCACGGGGCCTGTCGCTGGCAAACATGGGTGACATCCAGGTCCAGACGGTGGCCGGCGCCACCCAGACCGGCACCCACGGCACCGGCAGGGACGTGGGCGGTATGGCGGCTCAGATCGCCGGCCTCGAACTGGCGCTGGCCGACGGCCGGATCGTGACCTGCTCCGCCGACTCGCCGAGCGGCGGCCTAACGTCCCCCGACGGCACTGCGCCCAACCTGTTCGACGCCGCCCGAGTCGGCCTGGGCGCACTCGGCATCGTCACCGCGGTTACCTTCCGGGTCGTCCCCGCCTTCCTGCTGGAGGCTCGCGAGGAGCCGATGACCTGGTCCGCGGTGATGAGCCACCTGGACGAGTTCACCGCCGACAACGAGCATTTCGAGTTCTACTGGTTCCCGCACAGCGACGGCTGCCTGACCAAGCGCAACAACCGGACCAACGGCCCGGCCCGTCCGCTCCCCCGCTGGCGGTACCTGCTGGACGACGAGTTCCTGTCGAACTCAGTTTTCGGCCTGACCAACCAGCTCGGCCGGCGGGTCCCGGCCGCGATCCCGGCGATCAACTCCGCCGCGGCGAAAGCGCTCGGCGCACGCACGTACGTCGACGCCGCTTACAAGGTGTTCACCAGCCCGCGGCGGGTGCGGTTCAAGGAAGAGGAGTACGCGGTACCGCGCGCGGCGCTGCCGGACGTCCTGGGTGAGGTGCGCTCCCTGTTCCGCCGGCGCGACTGGCGGATCAGCTTCCCCATCGAGGTCCGCGTCACCCCGTCCGACGACGTCTGGCTGTCCACCGCGTACGGCCGCGACAGCGCCTATATCGCCATCCACGTTTTTCACCCCACACCGCACGAGCAGTACTTCGCCGACGTCGAGGCCGTGATGACCTCCGTCGGCGGCCGCCCGCACTGGGGCAAGATGCACACCCGCGACGCTGACTACCTGGCCGGCGCTTATCCGCGCCTGTCGGAGTTCATCGCGCTGCGGGACCTGATCGATCCTGACCGCAGGTTCACCAACGGCTACTTGCGCCAGGTTCTCGGCTCCTAGCCCAGTGACCGGCCGGAAATAGCCCGTTCCCGGCCGTATTATCCGGCTGCCAGGCGCTGTGCGCGGGCGGCTGCGGCATCATTGGCATCGCCGGTCCCGGGGGACAATGGACTACGTGCGATTCCTGAGTCAGCCAGTTCACGACCTTACTTACAGTGACGTTTTCCTGGTGCCCAGCCGGTCCGACGTCGGCTCCAGGCTCGACGTTGACCTGACCGCCAAGGACGGCAGCGGCGCCACCATCCCGGTTGTCGTGGCGAACATGACCGCCGTGGCAGGCCGCCGGATGGCCGAGACTGTCGCGCGGCGCGGCGGCATCGCGGTCCTGCCGCAGGACATTCCCGTCGAAGTCGTCGCTGAAGTGATCGCCTGGGTCAAGTCGCGCGATCTGGTGCACGACACGCCGCTCACCCTGCGGCCGACTGACACTACCGGGCACGCACTCAGCCTGCTGCCCAAGCGGGCCCACGGCGCCATCGTCGTGGTGGCGGACGACGGCCGGCCGGTGGGTGTCATTACCGAGGCGGACTGCACCGGCGTCGACCGGTTCACCCAGCTCGGGCAGGTGATGTCCACCGAAATGCTGACGATGCCCGCCGGGACTGACCCGGAGCGGGCGTTCGGCCTGCTGCACGACGGACGGCACCGAGTCGCGCCCGTCGTCGATGCCGGCGGCCGCTGCGTCGGCATCCTGACCAAGACCGGCGCGCTGCGGGCCACGCTCTACGAGCCTGCGGTCGACCGCCGCGGCCGGCTGCGGATCGCCGCCGCGCTCGGCGTCAACGGCGACGCGGCCGGCAAGGCCAAGCTCCTGCTGGACGCCGGCGCCGACCTGCTGGTCGTCGATACCGCGCACGGGCACCAGGAGAAGATGGTGCAGGCGCTGCGATCCGTGCGAGAGCTGAGCCCTGCGGTTCCCATCGTGGCCGGGAACGTGGTTACCGCCGCCGGTGTCGCCGACCTGGTCGCGGCCGGGGCCGACATCGTGAAGGTTGGCGTCGGACCCGGCGCGATGTGCACGACGCGGATGATGACCGCGGTGGGGCGTCCCCAGTTCAGCGCCGTGCTCGAGTGCGCGGCCGAGGCCCGGCGGCTGGGCCGTCACGTCTGGGCGGACGGCGGCGTCCGGTACCCGCGTGACGTCGCGCTCGCGCTGGCAGCCGGAGCGGCCAACGTCATGATCGGCTCCTGGTTCGCGGGCACCTGCGAGTCTCCCGGTGACGTTTTCCGCGACGCGGACGGCCGGCTGTACAAGGAGAGCTTCGGCATGGCGTCCGCGCGCGCGGTGCGGCTGCGCGCCGCGGCCGACTCGCCGTTCGACCGGGCTCGCAAGGAGCTATTCGAGGAGGGCATCTCCTCCTCCCGGATGTACCTGGACCCGGTGCGGCCGGGCGTTGAGGACTTGCTCGACTCGATCACCGCCGGACTGCGCAGCGCGTGCACGTACGCCGGCGCGGAAAGCATCGACGGCCTGCACGAACGCGCCGTCGTCGGCATCCAGGGCGCGGCCGGCTACGCAGAAGGAATGCCGCTGCCTGCTGGGTGGTAGGCACGCGCTCCCGGCAGCTACGCAGTTAACGCGTCAACATTTGTGCCTGTCAGGCACAAAAGTCTTCGTGATCATGGTTAGGCTTGTCGTGGCCGATCACGACTGTCGCCAGCTTCCGGGGGAGCATCATTGCGGGCTGCACCGCGTCTCGCTATTGTCGTCACTGCTTGCATCTGCGCCGTTGCTGTTGCACAAGTCGCCGCTCCTGGGCAGGCTGCACAGGCCGCGCAGACGGCGCAGGCGGCTCGCCCGGCTGGCGTCGTGGCGAAGGCCGGCGAGCTCGTCGACATGACGACAGGTAAGCGACTGTGGAGCCGGGGCGCGGGAGCAGAGCTGCCGATCGCCAGCATTACCAAGATAATGACTGCAATGGTCGTGCTGTCCTCTGGCCACCTGAACCGCAAGATCAGGGTCACTCAGGCCGCCGTCAGTTACGCGCTGGACAACTCGGCCGGGAGCGCCGGGCTGCACGCTGGCGACGTTCTGACCGCCGGGCAACTGCTTCAGGCAATGCTGCTGCCCTCCGGGGCTGATGCCGCGTACCTGCTGGCCGGGTCGTACGGGCCCGGCTGGCGCAAGTTCGTCCGCAAGATGAATCACACAGCCGCCCGGCTCGGCATGGCTCATACGCATTTCGCGAACTTCGACGGCCTGCCGTGGCCGACGGAAACATCGACGTATTCGACTCCGCGCGATGTGATCGTCATGGGCGAGGCGGCGATGAAGAACGCGGACTTCCGCAAGATCGTGGCCGAGCGAGGTCGTCACATCGCCGCGACTGGCGAGCACCACAAGTACTACTGGGCCAACTCTGACCTGCTGCTGCGCCGGTATCGCGGGGCGATCGGAATCAAGACCGGCTTTACCTCGGCGGCTGGCTACTGCCTGCTGTTCGAGGCGCGGCGCCACGGGACCACCCTCATCGGCGTCGTGCTGGACAGCACGAACACCGACACCGCGATGCGATTCACTGCCGCGGCGAGGTTGCTGAACTGGGGCTTCGCGCGCTCTTAACTGAGCCTCGCGGGACCGGTCTGAACCGCGCGGCCGGCGGCGTGGTCCATGACGGGCTCTGTCCGGGATGCGCGCAGGGCGAGCGGTCACGGGCAGATGACGACCCGGCCCCGTACCTTGTTTTCCACCGCGAGGTAGGCGTCCTTGCCGTCCTCGAGGCTGTAACGACGGGCGACGGGTAGCGGGCGGAACTGCCCTGAGTCGAAGAACGGAGCGAGCCGCTGAAGCAGCGCGCCCGACTCGACAACGTCGTAGTTCCCGCTATTGCATCCGAAGATCCTGGTCTCGTTCCGGTACAGGTTGACGAGGTTGATTTCTACGGTCTGGGTGCCGACCGCGCTGATCACCACGAGCCGGCCCCTCGGAGCTAGCGAGGCCAGCGCCGCCGGCGTGGTGACGCCGCCGACGGCATCGAACACCACATCAGCGCCCGCTCCGCCAGTGAGTCGCTTGATCTGGGAGCCGACATCCGACGGACGGCCTTCGAGCGCGACGAAATCCTCGATGATCGACGCCGCTGGCGAGCCGTCGGCGGGGTGGACCCTATCCGCCCCGATGACCGGGCTGCCGAGGGCGTGGGCGATCTGGGCGACGGCGCCCCCGACACCGCCGGCGACGCCGAACACGGCGATGGTCTCGCCCTTGTCCAGCTGAGCGGCCTCGACCACGCCGATCCAGCCGGTGAGGAAGTTGACCCCCACAGCCGAGGCCTCTTCGAAGCTCAGCCGCTCGGGCTTGCGGGCCAGGGACGCCGCAGGAATGGTGAGCATCTCCGCGTGCGGCCCGTCGCGAGTGAACCCGATATCTCCGCCCGTACCCCAGACCTCGGCGCCGATCCAGTCACCCGGCCCATCGACGACAATGCCGGCAAAATCGCGCCCCGGAATGCGCGGAAGGGTCGTTTGCTGGAACTGGCCAGCCACGTTCTTCAGGTCGGAAGGGTTTACCGAGGACGACTTGACGGCTATCACCGCTTCGCCGCCAGCCGCCGAAGCGTCGGGCATGTCCTCGAGGTCCAGGACGTCGGGATTGCCGAAGTGATCAAAACGCAAAGCGTGCATTAAGCCACCTTTCTGACGGCGACGGACCTGCCATGACAGCGGCTTGCAGGTCACGCTCGACGCCTGATCAGCGGTTTCTCATCCATCATGGCGCAGGTGTCCGCCAGCAGTTGGTGTCGCCCCCGTCCGCTCGCCACACACCAGGCACACTGTTCTGCCTGTCCACCGCCCAGGTCCTAGCGGAGCAAGCCTGAGCTGAGACCAAACGACGAGGCGTCATGCCCTCGCAACGGCTCGGCCGCGGGCGATGACTGCGATCACCGCGCCGGTAAGCAGCAGACCCATGGCGAGTTCGGCGAACTCAGCAGCGAAACCACTGCGCTGCAGGGGCCATGGGAACAGTAGCCAGCCGGTGCTGGACATGCCGAAGCGTGCGGCTAGCCATCTGGCGGCGGGTTCGAGCAGGACTGGCAGGGCGGCAAGCAGGGCGGCTGGCTGGGACCGGCGGGCGCGCCAGCGGTGACCGAGCAAGCCGTACGCAGGACCGGTAATCAGGCCGCCGGCAAACCACGGCCACTGGCTGGCCAGGCTCGAAGCGAGCGTCCGCAGTGTCAGGTGAACGCCCTCCATGGGGCTGACGATCATGAAGACATCTGCCAGGACCGCAAGCCACGTCGCCGCCAGACCGACCAGTGCGCGGCGCTGGCCGCACTGCCAGGCCCCCGCCAGGAAGGGCACCAGGAGCCACGGTGCCGACATGCCGCTGACCTCCACCGCGAACAAGTGAGCACCCAGGTGGGAGGATGTCGGGATCGCCATAGGGAGGTACTGGTCGACAGCTCCGAACGCGAGAGCGCCAGTAAGCGCGATGACGACTGGGGCCACGCCGCCCTGACGCGCCGGGACGCCGGCCGCCAAGTCGTGAGAATGTGTGTTCGCGCTGGTCACGTGTCACCTCTCCGAGCAAGAACGCCTCGCCACGCGTAACCCGTATACCAGATCAAAAAGTGCATGACCAGGCGCCGCCTTAGCGCTCGGCCCTACCGGGACGTACCCGCTTGCGAACGGCCGCGCTCGATGATGGCATCCCGGCGGCGGGCAACCTCGCCGCTGTCGATTCCGGCCGCGTGCCAGCGCGCGTGCGCGGCCGCCTCGACCCTCGCGGCCTCACCGGCGGTCACCTGCGAGCCCTCTCGGTAGGTCGCGAAGATCGCCTGCACCGCCGCAGGGTCGCTGGAAGCGGCATCGTCGGCAAGCCGCACCGTGAAGTCAAGCAACTCCGGATGCGGAACTACGTGGTTGACCAGGCCCCACTCCAGCGCCGTTCGGGCGTCGACGAAGTTCCCGGTCGCGCTCATCTCCTTGGCCCTGCGCAACCCGACAGCCGCAGGCAGCTGAACGGTGAGCCCCCAGCCAGGCATGATCCCGATCCGCGCGTGCGTGTCGGCGAAACTCGCGCGCTCTGACGCGATCAGGAAATCGCAAGCGAGCGCCAGCTCGAGACCGCCAGTGATGGCGGCCCCGTTGACGGCACCGATCAGCGGCTTCGACAGCGGCGGCAGGCCAGGTCCCGACGCCGCGGATGACAGCGGGCCACCCGGCTGACCGAGCTCGGTCAGGTCAAGTCCGGCGCAGAAAGCCGGGTCAGCGCCGGTCAGCACGATTGCGCGGACTGCGGCGTTCGCGCTGAGCTCCGCGAGCGAAGCCCGCAGGCCGGCTAGGAGCGCAGCGGACAGCGCGTTGCGCCGCTCCGGCCGGTTAAGCGTGAGGACCGCGACTACGCCACGAATCTCGCATAGCACATCCGTCACGGCGACAACCTCCCCGGCTGACGGTACCTCAGCCGCTGACTTTAGAGTGTTCGGTGGGGGAAGCATGGCGGGGAAGTCCGGCGGGGAATCACGACGAAGGCAGAATCCTCGCACGCCGTCAGCCAGCGCCGCGTCGGAAGTTAACGACCCGGATGCGCGAGCGCCGAAGCATTAGGCGCCGCGCTGATATGCCTACTCACCTCCCGCCGAGATTCCCGCGATAGCACGGCTCGGCCGCGGCGACTAGGAACGGCAAAGGAACCGAATATGCCCACCAACCACACCGACGTGGTGCTCGTGCATGGTGCTTGGGCCGACGGATCGAGCTGGAGCAAGGTGATCGGACCGCTGAAGGCTGACGGCATCAACGTCGTCGCGGCACCGTTGCCGCTGACTTCGCTGGCCGACGACGTCGCGGCCGTCGACCATGTGCTGGAACGGGTCGGTGGCCCGGTCGTGCTGGTCGGCCACGCCTATGCCGGCGCTGTCATCGCGGAGACGCGCAGCCCGAAGGTCGCCTCGCTCGTCTACGTCGCCGCACTTGCGCCCGACGAAGGCGAGACCGTTAGTGACGTCTTCTACCGCGCCCAGCCGCATCCGAAGGCGCCGTTGCTGCAGCCCGACTCCCACGGGCTGGTCTGGCTGCCCGCCAGCGCCTTCGCCGACGCCTTCGCGCCGAACGCCTCTTCAGCGGAACAGGAAGTCCTGGCCGCCGTGCAGCGCCCGATCGCGGCCGACTGCATCGGCGTCCCGGTCGGGCGTCCGCTGTGGAAGGACCGCCCGAGCTGGTTCCTGATCGCCGAGGAAGACCGCATGATCGCCCCGGAGACGCACCGGTTCATGGCCGGGCGGATAGGCGCCCGCGAGCGCCCGGTCGACCACACTCCCCTGGTCACCGCGCCGGAGGAAGTCGTCAACATAATCCTCGACGCCACCCGTGGTGTGGAAACGACCACTTGAGCTGCGCAGGAGGCGCTCCATGACGGCGATTAGGTATCGCAGCACCGACGTGAACGGCCTGAATGTGTTCTACCGTGAGGCAGGACCGTCCGACGCCCCGAAGCTGTTGCTGTTGCACGGCTACCCGAGCGCCGGCCACATGTTCCGGGATCTGATCCCCCAGCTGGCCGATCGCTTCCACGTCATAGCACCCGACATGCCTAGCTTCGGGCAATCCGACATGCCCGCCCGTGACGGCTTCGCCTACACCTTCCAGGCGCTCACGGATGCGATCGACGGTTTCACCGACGCGATGGGCTTTGACCGGTACGCGCTCTACGCATTCGACTATGGCGCTCCGGTTGGCTTCCGGCTGGCTGTCCGGCGACCCGAACGGGTCACTGCGATCATCTCGCAGAACGGGAACGCCTACACCGAAGGGCTCAGTGACGGCTGGAACCCCATCCGGAAGTACTGGAGAGAACCTACGCAGGCCAATCGCGATGCGATTCGCACATTGGTCCAGCCCGAGACGACGGTGTGGCAGTACACCCACGGAGTCGCTGACCCGTCGGCCGTCTCGCCCGACGGCTACACGCTCGACAACTACTACCTCGCTCGACCGGGTGCGGACGAGATTCAGCTCGACCTCTTTCTCGACTACGCGAGCAACGTCGAGCTCTACCCGGTGTTTCAGGAGTACTTCCGCACCAGCCGGCCGCCGCTACTGGCGATCTGGGGCCGCAACGACCCGTTCTTCCTGCCCGCTGGGGCCGAAGCCTTCAAACGTGACATCCCTGACGCCGATGTCCGGCTGATCGACACCGGCCACTTCGCGCTCGAGACGCACGCCGCTGAGATCGCCGCGGCCATCCGCGCATTCCTCCCTGCCTGACCCGCCACGCAAAGCGCGCGGGCTGATCGGCTAGGCAAGTGCCTGCGTGGCGGGAAGCAGCGCCTGAACCCATGCGGCGACCCGGTTCGCCACCTCGGATGGGCTGGCGGTGCTGGTGTCGAACGACGGCGTGACGCGGGCGCGCAGCGACGTGGCGAACCGCTGATACTCGATGATCTTCGCCTCGGTGGATGAGGCGCGCCAGGCCGGGCGTGCCCGCAGCCGGCCGGCCAGGACGTCGTCAGGGCAGTCCAGCAACGCGACGTGAATCGGGCCGATGAGCTTG
The DNA here is from genome assembly GCA_036488155.1 of Streptosporangiaceae bacterium. Taxonomy (GTDB): domain Bacteria; phylum Actinomycetota; class Actinomycetes; order Streptosporangiales; family Streptosporangiaceae; genus JAJYUU01. The sequence continues at coordinate 616 of DASXIA010000032.1, read as the reverse complement.
CGGGCGGGCAGGCGCTCGAGCTGGTCGGGGGTGAGCGAACCGGTCAGCACGGCCAGGTCTCGGAGCCGCAGCGAGGGCAGCGGGGCCGGTGCGCTCGGGGGTCGGCATCGAGAGTCGTTCCCGGGCCGCAGCCCATGCAGAAGACCTCGTCAGGCGGTTTCGCGGGCTGACTCATGCCAGCACAATAGGCAGCTGAGGCGGGCGCGCCATGCCATCGTGCTGCGATTGTCGTCCGGGCATCAGCCAGGCGAAGGCACATGGTGGTGCCACAGGATGTCATCGATTTGGAGACTCCCAGGCATGATCGTGGTGGTCGAGTACGACCCGGATTGGCCGCGGCGATTTGATCAGCTGCGCCGCGAGTACGCCGCGGCAATGACCGCGGCCGCGGTGCCTGTGGTGGCCATCGAGCACGTGGGCAGCACATCGGTGCCCGGCCTTGCCGCCAAGCCGGAGATCGACTGCGACATCGTGGTCGCCGAGCAGGACGTACCCGCGGCGTCGGGCGTCCTGACCGGACTTGGGTTCACGCCGGACGGCGACCTCGGCATACCGCTGCGCTGGGCATTCACGGAGCCAGCGCGACTGGCCAGGACAAACACGTATGTCGTCGTGC
>DASXIA010000506.1:0-2648 GCA_036488155.1 Streptosporangiaceae bacterium | reverse complement strand
GGCTTGTACTGCCAGAACCCGATCAGCAGGTAGGAGGCGAGGCCGACACCCTCCCAGCCCGCGTACAGGCCGAGATAGTTGTTGGCCAGCACCAGCAGCAGCATCGCCGCCAGGAACAGGTTCATGTAGCCGAAGAACCGGCGGCGCTCGGCGTCGTGCGACATGTAGCCGACCGCGAAGATGTGGATCAGCGAGCCGACCCCGGTGATGAGCAGAACGAAGCAGATGGACAGCTGGTCCAGCCGCAAGCCCATCGGGACCTGGAACCGGCCGACGTTAATGAACTGGTACAGGACGAGGTCTCGGGACCGCTGCGCGGCCGGATACCCGAGCATCTGCACGAACGCCGCGACGGCGTAGGCGAAGGCCAGCACCGGCATGGCCACGCCGACCAGGTGTCCCCAGCTGTTCGTCCGCTTGCCGCCGAGTAGCAGGATAGCTGCGCCGGCCAGCGGGAAGGCGAGCAGCAAACCTGCCGCGTCCTGGATTCCGGTGGCGTGCAGGCTCGCGAGAGCCGCGGCATGCGGCACGAGCGCAGCGTGGGCTGAGCCGGTCATGGCTCCCTTTCGTCAGTACTTCATCAGGTTCGCGTCATCCACCGACGCGGACCTGCGGGCTCGGAAGATGGCAGTCAGGATCGCCAGCCCGACGACCACCTCGGCGGCGGCCACCACCATCACGAAGAATGCGATCACCTGACCGTCGAGCGCGCCATGCATCCGGGCGAACGCCACGAACGCCAGGTTGGCCGCGTTAAGCATGAGCTCGACGCACATGAACACCACGATCGCGTTACGTCGCACCAGCACGCCGACAGCGCCGATGACAAACAAGATCACTGAGAGAGCGACGAAGTGCGCTGGGCTAACCACTACTGCTCACCTGCTCCCTGCCCGCCCGTGGAGGCGGGTCCAGCGACAGCGCTCGCAGACGCGGGTCCGGCGAGCGAGCCCGCCGACTCTGGCGGCGCGACGGGTATTGCGGTGGCACCGGGCAACTCGCGAGGTGTCTCGCCGGAGCGACCGGACAGGACCGGACTGACCGACAGCTCGGACTGGCTGCCGTCAGGCAGCAGCGCCGGCATGTCCGCACCGTTGTGCTGGGCATAGGTGCCGGGCCCTGGCAGCGGCGTCGGCCGTCCGCTGGCGACGCGGCGGGCAGCAAGCTCGCGTTGGGTCGGCTTTGGCGCGGTGCGCTCGCGGTGTGCCAGCACCATGGCACCGACCGCAGCGGTAATCAGCAGGGCGCTGGTGATTTCGAACGGGTACACGTACTTGGTGAAAATCAGGTGCGCCAGCGTCGTCACGTTGCCATTGGCGAACTGCGCGCTGTTCGGCGCCGCCGGCCCGATCACCGCGTGCCCGAGGACGAGGCTGAGCAGGACCAGCATGGCGATGCCGGCCAGCGCGGCCCACATCCGCTGGCCGCGGATTGTCTCGATGATCGAGTCAGCCGCGCTGATGCCGACGATCATCAGGACGAACAGGAAGAGCATCAGCACGGCGCCGGTGTAGACGATGATCTGCACGAAGGACAGGAACGGCGCGCCGAGCATCGCGTAGAAGACGGCCAGCGACAGCATGACGACGGCCAGCAGCATCGCGCAGTGCACGGCCCTGCGCGCCAGCACCATGCCTACCGCGGCCGCCACAGACAGGATCGCCAGCAGCCAGTAAGCGACCAGCCTGGTCGTCTCGGCCGCCGGTCCGGCAAGGATCAGCGGATGCGCTCCGGTCACTGCACGTCTCCCTGGGCTGAACCGCCGCCGGACTGCACCGGCCAGTCCTGGACCGGACCCTCTTGCACCGGGCTGCGCTCGGCGGAGTCGGGCTGGCTGGCCGCGAGCATTGCGCCAAGCTGGTAGTAGTCCTCTTCGTCATCGCCGAGCCGCATCGGGTGCGGCGGCGCCTCCATGCCTGGCTGCAGCGGCGCGACGAGCTGTTCTTTGGTCCAGATCAGGCTCTCCCGGCTGTCATCGGCCAGCTCGTAATCATTGGTCATGGTCAGCGCCCTGGTCGGGCACGCCTCGATGCACAGCCCGCAGAGTATGCAGCGCAGGTAGTTGATCTGGTAGACGCGGCCGTACCGCTCACCCGGCGAGTACCGCTCCTCGGCTGTGTTGTCAGCGCCTTCGACGTAGATCGCGTCGGCCGGGCAGGCCCAGGCGCACAGCTCGCACCCGATGCACTTCTCCAGCCCGTCTGGCCACCGGTTGAGCTGATGGCGGCCGTGGAACCGCGGCGCGGTAGGCCGCTTCACCTCGGGGTACTCGACGGTGTCAACCGGCCGGAACATCTGCCGGAAGGTGACGCCGAACCCCTTGATGGTGTCGAAGAACTCAGCCACCGGTGACCTCCTTCGTGCCGCCGGCGCCGCCGGCGGCTCCCTCGTCACTGGTCACGCCGGCCAGCACGGCCTCGCCGCCTGAGCCAGCTAGGCCGATGCCGTGGTAATGCGGGAGATCCATGGGCGGAGTCGGGAACGGTGTCGGCGGAACTGGGCGTTCCGCCTCCTCCTCGGCGGTCAGTGCCGCCTCTCGCTCCGCACGCGCGCCTCTGGACTCCCACAGCCACAGTAGTGCCAGCAGGATGACGATGATTGCCCCGCCGATGATGTAGACCGCCGGGCTGCCGCCCTGCCGCCGGTAG
>DASXIA010000480.1:0-23259 GCA_036488155.1 Streptosporangiaceae bacterium | reverse complement strand
CGCGGCACTTAGCTGCGCGACCGCGCCCGCCCGGTCGCCGGTGACGCGGACGAACTGCACGAGGGCCTCGATGACCGGCGAACGAGCTGCTCGCTGTGCCTCGTCGCGGACCAGCTGCAGCTGACGGCGCAGGTCTGCCTGGGACCAGCGGGCCTGGTGATGGTGACCGTCCGGCAACGTACGGCCGAGCCCGCTTAGGCCCACGATGTCGGCATGCCGCGCTGCCGCGCGAAGCACAAGCGGGTGGCCGCCTCCGACGGCGAGCCGGACGCGGCTGTTCGCTGGCAAGCCGTCGAGCAGCGAGTCACGCAAGGTGAGGTAGCTGCCGTCCAGAGTGACTGTCTCGCCGCTGAGGAGCGCGGCGACCGCCGTCACGAATTCGGCCAGGCGCTCTGCTCGCTGGCGCGGGCCGGGCCGGGACCGGCCGACGTCTGCCCACTCTCGGGGTGTGTGCCCCGCGCCGACGCCGAGCACGACCCGGCCGGGCGCGAGGACGTCGAGAGTGGCCGCGTCCGCCGCCACGTGCATCGGCTCGCGGACGCCAGCTTGCACCACGTAGGTGCCCAGTTTCAGGGTCTCGGTTACGGCTGCGGCGCAACCGAGCGCAGGCCACGGCGATGCGCCGGACCCAGGATGATCCCCCATCAACAGTCCGTAAAATCCAGCGCGTTCCAGCCGCTGGGCTAGAGCGAGCCAGGATCGCAGGTCGGCCGGCTCAGCCTGCACACTAATCGTGATCCGTGCCATGAACTGAAGATGGTCCTCTGGTCAGAGCGCCACAAGCAATTCGGCGGCCGGCGAACGCCCACTTGCTCCACTTCGTGCCGTAAAGGCCGGGCAGTCTTGATAGCGGTACGCTGACGGCAGCTACCAAGGATCAGCGCGGACAAGGCCCAGGGGACGGACAACCGATGCCGATTGGCAGCACGCAAGGCTTGTGGAGCATTCCGGTCCTGGGCGGACTGCTTACGCTCGTGGTCGTAGTGATTCTCGCAAGGGTGGGCGGCCGGCTGCTGGGCGTCAGGCTGGGATGGGGGCGCGCACTTCTCGCAGGTTGGCTGGGCCTTATCGTCGGCATCATCACGGTCTGGGCTGTGGACGGCCGCCGCGCGCACGGTCCCCGTAACCTGCAATGGCTTCCCGTCCTTTTCGCCGCGCTGATCGCCACGATGCTGATCGCCGTGCTGATGGAGTTGCTGGCCAAGCCGGGGCGGTTCGCCGCAATGGAGGATCGACTCCGGAACAATCCGATCCCGCATCCATGGCGAGCGATGCGGCAAAGATTCAGCCGAACCCGGCGTTATGTCACCGTTAGCCGCATCGCCGCACGTCATGGGCTCTCGGCATACTTGTCCGGCCGACGCCCAGCGAAATCGGAAACTCGGCCGCTCGCGCGCAACGTCCGTCAAGCGCTCGAGGAGACGGGCGGTATGTTTATCAAACTCGGCCAGGTGCTATCGACGCGCGCGGACCTGTTGCCGCCCGATGTTATCGCCGAGCTTTCCGGCCTCCAAGACCATGTCTCCCCGGCTTCACCCGGCACGGTGCAGGCATTGCTTGCTGAGGAGCTTGGCGCGCCTGCCGCCGAGTATTTCAAGTCCTTCGACCCGCAACCGATCGCTGCGGCCTCCATCGCCCAGGCGCACCGCGCTCAGCTCGCCACGGGCGAGCAGGTGGTGGTGAAAGTCCAGCGCCCTGGTGTTCGCGATCTCGTCGAACGTGATCTGGACATCCTGCTGCGGTTCGCTCGAGCGCTGCACGTGCGTGCTCCGTGGGCACGTGAGTTCGGCGTGCTCGACTTGGCCGACGGGTTCGCGACCGCGCTGCGCGAGGAACTCGACTTCCGCATCGAAGCGCGCAACATCGCCGCCGTGGCTGGGGGCGGCTCCGGGGAGATCCGGATCCCCGCCGTTTACTCGGCGACCTCTCGTGTCCTCGTCATGGAGTGGCTAAACGGCGTAAACGTGCGCGACGCGGGCGCCGTGCTAGCCGACTGCGACCGGCTCGCGCTCGCCCGCGGGCTGCTTGCCACAGTGCTTCGCCAGATGATGATCGAGGGCACGTTCCACGCCGACCCCCATCCCGGTAACGTTCTTGTGCTTCGCGACGGTGCGCTGGCGCTGATTGACTTCGGGTCGGTCGGGCGGCTGGATCCGCTGCAGCAGGCCGCGCTGCGCAGGCTGCTGCTCGCCGTCGCTCGCCGCAACGCGACCGAGTTGCACAGCGCGTTGCTCGAGCTTGCCTCGGTGCGCACGCCAGCGAACGAGGATGTACTGGAGCGCACTCTTGCCCAGTTCATGGTCCAGCACCTCGGACCGGGCATGATGCCAGACGCGTCGATGTTCAACTCTCTGTTCCGCCTGCTCGTCAGCTTCGGGCTAGTGTTCCAGCCGGTGATCGGCGCGGTTTTCCGGGCGATGATGACGCTCGAGGGCACGCTGATCGCGCTGTCCCCAGGCTTCGATATGGTCGCTGAAACGCGTGACTTGGCTGGTAGCTGGCTCGGTCAGATGCTCACCCCCGCGTCGCTGCGTGAAGCCGCGACTGACGAGGCACTTGGGTTGCTGCCCGTACTGCGGAAGCTGCCGCGTCGGCTCGACCGGATCGCTGGGTTGCTTGAGCACGGCGGCCTCACCGCCAGCATGCGCGTACTGGCCAACGACTCAGACAGGCAGTTCGTCGGCGCGCTGGTGGGGCGCGCTGTTCTCGCGTTCCTGGGTGCGACGCTGGGCATCATGTCCGTGATGCTCATCGGCATACATGGCGGGCCGATCTTCTTCCCCGGCACCAGCCTCTTCCACGTGTTGGGCTACGTCGGGCTGTTCTTCAGCACCGTCCTGATCCTGCGCGTGATCATCGCAATCAGCCGCGACGGCATCTAGAGGGTCTCCAGCCCACAAAGCCAGCCTATTCGGCCGTGAGCGAATCGCGTCTTTGCTGGAGGAACGCCCGCTCGGCGCCGTTGGCCGCGCGCGCGATCGCGGCATCGTAGGCGGCAACCGCCTTCGCGGGCTGGCCAAGCCTGCGCAGCATCTCGGCCCGGGCGGCATGGAACAGGTGGTATCGATCGAGGTCAAGCCCGGCCAGGAGTTCGAGTGCGGCCGCCGGACCGTCGACCTCAGCCACCGCGATGCACCGGTTAAGCGCTACCACCGGGGTCGGCTCTACGGTCATGAGCTGGTCGTACAGCGCGACAATCTGACGCCAGTCTGTCTGTGCGGCAGTGGCCGCGTCGTCGTGTACCGCATTAATGGCTGCCTTCAGCTGATACGGGCCCGGGCGGTTGCGCCGCAGACAGGAGCGCACCAGCGCATGGCCTTCGGCGATCAACGAACTGTCCCACTGGGCGCGATCTTGTTCTGCCAATACGACCAGCGATCCGTCCGAGTCGGTGCGAGCCGGGCGGCGCGCTTCAGTGAGCAGCAGGAGCGCCAGCAATCCGGCGACTTCGGCTTCGTCGGGCATGAGCTGGGCCAGCAGGCGGGCGAGCCGGATGGCCTCAGCGCAGAGCTCACCGCGAACCAGCTCGTCGCCGGCCGACGCGGTGTACCCCTCGTTGAAGATCAGGTAGATAACGGCTAGTACGTACGGCAGCCGGTCCGGCAACTCCGACTCGCTCGGTACCCGGTAGGGAATCCCGGCGGCCTGGATCTTTCGTTTCGCCCGCACGAGGCGCTGCGCAACCGTGGCTTCCGGCGCGAGGAACGCGCGCGCAATCTCAGGCGTCTGAAGGCCAGCGATCAGGCGAAGCGTGAGCGCTAGCTGGGCCTCCGCGCTAAGCGAAGGGTGACAGCAGGTGAAGATCAACCGCAGCTGGTCATCCTGCACGATCGTCGCCTCCTCTGCTGGCGGGTCGCTGACCTGGAGCAGCGCTGCCTGGCTCTCCCGGCAGGCCCGGCTCGACTCGCGGCGCAGCCGGTCCAGCGTCTTGTTGCGCGCCGTCGTCACGATCCAGCCGCCAGGGTTAGGCGGGGCGCCGGTAACCGGCCAGCGCTCGGCGGCGATCGCGAAGGCATCCTGGACCGCCTCTTCGGCCAGATCGATATCGCCGAAGAGGCGGACCAGCGTGGCGACTGCACGGCCGGAACTCTCCCGGAAAGTCCGCTCCAGAGCGGCCGCGTCGATAGCGGACACGGGCTAGTCCTCGGGGATCTCCTGGAACGGCCGGACCTCGACCGGACGTTCGCACGCTGCTGATCCCTTAGCCGCCCATGCCAGCGCAGCGTCCAGGTCCGGTGCCTCGATCACCCAGATGCCGCCAAGCTGCTCCTTGGCCTCGGGGAACGGGCCGTCGGTCGTGATCACCTGGCCGCCCTGGCCGCGGACGACTGTCGCGGTGTCAGGCGGGTAGAGGCCGCCGGCGAACACCCAGGATCCGGCCGACTGCAACTCCGCGTTGAACGCATCGACGGCCGCGTAGGCGCGCTGTATGTCCGCGTCGGACGGCGCCGACTCGCCTTCGACCATGTGCACTGATAGCAGGTACTGACGCATGTCATCACTCCGTTCGGCGTGGCGGCCTCGTGCCGCCCTTCATGCTGGTCACGAACTCCGCTGGCGGAAATCGACACCTTGCCGGGGGCTACTTTTCACCGGGCCGCTGCGGCCCGGAGCGGATTGCCAGGTCACGCAACTCTTTCACCAGTACCTACCCGGCTGGCTGGCGTATGGTGACGTGCATCACACGTCTTGAAGGAGTGATCATGGCGAATCCAGTCGCGTGGTTCGAAATAACCGGACCCGATGCGAGCGTGTTGCAGCGCTTCTACGCCGAAGCCTTCGGCTGGCAGATTGACGCGAGCAATCCGATGAACTACGGGATGGTGTCTCCTGAGGAAGGCGGGATCGCCGGCGGCGTCGGACCGAACCCGGAGGGCAAAGCCCACGCCACCTTCTACATCTCGGTAGCCGACGTCGACGCGGCGCTCGCGAAGGTCGGCGAACTCGGCGGCCAGACGATCATGCCGCCGATGGACGTACCGGACGGACCGAGGATTGCCTTCTTCACCGATCCCGCAGGTAACCAGGTCGGTCTGATGAAGGGAATGTAGCGCGCCGATCCTCGCCACTAGTTCTCCGTTCAGCGGTGGTCGGGACGCGATGTGGTCTACGGGCAGGACCGATGTCGTCATTATCGGCGGCGGCGCGATCGGCTCAGCGGTCGCCTACTTCCTCAAGGCGCATGATCCCGCCGTCGGCGTCACCGTCATTGAGCGCGACCCTGGCTACGGGCTCGCCTCGACGCCGCGAGCATCGGGCGGGATCCGCCGGCTTTTCTCGCTAGCGGAGAACATCGAGCTCTCGCAGTACAGCATCGCGTTCTTCGAATCATTCCCCGAGACGATGGCAGTTGACGGCCAGCCGGCCGACATCGGGTTTCACAAGGGCGGCTACCTGTTCATCGTCCCGCCCGCCGGCCGCGCGGTGCTGCAGCGCAATCTTCAGACGCAGCGAAGGCTCGGATGCAACGTCAGCTGGCTCGAACCCGCCGAGCTGCAGCAGAAGTTCCCGTCGATGAACGTCGAGGATCTTGGCGCTGCCGTGCACTCCCCCGACGACGGATGGCTGGACCCGTATAGCGTGCTGACCGGTTTCCGCGACAAGGCCAAGTCGCTGGGAGCCGACTTCGTTGCCGACGAGGTCACGGGACTGACCCGCAGCGGGAACGCGGTGACCGCGGCGCAGCTGCGGTCCGGGCAGCAGATTGAGGCGGCCCACTTCGTCAACGCCGCGGGAGCCTGGGCCGGCGAAGTCTGCGCGATGCTCGGCATCGACGTACCGATTGAGCCGCTGCGTCGCTTCGAGCATTTCTTCAAGTGCCAGGATCCGATAGAGCCACTCCCCTACATCAAGGACACCAGGCGCCTGGCGTTCCGGCCGGAAGGGACCGGGTACTCCGGCGGCGTGCCAACGCTGGCCGAACCGCGCGGCTACAACTTCGACGTCGACAACGGCTACTTCGAGAAGGCTGTGTGGCCGGCCCTAGCCCACCGGTTCTCGCAGTTCGAGCGGACCCGCTGCGGCCGCACGCTGCCTGGCCTATACGACCAGAATGACTTCGACGGCAACGTCATCATCGGACCGGGCGCCGGCGCACTCGCCAACTTCCACCTGCTGGCAGGCTTCTCCGGGCATGGCCTCATGCATGCGCCCGGATGTGGCCGCGCGATGGCAGAACTGCTCCTGACCGGGCAGTACCAATCCATCGACCTGACGCGCTTCGGTTGGCATCGGCTGGCCTCCGGGACACCTGTGCGCGAGCAGGGGATTATCTGATGATGGGCTGGCCTAGGCCGTATTCGACTAACGGGGCTTGAGCCCGTTGTCGTGCGCGATCGCGGCAGCGGCCGTCCGGCTTCCGGCTCCCAGCTTGGCCAGGATGTTCGAGACGTGCACGCTCACGGTCTTGTCCGAGATGAACAGCTTGGCCGCGATCTCTCTGTTGGTCCGCCCGGCCGCGAGCGATCTCAGCACCTCGAGCTCGCGGCTGGTCAGGATTGCCAGCGGGCTGCCTGGTACCGCTCGCGCACCGGCGCCTAGCCTCGCCCTCCGGCCCAGGTCAGCGAGCGCCGCACGCAGCCTGGTAGCGCCGATCTCATCAGCCGTCGCGGCGGCGAGCTGCCACTGGCGCTGCGCCTCGTCCCGGTCGCCCGCTTCGGCGAGCGCCTCGGCTAGCCGCCAGCGTCCCCGTGCCGTCTCGTAGACGAACGCCGGGCCGAACGTCTCGATCTCGGTTCGCCAGTTCTCCGGGTTGTTGTCATCCGCCGCGCGGCGCAACTCCGCCTCGGCCCGGGCCAGCCACCCACGTCCATCGACGCCGAGAGCGGCTGCCGCCTGCCGCTTGCTGCCAACACCGCTTCGCGCCAGCTCAGTGAGCGCCTGTGCCTCATCGATAAGTGCCTCGGTCGGCTGCCCGGCCGCACGCGCGAGCCTGGCCTGATCAGCCAGCGCGGCGATGCCGACAGCTGCAGGCCGGATCACCTGCGGACCGAGATCATCGCCATCCCAGGCCACCGCTGCCGCGATGGTGGCTTTCACCAAGTTGTGCGCGCCTTGAAGGTCACCGGCCCAGTACGCGTCCTCGGCGAGCAAGCCCCTGGCGATATAGGCAGCGAGCTGATCTTTTGCCAGGTACGGCTTAAGCCAGGCCCGACGATCCGCCACCCGCGGACTGCCTTTGGCCACGTCGATGAACAGTGCCATCGCTGACAACCGTGCCTCGGCGACGTTGGTGACCCGGACCGGGAAAAGGTCCGCGATCTCCTGCGCGTGATCCCAACGGCCGTCAGAGTAGTGCGCCAGATAGTGCAGGTACTGCAGGTCCAGGCCGTAGGGCGCCATGCTCAAGCCCGCTTGCGCGGCGCGCTCTACACCCGCGTGTGCGAGCGCGCTTGCGTCGGCCAGGTCGCCCGACTCGAGGCTTAGCCGGGCGAGCAAGGTCCTGACGCGCAACTCTGCGCCGGCCATGTCCGTCTCAGTCGCGAGATCAAGCGCCTTGGCACCAGTCGACTTGGCCTCGTCCATCAGGCCGGCTCGCACGCGCACTGCCATCAACGTCGCCAGCGCGTCGGCTTGCAGCCATGGAGCTCCGGCGGCATCGGCTGCGGCCGCCGCTTCCACCGCACGCGCACTGGCCAGATCGGTGTCCGCGTAGGCGAGCAGCGCCCTTGCATGCGTCGCTAGCGCGCTCGCCCGCTCCCTGGTAGGCGGCTCAGCCGGCAGCACGTCGACCGCCGATGCGGCCATCGCGATCGCCTCGGAGTCTTCATCGACATCCAGCAGGAAGTAGGCCAGACGCTCCATGGCCCTGCAGAGCAGCTTGACGTCCGGCTCGGACTGCTCGCCAAGGAAGCCGACCAGCCGCCGCAGCTCTTTTACGGCTAGCGAAACCTGGCCAGCCTCACCCGCGCTCAACGCCGAGCTGAAAGCCAGCTTGCCCCGGCTCCACCCGCTGAGCTTCTCAGGCTCGGGCACCCGGTCCCACAGCGACAGCGCCTGATCGAAATGCCGCATAGCCTCGGCCGGCGCGGCGAGCCGCCACGCTTCCAGCCCGGCCTGTACTGAGGCGGCAAATGCCCCGGGAACGTCGTGGCTGGCGAGGCAGTGCAGCGCGAGCTCGGCGGCGGTGCCGGGTACCTCGGCCAGCCGCTGCTCGTCGTCAAGCAGCTCAGCCAGCCGCGCATGCAGCCGGGTCCGCTCTCCTGGCAGTAGGTCGTTGTAGATTGCCTCGCGGAGCAGCGCGTGCCGGAAGGACAGCCGCGAGCAGTTGTCTGGCACCAGAAGCTGCTGGGCCACCGCTTCCCGCACGGCTGCCTCATAGTCGGCGGTCGTCAGCCCGGACGCCCGCATGACCAGCTCGTCGTCGATCCGGCGGCCCGTCACCGCTGCTGCTCTCAGGACCTGCTGGGTCGTCGCGGACAGGTGCACTATGCGCGCGACCAGCAAGTCAGCGAGCGCTGTGGGCAGCTCGCCGCCGGTCGAGCTAGTTGCCAGCAGTTCCTCGGCGAAGTAAGCGTTGCCCTCGGCTCGCTCGATGACCTCATCGATCGCCTCTGCGACACCGCCCGCGAGTTGCGTCAGGTGCTCGGCCATGGCTGCAGGGTCGAGCGGACCGACCTCGATGGCGGTGACGCTGGGCAGCCGTTGCAGTTCTCCCACGACCGCCCGCAGCGGGTGCGCGCGGTGCATGTCGTCGGTGCGGTAGCTGACGGCCAGAGCGATGCGCCCGTCCCGGAGCACCCGGCTGAGGAAGGTCACGAGGTCCCTGGTGGAGCGATCGGCCCAGTGCAGGTCCTCGAGTACCAGCAAAACCGGATTGCCTGCAGCCAGCTCAGCCAGCATGCCGAGCACCGCGCCGAATAGCTGGTGCTGCGCGAGCCCAGGCTGATCACCCGGCTGGGTGGTGATCTCGCGGTCCGGAAGCAGGCGAGCCAGCACAGGCCTCGTCGCCAGCGCGTCTGCCAGCGAGCCGCTCGTCGCTGACCGGAGAGCGTCGGCGAGTGGCAGGTACGGGATGCTGTCGGCCAGCTCGGCGCATCGCCCGGACAGCACTGTAAAACCGCGCGTCGCGGCTCGTTCGGCAAGCTCAGTCAGCAGCCGCGTCTTGCCGACGCCGGCATCGCCGCTGACGAGCAGTACCACGGGCTGGCCGGCCTCGGCGTCGCCGAGCAGCTTCTCCATCTGCTCCAGCTCGGCTGTACGGCCGACAAGCCTGCAACGCCCGGTATCAAACACCCCCCCATTATCCCAGGCAAGTCCGACAGTCCGCGCCGATCACGGCCGGAGCTAGATGCGGGACATCGTTGTAGGTGGCTGCCTGTAGCTCTGGCTTCCTGGCACCTAATGCGGACGGGGGCCGAGGACACTCGGCCCCCGTCCGACAGGCGCTTCGGTGCGGGTCAAGGACCTGGCGTCACCGGCCCACTACCGTGGTGTAGATCTCTGAGTTCTGGCTGCCGCCGACGGCGCTTCCCCAGCTCAGGTCAACGTGTTCGGGCGCGCCAGGTCCGTTCCAGTCGTGCGGCACCGAAATGCCGAATGTGTCCCCCGGCCAGATCGCCGGATCGCCGTACTGGCTGGACACCTGCGTGACCGGCGCCAGCCACCCGTGCTTGATGGAGAAAGGCCGCAGGTAGGTGGCGAAGCCATGGGGCGAATTGTCGGCTTGCCAGGCGATCTCGGCGATGCCGGGACCCGCGCCCGCCGACTCCACGTTGTGGACTGCATTGTCCTGGTCCGCTGTGACGCGAATCGGGGCGGACCACGTCCTGCCGTGGTCGGTGGAGTAGGAAAGCCAGCCGATATCGCTGTCGCCCGAGGGGGATTGGGTGTCCCAGGTGGCATACAGGTTGCCGGCCCGGTCGGTGCTCAGGTCGCCGTCGATCCACCACTCGGTGTCCGACAGAGTGCCTACGTTGCCGCCGACCTCGACCGCGGGCGACCACGTCTTGCCACCGTCGGTGGAACGGGTGAACAGCTCATGCCCGGGATGCACTGTGAACGTGCCCGGATCGAGGGGGTGGTCAATCATCAGGGCGTCGACCACGCCGTTGGGCTGGACAAGGACGGAGGCGTCGTAGCCTCCGCCGGCCGGGAAGCCCGGCTGCATCGGGGTAATCGGCCCCCACGTCTTCCCGTAATCAGTCGACTTCTGGACCACCGCAGTGGCATCCACCGCGCCGTAAGCGCAGCTGCCGGTGGGGCTGCAGTCGAACTTCACGTCAGCCGCGCTCGGCCCGTAGTCCCAGGTGACGTACACCGTTCCGCCCCGTCCGGCGGCGATGAAGTCCCTGTCTCCCCAGTTTCCGGCGACGTGCGGGATGAGGGAAGCCGCCTGGGTGAAGGTCGCCCCGTGGTCGAAGGAGGTCGCCACCACCGGGTAGGCGTAGTTGTCGTGGTACCGCAGGTAGGAAACGTACACGGTCCCGTCGGGCGCGACCGCGACCGCTGGGTCGTCGGAGCCGCTGGAGTCGGGCAAAGTGATCGGCGCGGAGAAGTGCGCGCCGCCATCGACCGACCGGGCGAAGCCCTCGCCGTCGCATCCGATCCACGCCTCGTAGACGTAGTGCGGCGGTGCCACCGCCTGTTCGACTTCCGCGTTCTGCCCGGCGCAGGCGCTGCTCACGTCGGTTATCGGTCCCACACCGGACGGCGCGGCCAAAGCGGATGGCGCGGCCAGGCCCAGGACGGCGCAGGCGCCAGCGATTAACGTGACGACGAGCAGCCTTACCTTGTTCACCAACATCCCTCCGAGTCTTCTCTCTGCCATTGGCTTCGTCCTCTCTTACCTATTGGCTGAAGGCTGACCGCTGGCGTTGCAGGTGGTGCGGACGGGGGCCGAGCATTCCTCGGCCCCCGTACGGTCAGAACGCGGTTGGCGGAACTGTTGCGGTGTTGTTGTCGCTGGTAGCCGAGTTCGGAGCGGCGAGGACCGGATTGGTCGTCATGGGCAGGTTGCCACCCCGAACCTGCTCAAGCGCGGCGAACATCGGCTCGTCGAGAAGGCCGTTGGATGACGGTGTCATCCCGATCGGGAAGACTCCGACGACCCGCTGCTGGCCTGCGAGGAAGGACGTGGAGATGTAGTCGCCGGCCATGAAGCCCTGACTGGTCGGGGCGAGCCAGTCCTCTTGCATCGGCCCGCCGAGCACCTGCGGCGTGCTCCAGGTCTGCCCGTCGTTCAAGGAAGAGGTGAAGCCGACCTCCAGCTGGCAGGATCCGCCGACGCAGCTTGAGTTGGTGTCGTAGTAGTAGGTCAACGCGAGCACGGTGTGCGCACCCGCCGAGTCCCGGTCCACGGCCAGACCCGGCAAGAAGTGGTCGACGCCGCTGCCAACCGGATCGATGGGGATGCGACTGACCGGAGACCAGGTGGTGCCGTCGGTGGACGTGCTGAGCACGATGTCGTTGGCTGCACCGCCTGGCTCGAACCGCGAGTCTTGCCAGACGACGTAGACCTTGCCGTCCCCGTTGATCTCAGCCGACGGGAGAGACTCGGTGCGCACGCCGGAAACCTCATGTGAACTGATGGCAGAGACCAAAACTGAGGCGTTCCAGGTCACGCCACCGTCGTCGGAGGTGAAGGCGCGGATGCCGCCTGAACGACCGATCCCTTCGAATGGGACGATAACTCGTCCGTTTGGCTGAACCAGCGGCTGGCCGCCGAGCCCGTGCGCCTGGTCAGCAGTTGGCTGCGGGGCGCTCCAGGTCATGCCGCCGTCGGTAGACGTGGACATCTGTTCCAGATCGCGGCTGTTGGCGTTGTCGAACTCCGTATAACAGTTGCCATAGAACGGGCTGGTCGAGGAGTTGTCGCAGACCGTCCAGTTCTTGTCGTAGAAGACGTTATTGGCGGCGATCGCCACAGGGGCGCTCCAGGACAGGCCGCCGTCCGTGGACCGGCTCAGCATCACGTCAACGACGCCGCCGCCGGAGAAATGCGCACCGAGCCAGGAGGCCATCCACACACCGTCCCTGGCGTCGTAGGCGACCGATGCGTCACTGGCGCCGAAGAACGGGCCGGGTTGTGCCGCCTGCGTGCTCGTTCCGGGCATGAACCCGTGCGTCCAGGACACGCCTCCGTTAGTGCTCGTCGCCCAGCCGATGTCGGTGGCCCCGCCGTTGAAGATTCGGCCGGTCTGGAACACGGTAACGACGGTTGAGCCCCAGGCGAAGGTGTCCGGTTCAACCTCCGTGGCGTGCTCGCCGTTCGATGCGTTGCTCGGCGTGTAGGGATCGGCGCTGATTTGCGCTACGCCTGTTTGCGCTGCTCCAGCGGGTGCCGCTGCCAAGAGCGAGATGCCAGCTACCGATGCGAGCACTCCGGCCAGCCACCACCGCCGATTAGGCGGCGACCAGATTCTTCTGCCCGCAGTGCGCATGGCAGAGCGCTGTAAGGACACTCGCGCCCGCTTGAGCTTTGTCTGTCCCATTGCCTTCGTCGTCCTCTCCTGCTTATTGGTTGGAGGCTGACCCAGTGGCGTTGTTGACGCCTATCTGCTGAGGCTGGAATCGGCGCGCACTCCCCTCCCCGCTACGTAGCGGCGGTAGCTGATAACGACTGCGAAGGCTGGCAACCGAGTGCTGCACGCACAAGAAAAAGCCGCTGGCGGCAGGCGAAGAGCTGACTCGCAGTGAAGCCGGAGAAGTCAGCGGTTCGAGCGCCTTGATTTAGTAACCAGCGGCGACCCGAGTGGCCCGAGATGCGCCCCGGGGTCGCGGAGCGAAGCGGAGCTGGTGTGGCTAACACCTATCTGGCCAGTTCACCATGATCCATTACAATACACCCTTTTACCGCTAATCGGCAGCCCCGCCGGGCTTCCCGGTCCGCGGCAAAATTGCCCCTGCCGCCGAGTCAGAAGTTCTGGTGACAGCCGGGACCGCTCGGGTCAGGTGGTCTGAGCGATCAGGACCGAGCACGGTGCGCGGTGCGCGACAGAGTTCGGCACGCTGCCCAGGACCCGGCCGACCCCGGCCATTCCCTTGTTGCCCACCACGATGAGGTCAGCGTTGATCTCTTCGGCAACTCCGATAATGGCCTCTGCGGCAGCGCCGCTACGAGCGTGCGTCTCAGCCGTGACGCCAGCGGCTCGCGCCCGGGAAGCGTGGTCGGCAAGCACTGTATCGGCCAGGTCACCGGTCGCAAGACACAACTCGTCGGCCCCGGACGAGCTCAGGTGCTGCGGGCGGTAGGCAGACACTATGTGCAGCCGGCCGCCGGTGAGCTTAACCAGTTCTATTGCCTGGCGGACTGCCTCGGCTGCCGTCTCGGAGGCGTCCGCTCCCACCACTACCGTCTCGAACACTTAGACTCCATCCTCACGCCACCCGGCCTGGGTCCGTTTGCCTGCGCCGCACTATAGCCCGTTTGTCCGCCAAGATCTCGGCGCTCGGTCCCACCTTTATCGCGAATCGTTGCGCCGGCGGCCAGTCCGGCTCGAAGCCCGGACGATGCCGCGACCTGGCGGTGGGGGCTAGCGGGGATGAGCCGCGTTCCCGGCCCTGGACTGAATGTGCGGCGGGGCAATCAGCCCTGCGGGCAGTGCCGGATCCGGCACTGGCTGCAGCCAGCGCGTGTCCAGCGGCAGCTCGCCTGCCCACAGTCCGAGGGCGGCGTCCGGACTGTCCGAGTCACTCGGCGGCCCAGAGCGCACCTTCACCGATGCTTCAGCCAGGGACAGCGCCAGCAGTCTGGTCGCGGCTAGTTCCTTACGGCTGGGCTGGCGGGTGTAGTCCCACTGTCCGGGCGCCAGGTGCTCGGACACCAGCCGCAGTCCAGCTAGCTTCTCCGCCGGGTCGTCGACGATTCGGGCCTGCGCGTAGATCATCGCGCTGCGGTAGTTGACCCCGTGCTCGAAGACCGAGCGGGCCAGTACCAGCCCGTCCACCACCGTGACGGTCAGGCACGCGTCTGCGTCAGCCTTGAGGCTGCGGCTGGCCACCGAGCCATGCACGTACGCATGCTGATCGTCGAAGCCGTAGACAGTCGGAACGACCATCAGTCCCTGGTCGGTAGGCACGCCAAAGTGCCCGATGAACCCGGCGCGAAGCACGGCGAACAGCTCCGCCCGGTCGCTGCGGCCCTGCTCGCGCAGCCGCTTGTGGGTCGTACGCGACGTGACGGACAACGGACTAGCCACGTCAAGCATGCTGCCGGATCCGGTATCGGGCACGAAGGACCGCCTTGAGAACGGAATGAGTTGCGATCAGTCTAGTCGGCAACTGATTCGGCATTCAAGACATGCTAAGAGATCTTGGGCGTTACGGATCCGGTTGTCATCCCTTCGAAAATCAACGAGATCCGCAGTGGATTAGCGGGGAATAACGGCCGGTCCGACGCGCGCAGCGAGCCGCTTCCGCAACTGGACGCGAGCCCTGTGCAGCCGGGACATCACCGTGCCGATCGGCACGCCGAGCATCTCGGCAATCTCCCGATAGGGATAGCCCTCCACGTCAGCCAGGTAAATAGTGGCCCGGAAGCACTCCGGCAACTCACGCAGCGCATCCCGCACCTCCGAGTTGCTGAAGTGGTTGAGCACGGCGTCTTCGGCCGACGGCTCGGTTCGGGCCGGGCCGGTCGCTGACCAGCTCGGTGCGGCCGACACCAAGGCCTCGAACTCGGGGCTCAGCACCTGAACAGGCTCGCGCTGACGCTTGCGGTAGCCGCTGACAAACGTATTCGCGAGGATGCGGAACAGCCAGGCCTTGCCGTTCGTGCCAGGGGTGAAGTGCCGGAGCCCGGCGTAGGCGCGAGCCATGCTTTCCTGCACCAGGTCCTCGGCGTCGCTGGGGTTACGGGTCATCCGCAGCGCCGTGGGGTACAGGTCCCGCTGGTGGCCGGCCAGTTCCTGCTCGTAAATGACGTGGTCGTCAGATGCGTGGGCGCTCATTGCCATGAGTGCTATCGCCTCCTGTTGAGGAGGCGGTCAGCGCCGACCCAGCGCTCATTCAGCCGCGCAGGGGACAGCGCGGGCAGCAGGAGCGCCCCACTAGCGTGCATAACAAGCCGGCGTCGCGGATACGGGGGGTCAGCGCGCCGCCGCCACTTAGCTTGAACTGGATGTATTTAAGACGCTACTCAACGTCATGTCAAAAGCGTCACTCTAGTCACGCTTCGCAACACGACTGATTCCGCAGCGCTCCGGTCGCTCTGGCAGCTCGCGGGCAGCTTGGTGTGCTAGCGCAGGGCCAGCTCCACGGCCTGCTGCCGGGAGAGCGCCGCTCCCTGCCGGTAGGCCTCGCTGAACTGTGCCTCTCCCACCTGCTCCCGAAGCCGGGCCTGCTCGGCGACGCGCAGCCGCTCCTCAATCGGTGACCAGCTGATGCTGCCATCGGCCAGGGCGTAGCCGATCCGGACGTCCGCCGCGCCGTGCAGTCTGACGGCCTTCAGCTCATCCTGCTGCCAGGCCGCGCAGCAGGCGGCGCCGAACAGCACCTCGCAGACGTCCAGCCGGATTCCGCTGCGCCGCGCGACCTGCAGGCAGCGCCGGATCAGCGGAACCGCTTCGGCCGGCTTGCCCTCGATCAGCAACAGGATCGCCAGGTCCTCGCGGAAGAAGTACAGGTACATCTCGTCGCCAAGACGCTCGGCGGCAGCGATTGCGGCCTCCAGGTGCAGCCGTGCCTGCCCTGGTGCGTCCCGGGCGAGGTCGAGCCCGTACAGCCGGTGCAGCTCATTGGCGGCGAGCAGCTCGTCGCCGGACTGCCGGAAGCAGTCCAGCGCCTCCGCCCGCAGCCGCCGGTTCTCCTCGGCGGACGGCTCAGCTGCCGCCAGGCATTTCAGCATCTCGCCGAGAAGCTGCCGGTCACCGGTAGTGCGCGCGATGGCAACTGCCTGTCCGGCCAGCTCCCTGACCCGGTCCAGGTCGCCCTCGGCGAAAACCAGATCGCTCAGCAGGCCGAGACCTCGGGCCTGCAATACCGGCTCAGCGAGGATCTCCGCCATGGCCAGGCCACGCTCCGCATAGCCCCTGGCTTCGATGCGCGCGCTCGGATCAGCCTGGCGGAGGATGCCGAGCAGCGCCGACGTCGCCAGCTGCGCGCTTGAGGCGAGCACTGTCACGCCGGAGTCGTCACGGTCCACCGCCGCGCGCAGGAAGCTCAGCACCTCTGGCTGAGCCCTGCTGACGGCGAACCGCTCGAGCGCCACCCCGAGCCTGAGCAGGTCGCCAGTCCTGCCCTCGGCGGCCAGGTAACCGAAGACCGACCGGAGGTTGTCCCAGTCGGCATCGAGCCGCCGGAGCCAGTAGCCCTGCCGGCGGCCGGTCAGGGCCGGCCCGGCCTCGCGTGCGATGCGCAGGTAGAACGCGGCATGCCGGTCCCTGATCGCGGTAAGGTCTGCCTCACCGGCTGATTTGAAGAGCTCCTGAGCCGCGTACTGGCGGACCGTCTCGAGGAGCCGGTACCGCACGGTCTCACCGCCCGGCTCGCCCGGACGGCTGTCGGCCGCCGTTCGCTCGGCAAGCACCAGGCTTTTGTCGACCAGCGAGCCGATCAGGTCCGCCACGTCGATGACGTCGATCTCGTCCGCCGCGCAGATCGCCTCCGCGGCCTCGAGCTCGAAGCCGCCCGCGAACACCGACAGCCGCCGCATGGCCTCCCGTTCGGCAGAGCTGAGCAGGTCGAAGGACCAGTCGACGGTCGCCTGCAACGTCTGCTGCCGGTGCAGGGCATTGCGGCTGCCCCCAGTCAGCAGCCGGAAGCGCTGGTCGAGCCGCTCGCTCAGGTGCCGCAGCGACATCGATGACAACCGTGCGGCTGCCAGTTCCAGCGCCAGGGGGATGCCGTCCAGCCGCCGGCAGATAGTAGCCACCAGCGGGGCGGCTGCATCATCGAGCACGAATTGCGGCTCGTGCGATCTCGCCCTCTCGACGAAGAGCTTCACTGAGTCGGATCCCGCTAGGTCGGCCGCGCTGATCGCATCCCGCGGCGGCAGCGACATCGACGGAACGCGGTAGACCCGCTCGCCCTCGATGCCGAGCGGCTCACGCGAGGTGGCCAGGAACCTCACGTGCGGGCAGTACCGGATCACCTGCTCACAGAATTTGGCGGCGTCGTCGATCACGTGCTCGCAGTTGTCCAGCACGATGACCACGTCCTGGTTGTTAAGCACCTCCAGGACGTTGGCAAGCACCGCCGGCCCGGAGTGGTCGGGCAGCTGGAGCGCGGCAGCGACCGCGCCCGGCACCAGGTCACCGTCGGTCACCGAGGCCAGCTCGGCGAACCAGACACCATCCAGCGCTGAGTCCAGCAGTTCCACCGCGGTCTGCAGCGCCAGCCTTGTCTTGCCGCTGCCGCCCGACCCGGTGAGCGTGACCAGCCGCGCGCTGGCGGCGAGCGAGCGTACCTCCGCCAGTTCGTGCTCACGGCCGATGAACGCGCTCAGCTGACCTGGCAGGTTGTTCGGCAGATCAGGGTTGTCCAGCGAGGTCAGCGCCGGGAAATCGGCCGGGAGGAACGCCGCCTCGAGCTGGAACACTTGCTCCGGTCTGCCAAGGTCCCTGAGCCGGTGCGTGCCGAGGTCGCGCAGGCTCACGCCGTCCGGCAGTGACTCCGACACCAGTTCCGCCGTGACGCCCGACAGCAGAACCTGGCCGCCGTGCGCGACCGACTCCAGTCGCGCTACCCGGTTGACGGCCGGCCCGAAGTAGTCGTTGTCGCGCTCGTCGCAGGCTCCGGTGTGCAGGGCCATGCGCACCCCGATCGGCTGCTTCGTCGGCCAGTCCTGGCCGGTGAGCGCGCGCTGCGCGGCTGCAGCCGCGGTTACCGCAGCCTCAGCGGTGGAGAACGCCGCGCAGAACGCGTCGCCCACGGTCTTGAAGACGTAGCCCCCGGCCTGCTCAATCGTGCTGCGGAGGATCTCGTCATGCCGGCGCAGGGCCAGGGTCATGGCCTCCGGCTCTGCCTCCCACATCCGGGTCGATCCCTCGATGTCGGTGAACAGCAAAGTCACCGTACCGGTGGGAATCTGAACCGGTTTCTGCACGTCCATACGATACGCGGAGCGGGGGCCCGGCCGGCCAGAACGACAATCCTTACCCCGTCGCGTTGAGCCAGCGCACTGGCGCGCCGTCGCCCGCCCGGCGGAACGGCTCGAGCTCAGCGTCCCACGGCTCGCCGAGCAGCAAGCTGAGTTCGGCCTCCAGCGAGCCGCCAAGCGCAGGGTGCCGTGGGCCGTGCATGTCGCGCAGATCACGCAGCCCGTGAGGGTCGCGAGGGCTGCCGGGCTTGCCCTCAGCGCGGCCGCCCGCCGACTTTGCCGACGCGGCCAGCGCCATCGCCGCGCGCAACCGGTTCTCCGGGATCATGATGTCCCCGTTCGCGGCGATTGCCGCGCAGAACGACCCCAGCGCGGGCGTGTAGCTATAGCGGACCGCGTCACATCCGGGACTGGCATCCTCGGTGACCTCGAACCGCACCAGGTTCCAGCTTGCGAGCGCCGAGGTGATCGCGCCAGCCGAGCCCGGATTGCCGGTCCATTGCAACTCCGCCCGCATGG
This sequence comes from Streptosporangiaceae bacterium, assembly GCA_036488155.1. Taxonomy (GTDB): domain Bacteria; phylum Actinomycetota; class Actinomycetes; order Streptosporangiales; family Streptosporangiaceae; genus JAJYUU01. Next base: position 4,763 of record DASXIA010000480.1, on the reverse strand, counting down.
TGCCGGGCGACGCGGGCTGATCGACCCATGGCATGTTGACAGGCACGCCAAGTACCCCGGCCGCGGCCCACTCGATATGCGGGCACAGCGCCGGGGGCGCACAATGCACGTGCAACACGCCACCTACAGACACCCGAGACCTCCCTGCAACAGACGAGGATGCGTCTTCCCCTACGACCTCGTCCGGCCGGGAAACCGGGCCTGTGCTCTCGGATACGTGCCGCGCTGCGCACTGGCGATCTTCCGGACTCATTGTGCCCTACGGCCGTGACATGCACCAGCACCGGGCGTGCCTTCCCCCGCGTGCCGTGTTCTGATTGAAGGGTGACGACCGCCGCCGGCAGGGATCGCGCCGCGCTGTTATTCACCGCCGAGATGTACGGGCTGCAGCTCGACCAGCTTGCCGAGTTACTGGGCGGCACTACGCGGCAGGCCAGGGCGCTGGCCGCCCGCTGGGCTAGCGCGGGCTTGGCCGACTCGGCCGTGCTCAGCCAGGGCCCGCCGTGGGTCTGGCTGACCAGGGCCGGACTGCAAGCCTGCGGCCTGAAATACGCGGCCGCCCCGCCCGCGCTCGGGCGGCTCGAGCACATCCGCGCCGTCACCGCCGCCCGGCTGGCGCTTCAGGCCGTGTCCGAGTACCGCGACGGTGGCGCGCACTGGCGCAGCGAGCGCCGCCTGCACGCCCGGCTCGGCAGCCACCGCGGAGTACGCGATCACCTGCCCGACGCCGAGGTGCACTGGCCCGACGTTCCTGGCTCCGGAACTCCGCCCGACTGGGCCGGCGAATGCTGGGCAATCGAAGTCGAGCTCACGCCGAAGACAGTGGCCCGCACCACCGCCATCATGCGTGAACTGCTGGCCCGCACCGGCGACTACGGGTGCCCGGCGGCGGAAGCACGAGTAGCAGGGCTGCCGCCGCGGCACGCCAGAGCCGTTTACCTCTGCTCGCCGGCCGCGACTGGAACAGTAGCGCGGGCAACGGACGCGCTCGGCAGCCTCAGCGCCCGGATCGAAATCCGCGTGCTGCCAGCGGCCGCCTACCTGCCAGCCAGGAGGCCGGCATGAGCGGCGCGGCAGGGCGGCTGGCACTGCGGGCGGTGGCCGCGGCAGCGGTCGCAGCGGTCGCCACCGTAGTACTGCCAGTCACGTTCGTCGCAGCCATCAGTTTCGCGGCCGCCTCGCATGGCGGCTGGCCTCCTGGCCGGCTCTACCAGGCCGCTAGATGGTGCCTGCCGATGCTCGCCGTCTGGCTGGCCGCTGCCGCGATCAGCCGGCACTCGCTCGCCGCCGCCTCACCGCAACTGGCCTGGCTCGCGCTGGGCCGGGGTCAGTACCTGACCGCCGCCGTGCTGATCGCGCCGCTCGCAGTGCCTGCCGGTCTGCTGGCCGGCGGCCTGGCCTGGTCATTCCGGCTTGCCTCGATGGCCGCGCAGGCGGCCGGGCGCTCGCCCGCCGCAGCCGTCAGCTTCGACGACCGCCAATGGCGGCGCCAGGTCCGGGCGGCTAAGGCCCACATCGCCGCGCCAGGCGCCATCCCGTTGCTAACGCCCGGTGGCGATTTCGTGGCCGGCGCCGTCATCCGCGCGGTAGGGCATCCGGCGCGCGAGCTCGCCGTGCTGCCCGAGAGCCGCCTCCGCTCGCACCAGATCGTGATCGGCGCCACCGGGACCGGAAAGACCACCCTGCTGCTGCGGCTCTGGGCTGCCTTCCTTGCGACGGCCCGCCGGCGGCAAGCGGCCCGGCTTGCCGGGCCACCGCTGGTCGTGGTCCTGGACTGCAAGGGCGGCGCCGACGCCCGCCGCGTCGCTGACCGTGCGCGCCGGGTTCTGCGGTCGGCAGGAGCCGGGAACGTGGCCGTCTGGCCCGATGAAGCCTGCCTGTCGCTCTGGACGCTGCCCGTCCGGCAGCTGGTCAGCACGCTGGTCGACCTGATCGAGCACGGGACGGGCGGAGCTGCCTACTACACCGACGTGATGGAGGCGGTTGTCACGCTCGCGGTCGAGGCGCCGTGCGGCAGGCCGGCCAGCACGGCGGACTTCCTGGCCAGGCTGGATCCGGGCTGGCTCGGTCTGGCCTACGCAGCGGGCGGCTACTCCGATCAGCTCGCGCTGGCCAGGTCCGCGGCCCGTCAGGTGCCAGACGTCGCGCTGCGGTTCGGCACGTTGTTCCGCCGTCTTGGGCCAGGGCTTGACGGCCCCGGCAGCTTCGCCGACGCCGACGTCTGGTACTGCATCCTGGAGGGCACGACCGAGGTCGCTGTCGCCGAAGCGCAGGCCCGCGCCCTGGTCGACCTGCTGGCCAGTTTCGTGACGCAGCCTGCCAGCGGGCCGCCGCGCCAGATCCTGCTGGCGGTCGACGAATTCAGCGCGGTGGCGCGGCGGCTGCCGATCTGGCAGCTGTATGAGCGCGCGCGGTCGCTCGGACTGTCGGTGCAGGTGTCGGCGCAGTCCTGGCACGGACTCGCAGCGCGCCAGGACGACCGGTACCGGATCGCCGCTACCGCGGAAGGCGGCATCTGGCTGCTGGGCACGCCGCATCCCGACCCGGTGATCGCACTGGCCGGCCAGCGCGCCTCGCTCGACACCAGCCGGCAACTGGCCGGACGGCTGCGGTGGAGGCGGCTCGGCAACTCGCGGCTGCGCGACAAACCGGTCGCCGACCCGGAGCGCATCCGCGGCTTCGAGCCAGGCCAGGCCGCCTACATTCACCACGGCGGAGTCACTTTCACCCAGATCAAACGGCTCTTCGCCGGTCCTGCCGCGCTGGAAGCCGGCCCGACCGGTGAGCGCCCGACTGTCCTCGCACCGCCACCAGCCGCGCCAGTACTGTCAGCTGGCACAGTGCTGCCGGACGTGTCGGGGCTGCTGGATGCGGCTTTCGGGCCGCCGCCATGACCCCGTTCGAGGTACTCGGCCTGCCCGCCAGCCGCCATCTGACCGACGACGAAGTGCGGTCAGCCTGGCGGCGGATCGCGGCGGCCACTCATCCGGACCGGGCGGACGGCGGGGATCTGGTCGCTTACGCCGAAGCGGCCGCGGCCTACACAGCGCTGCGGACCGCGACCGATCGTGGCCAGGCGCTGGCCGGCGTCCGCGGCCCGGCGGGCGGCCGCGTGCCTGACTACCCTGTTCCCGGCCGGAAGAACCCGGTAGCCAGGCTTCTGCTCGCCGCCGGGCTGGCGATCCGCCACGGACGGCCGGCACGGCTGGCGGCCCGGCTGCTGGCCGTGACGGCGACGTGCGCCCTGGCAGTCGCCGCGGCGGGCTGGCAGCCGGCCAGCCTGGCGGTCATGACCGGGGCGCTGACCTGGCTTTTTCGCACCGGCCGCAGCGACCTAGCCAGGGAACGGCGTAGCTGATGCCATCGCCGAGCCGAGGAGACCTCCGGTAGCGATGGCCGTTGCCGACGGCCCAAGGCCGCCCTGGGAGGCGGCCTCGGGCTCGAAATCGGGCGCCGACAGCGCGCCCAGCGGGGATGCAAGGCCCGCACTCGCTCGTTGTTAGCAACTTCGAGCCCGAGCTTGCTGGTATCCACGTACAGAACAGCGATCCCGTGCGCGCAGCACCCCAGTAGCGCAGTGGTCCGGCAGCGGCTTCACTCCGGCAGGCCAGCTCAGGTGTCTGCTCGGCGGGAGATCCACGACAAGGCGAGAAACGCGCTCATGACGCGATCAGGTCACTTGCCCCGGTTGTCGTAGACGCAGAATCGGCCGGGAGCCACGTGTATTTGCCGCGGACTGCAGGCCGAGGAGGGCAAGCGCGTCCGTTCGGCTCTGCCCACGCCGGCCGGCACCTCAACGTCATAGTGCATGAAAGGCAGGCTGTCGGGCTCGCCGGAGGCCAGCACACGGCGCTGCAGCAAGCCGAGAACCCGGGCAGAGCAGGTTCGGTCGTTCCGAGAGTGGGTACGGCGAGCCCGTTGCCAGAACCTGTGGAAGGAGTTGACCATGCTTACGATCACCGAGAGCGCCGTCTCTGCGATCCGCGGCCTGACGTCGCAGCCGGACCTACCGGTTGAGACAGGCCTTCGTATTGTGAAGCAGGGTGCAGGAGCACCGTCGTTCCAGCTTGCCCTGACAGAGGGCCCGGCGACCGGTGATCAGGTTGTCGAAGAGGGCGGAGCGCGCGTCTTCCTGGAAGCCGCCGCCGCGGCCGTCCTCGAGGATAAGGCGCTCGACGCTCAGGTGAACGAGCAAGGGGACCTTGCCTTCCGTATCTCGGATCGGGCGCGGCCCTCCTAACCGCGGTGACTAGCCGACCGCTTCAGACCAGGCCCTCGCAGGCTAGCTTCGAGGTACGAGGGGTCGGCTAGTGGCCCGGGCCGGCCGCGGGCTTGTAGGTGAACGGGCAACGGGTCTCCGCTGACTGCAGCTCCATGCCCAGGGAGATCGCCTCGACGGGTCCGACCCAGCCCACCGCATCGTCTCCGCCCACCAGGCCAGATCGCGTTCGTGGACATGTTCTCATGTTCTCCCGGTTCGGCCCCGCCAACGAGTACCTGCGCCAGGCGGCGGCTGATCAGCGTTACGGCCCCTGCAGGTGCTGGAGATCGAGGCCCGCACCGCGCTGCTGTGGTCGGGATACGAGCTCGGCCTGGACACCCTGGCGCTGGACATGATGCACGCCGACTTCGACCTTGCCAACAGTCTGCTCAGTCAGTTCCTGCTGCCTCGAATCATCCCCGGCTGGATCAACCGGACTCGCAAGATCCACAAGCGCCGCGGGCGAGCGCGCTGACCAGCTGGGCGATCCACGCGTCGCCCT
>DASXIA010000440.1:0-4269 GCA_036488155.1 Streptosporangiaceae bacterium | reverse complement strand
GCGGGAGTCCCGCTGACTACCGACACTGGCGGCGACGTCCGGATCATTCACGCCGTCGAGGTCAGCAGGGTATCTGTCAGCGACGGCACGCTGGTGATCCTGGGCGCGGAGTCCGGCCCGGTCGACCTCGGCAAGATGCTGATCGCGGCCGGCTGGGCAGAGACGTCGCCGTTCTCGATCACCTGGAACGGCACCACGACCGATCAGCACACGGTGGTCGGCACGCTCGGTTCGATCGCGGCCGACCTCAAGGCTGCCGGGGTGAGCCTACTGACCGCGCACGGCCCGGCCGTCGCGGTCGTCGGCGAAGGTGTCTCGGCTCAGCACGCACTGTCGTGGTTCGAGACCAAGCCGCTGTTCGGCTGGCGAGTGCTTGTGCCGAGAACCAAGGAGCAGGCAGAAGAAGTGTGCGACTTGCTCCGGGCCCGGGGAGCGGTGCCCGAGCAGGTGCCGACCATCGCGGTTGAGCCGCCGCGAACGCCGCAGCAGATGGAGCGTGCCGTCAAGGGCCTGGTCACCGGCCGGTACCAGTGGGTCGGCTTCACTTCGGTCAACGCGGTTCGCGCCATCAGGGAGAAGTTCGAAGAGTACGGCCTGGACGCTAGGGCGTTTGCCGGAGTCAAGGTCGCGGCCGTCGGCGAGCAGACCGCTAAGGCGCTTCGTGAGTTCGGCATCGTGCCAGACTTGATGCCTGACGGCGAGCAGTCGGCAGAGGGCCTGGCTGATGCCTGGCCCGTCTATGACGACATCCTCGACCCGATCAACCGGGTGCTGCTGCCGCGTGCCGACATCGCGACGGAGGGCTTGCTGGCGAGGCTCACCGAGCTGGGCTGGGAAGCCGAGGATGTCATCGCCTACCGGACTGTGCGCGCGGCACCGCCGCCTGCCCCGGTGCGCGAAGCGATCAAGGGTGGCGGCTTCGACGCCGTGCTCTTCACCTCGTCCTCGACTGTGCGCAACCTGATCGGCATCGCCGGCAAACCGCATGCCGTCACCGTGATCGCGGTTATCGGCCCGCAAACCGCCAAGACGGCCGCAGAGTTCGGCCTTCGGGTGGACGTGGTCGCCGAAGAGCCGTCGATCGCAGCGCTGGTCGACGCGCTTGCCGCGCACGGAGCATCGCTGCGCGACGCTGCCATCGAGGCCGGGGAGCCGGTGCGCAAGCCGAGCGAGCGCCGCCGTGGCGCCCGGCGCCGCATCCGGTAACTGGCGCATCAGGTAACCGGCCAGGTTTCTGGTTCGGCTGCGACGACAGGAGCAGCATTGACCGCCCACTACCCCGTTTCCAGGCCACGGAGACTCCGCCGGACGATGCCGCTGCGTCGCCTGGTAAGTCAGGTCACGGTGCGACCGTCGAGCCTGGTGCTGCCGCTGTTCGTGAAGGAGGGCATCAGCGAGCCGCAGCCGGTCTCGTCAATGCCGGGCGTGGTCCAGCACACCAGGGAGAGCCTGCGCAAAGCGGCCTCCGATGCGGTCGCTGCCGGGGTGGGCGGGCTGATCCTGTTCGGTGTGCCTGCTGTGAAAGATGCGCGCGGCTCGGCTGCCGACGATCCGGACGGTGTGGTCCAGCTTTCCCTGCGGGATCTCGCCGCCGAAGTCGGCCATGACACGGTGCTGATGGCCGATCTGTGTCTAGACGAGTACACCGATCACGGCCACTGCGGATTGCTGACGGCGGCCGGCGAGGTGGACAACGACGCGACGCTGGCTCGTTATGCCTCCATCGCGCTCGCGCAGGCCGCGGCCGGAGCGCACGTCGTCGCGCCAAGCGGCATGATGGACGGCCAGGTCGGCGCGATCCGGACGGCCTTGGACTCGGCCGGTTATCAGGACGTTGCGATCTGTGCGTACTCAGCCAAGTACGCCTCGGCGTTCTACGGCCCGTTCCGCGAGGCCGCCGAGTGCGCGCCCCAGTTCGGTGACCGCGCCGCCTACCAGCAGGACCCGGCGGCTGCCAAGGACGGCGTCCGCGAGGCGCTGCTTGATGTCGACGAGGGCGCGGACATCGTGATGGTCAAGCCCGCGCTTGCCTACCTGGACGTGATCAGCCAGCTGGCCGCGACGGTGCGGCTGCCTGTCGCCGCCTACCAGGTCAGCGGCGAGTACGCGATGGTGGAGGCGGCTGCGGCGAACGGCTGGCTGGACCGGGACCGGACGATCATGGAGACACTGACGGCCATCAGCCGGGCCGGCGCGGACATCATCCTCACCTACTGGGCCGCCGAGGTCGCCCGCAAACTGAGCTAGCATGCGCGGCGCGCTGGTGGGCGCGTAGCAGCGCTACTGCGCCGGTCGTCGGGGCCGCTCGTATGGGACCTGGCCATTTGCTGGGCCAGCATCATCGAGACCTGACATAATCAGGACTTGCAGCCGTGGGGGCGGCAGAGTTCTAAGTTCTCGGCGACGGGGAAAATGCGGGCCTGTGCAATTCCACGGCTGTGAGCGCTGCGGGTCGGCCCGACTCGCTGGTCAGTTCCGCTAGCTCAACCCGAGGTAGAACTCGCGTTTGTCTAATCTCGTTGGCAGACATCCGCCATAGTTACGGCTCATTTGCTTTGACCGGGGGATTAAGGCGAGCGTCGTCAGGCTGAACCGACGGCCACTAGGGCGGGAATATGAGCAAGATCGATCAGCGATTGCACCTTGTCTGCGTCATTGATTGCAGGTCCATTTCGCCAATGCCGTGCCGCTGAAGAGCGATTGACGGGAATGACAACTGTCGGCCGACCGCGCGCCGGAAAGCACAGGGCCGGTAGTCGTGTCACTGGCTGGGACGCCCGACGGGATGATGCCGGACACGCGACTGAGTTTCCTGCTGGTCAGTTCCGCCTCGCGCCATACGCGGACGCTGCGCCCATAGGACGTGCAGACCGGACGCTGGCGCGCTCCGTGGATGAGCGACTGCACCGAGTACCGCCGCGTCGCAATCCTCCACGGGAGGGTTACCGCCTGGAAAGCTATCGTCAGGCGGATGATCACCAGCCGGATCCCGCGCGAGCGCTGCCCAGACGCAAGTCCAGGCTGTTAGCTAGAGCGGAACATCTTCTGCTCGTCTCCGCTGCTGCAGTGGTGCTAATCGCGCTAGTCGCGCTGGCCTTGGGCGTTCATGTCGTACACGTGAGCACCGGGGGCGCGCGGCTCGCATTCGGCTGGCCGGGAATGCGCTTTCTCATCTACGCAGTCTGGATGGTCCCGGTTGCCGAGCTAATCCTGCTCGTCCTAGGGCAACTTAATAGCCGCTATCGGTTCCGGACTGCTGTGCCAGGCTCCTTCACAGGAATGATCATCCAGATCACTACCACAGGCCGTGAGCAGCAGAGAGTCAACGAGATCATCGAACAGACACGTGGCTACAGGCTGGCGATGCGACACCAGATCTGGGTGGTTACCGAGCCAGGCCAGCGTGATCAGTACCCGTTAGCAGATCGCGTGCTTATTGTTCCGGCTGATTTCATCGCGCGCTCCGAACGGAAGGCGCGCGCGCTTGAGTACTCCCGCCGAGTTCGAGTCTCACTAGGCCTTGATCGGCCGGATATCAAGATCCTCTTCAACGACGACGATGTCGCACCCACCAAGGGTTACATCGAGAAAGCCTTCGTCGCCGATTACGACATCTGCGAGGGGGTGACCTCACCTCGCAGCGAGTACGCCGTCCGACCTCTTAGCCATTTCCTCGCCAGTCACGCCGACGATATGCGGACGCATGCCTGTCTGGTGTACTGCTCGGTATTCCAGGGCATTCTCGGCAGGCCGCTGCACGTTCACGGCGAAGGGCTTACAGTAACCGGTGCGGCCGAGGGCGCCGTCACCTGGGACTGGCCGGCCTTTGCCTCCGAGGACCTTGTCTTCGGCCAGCGTGCAGCCAGAGCGGGCCTGCGCTGGGGCTGGTTCCACGAGTACGTCGAACTCACCTCGCCGTGGACGCTGCGTGACTTTATCACGCAGCGCAGGCGCTGGCTCTGGGGTGACATTCACGGCATTCTGCATCGCGATGTACTATCTTTGCGGGGAGCCATTCTGGTTGCCCTGAAATACCTGTTCGGTCTGGTCGCTGCGGCATTCTCGGTCGCGGGCCTGATCTTGCGACTGACCGGCGAACTGGCTGGTCAGTCGTCAATTTATGACGTTGCGAAACTCTCGATCATTGTGTGGCTGGCCGTATTCTTCGCCTGCGGCTGGATCGGTGCCAGTTCGCGCGTCTCGAGCCGCAGCAATGACTCGAGGCTGTTGCAAGCAGCCACGGCGGTGCTGATGTTGCCGGTCAGCTCG
>DASXIA010000417.1:0-8036 GCA_036488155.1 Streptosporangiaceae bacterium | reverse complement strand
CGTAGCGATCGTCAGCGCCATCTTCTCGGCGAGCGGGCACCTCGGCTCAGCAGCGGGCGTGATCTCTGGCGTCCGCCCTGCCCTGACCGCGTCGGCTGGGCTGTCGTTGCTCGGCACACTGACCGCGCTGGCTGTCGGGCGGCGCCGTGAGCGCGCCGCTGTCGTGGCTCCGGCCGAGCCAACGCGGGCGGTAGCTACCGCTTCTGGTCGCCGCTGAGCGGGGGGCGCTGGCCGGTGAACTGCCACCGGCCGTCCCATTTGGCGCCGAACGCCCTGGCCGCCTTGCCGGCAGAGCACCGCGATCGCCGGCCGCGGTGCTCTGCCGCCGGCGGCTCCCCTGGCTGGCACGCCTGCTCGCGCAGTGCTGGCATGCGGGCTATCGCAGTGCTGTCACGGGGCTATCGCCGGGCCGCGTCCAGGGCCGCCGTCAGTACCTCCGCCAGCTGGTTCAATTCCGCGGTTGTGATCACGAACGGCGGTGACACCTGGAGCGCGACACCGCGCAGCAACCTGGTGATGACACCGCGCTCGCGCGCCGCGGTCACAACTCGTGCGCCCAGGCCCGGATCAGCTTCCCTGGCCGCTCCGGCGAGCTCGATCCCAGCGAGCAGGCCAGCTCCGGTGCGCACCTCACTGACGAGCTCATGTTTGGCGACCGGCGCCAGCGCGGCGGCCAGCGCCGGCTCGAGTTCCGCCACCCTGGAGACGAGCTGTTCGCGCTGGAGGATATCCAGGTTCGCCAGGCCGACCGCGCAGGCGGCCGGGTGGCCCGAGTAGGTGTAGCCATGCCGGAAGATCTCAGCAGACCCGGCACGCCAGAACGGCTCGGCCACGTTAGGACTCGTAATAACCGCACCGAGCGGGAGGTAGCCGGACGTCAGCCCCTTCGCGACGGTCATCATGTCCGGCTCGATCCCGTACCGCTGGCTGCCGAACCACGCCCCGGTCCGGCCGAAGCCGGTGATGACTTCATCGGCGATGAGCAGCACGTCAGCATCGCGGCAGATCTGCTGAACGTCAGCCAGATAGCCCTCGGGCGGGAAGTAAACTCCGCCGGCGCCGACCACCGGCTCGCAGATGAACGCGCCGATCCGGTCCGCACCGACATGGTCGATCATCTTGGCTAGCGCTGCCGCGTCATCCCACGGCACGTGCTCGACCAGCGTTACCAGCGGCCCGAACGGCTCGGTGTTTACCGCGATGCCGCCAAGTGATGTGCCGTACGCGTTGACGCCGTGATAAGCGTGCGAGCGGCCAATGATCACTTGCTTGGCGGGCCGGCCGACAGCGCGCCAGTAAGCACGGCTGAGCTTAGCCGCCGTGTCCACCGCGTCCGAGCCGCCGCCAGGCGTGAAAAACACCTTGGCATCAGGAATGGGCACGAGCTCCGCGACGCGTTCCGCGAGGGCCTCGGCGGGCGGGTTGGAGAAGACCTCGTACGTCTGGTAAGCCGCGAGCTGATGCATCTGGGTGGCGGCCGCATCGCCGAGCTCAGCGCGCCCGTGGCCGACATTGCAATACCAGAGGCTCGCTAGGGCATCGAGGTACGGCCGGCCTTCCGAGTCATAGACGGTGGCTCCTTCACCGCTGACGACCTGGACGGCGTGACCCGCGAGGGCAGCCATGTTGGCGAACGGATTCCACATGGCCGAGGTGCCGGCCGCGCTGTCGGTTGGTGGCATTTAGCCGGTCCCTTCGATTGGGTCCTGGCTGCCCAATCTATCGGCGCGCCGTCGCTCTCGCCGCTCCGAGTCCTTCGCCGCTAACGCGCCGGCTGCGCCCGGCTCGCCAGCCACTCCGAGGCCAGCTCGCTGACCCAGTCCGCCGCGGCATCCGGTGCGGCCGGAGGCGAGGCCACGACGACGAGTTCGGTCACGCCAGCCGCGGCAAGTGCAGGCAGCGCGTCGGGGCCTGCGTTGGGCACTGACACAGCGATGCTCAGGTCACGTAGCTGCCTGCCATAGCGGCTGCACAGGTCGGCCAGGACCCGCAGCCGGTCCGGCACCGCGGCGGCCTCAAGGTTAAAGCCGTACCAGCCGTCGCCGTACTCGGCTACCCGGCCGAGGGCCGCGTCGGTGGTTCCCCCGATGATCACCGGGAGTCTGCGGTCGTGCACTGGCTTCGGATTGACCCGCACCGACTCGAAGCACGCGAAATCGCCGCGGAAGCTTGCCACGTCGTCGGCCCAGACTTGCCTGATGGCGGCGACGTATTCCGCCGTGCGCGCGCTTCGCCGGGTGAACGGTACCCCGAGGGCAGCGAACTCATCAGCCGACCACCCGATGCCGATGCCTAGCGAGAACCTTCCTCCGGAGAGCAGATCCAGCGTGGCAGCCTGCTTTGCCACTAGCAGCGGGCTGTGCTCAGGCAGCAGCAGGATGCCGGTAGCAAGCGTGATCCTGCTGGTAAACGCCGCTGCGAAGGTAAGTGCGAGCAGCGGGTCAAGCCAATCAGCGTCCGGTGCCACCGCGATCTTGCCGTCGTCGGCGTACGGATAGCGGGAGCCTGGTTCGTCCACCATCACCACGTGCTCTCCGCACCACAGGGTGGCAAAGCCGAGCTGGTCAGCGCTGCCGGCGACAGCAGACAGGACGTCCGGCTTGCTGCCGCTACCAACGCCCAGGACATGCAAGCCGACCCTGATTCTGTCGGCGTCGATCCCGGCACGCGCGCGGCTAGCCGGACTGATCGCGCTCACCCGCGGTACGTACCCGGCTCCGCCGGGGAAACTAAACAGAACAGGGGCCAGGCTGCCAGGGCCGCTCGAAGACGCGGCGGATAGAAGGCGGCGCAGACTGCGGCTCGATTAGCCGGACATACGAGGGGCTGCGGACAAGCATGGGGAATCGACCGGTGGGCAAGATTGCTCTGCTGGTCAGCGGTGCGGCCGTGATCGCTGTCAGCAGCGCGTCCATCATCCCGGGCTGCAGCGCCAATCATGCGGCCCAGCAATCCGGCCCGGGCGACGCCAGTCGGGCCGCTGGCGAACATTTCGCGCGGTTGGCCTCGACCGGACAGCACAATGCCACGCTGGCGGTAGTCAACGCCGCCGCGACCCTCACCGTGACCGCCGCAGCGATGCGCGGGAGCCTGATGCAAGTCTCTACGCCAGGTAACTCGGGTGTCCGCCCGCAGTTGGCGGCCTCGACGAGCCGCGTGCAGCTTTCCCTTCTGGGCATCGGCCAGCACGGCCCTAGCGCGGTCTCGATCGAGCTGAGCACCGGCGTTTCCTGGCAGCTTCAGTTCAGGGGCGGAACCAACCAGACGGTCCTGAATCTGAGTAACGCTCAGGTCGCTGGCATCGACTTCACCGCGGGCTCGAGCCTGATCCAGATGACGCTACCGCGGCCCGACGGAACGGCCACGATCACCTTGGCCGGTGGCGCCAGCCAGGTCAACCTGACTACGCCGCCGGGTGTCGCGGCGCGGCTGCGCCTGTCTGCCGGTGCCTCGGCCGCGACGCTGGCCGGCCAGACCTACAACGGCCTCGCCCGGGGCACTGTGCTGTCATCGCCCGGCTGGGCACAGGCGACAAGCCGGTACGACATCGACGCCCCGGCCGGGATTAACGACATCTCGGTAACCAGCTAGCAAGCCCGCGTGCTACCTAAGCCGGACATATCTGGTTAGAACTGCGCTTTCAGTTCCTCGATCTCGCGAGCACGCGCCCGCAGCTGCTCGTAGGCCGGCCGCTCCCGGATTCGAGCCAGTGCCCAGCGCACCGCGTCGGCGCGATTAGTGGCAATGCCGGCCGTGATCAGCGTGTCCAGTGTCTCCAGGTCCGTCGGCGCAAGTCTGGCCATGACGGGGGTGAGCTCGCCGCCTGCCAGGGCACGCGCCTCAAGGGACCGGGCTGGCCGGCTGAGCACGATACCCACCCTGTCGCCATCGTCGGCGCCGAAGCGGAACTCAAGCCGCCGGGCTTCGGGCAGCTTGTCAGCAAGCTCCTCCCGGAATTTCTCAAGCTCCCGGCCAAAGGACCGGGTGAAGTCCTGCGCGACCTGCTCGCGCTCCTCCCGCCCGCCGGGAGCCGCTACGACTACCCGGACAACTAGCTCGCCGGGTTCAACAACCGCCTCATCTCCGTACTGCAACAGCGCAACCCGCTCGATCGCGCCGCCGGGGAATCTCGCCTTGACTTCGTCTTCGACCAGCTGCCGCAGCTGATCGAGCGCGGCTTGCTCCACGATCTGCTCCCGCTAACTCTGACTACCTCAGCAACCAGAGTAACTCAGGTAACTATTCTCGCCGAAAGCCCTCTCCGGACGCGCTACTAGGGAGCGGACCGTTACCGGACCTGTGCGTGCGGCCGGGGCGCGTGCTGCCTTGGCTGGGCGGAGAGCCGCCGGTACAGCGTCGCGGTGTCGGGATGCGGCTCGCCGCCTGGCGCGATGTCCTCGATCGCATCAAGACAGCGCTGCCACGCCTCGGTAAGCCCGGCCATGCTTCCGGCCGCGTGCTCAGCCCGCATCAGCATGCGCCACAGCTGCTCGGCTGACGGCTCGGCCAGCAGGCCAGCCCTGGCAGCCCGTGCCGCGGCGCGAGCCGAGCCGCCGGCCAGCTCGAACTCTGCCAGCGTCTCGGCTGCGTCCACTAGTTCGGCACGCACGGTCTCGATCAGCGGAACGTCGATCCACCAGAAGTAGCTGCCGCTAAACGGCTGACCGCCGATCATCGAAACCGCCATGCGCAATTCGTCTGTCTTGCCGGAGGCGACGAGCTCACGAAACTCTGACCAGTCGAGCGATGCGTCCGGATGCAGCAGGTAACGGCCGCTGCCCGCGTGGATGATGTATTCCTGTCCGTCGTTAGCGCGCCCGAGGCGCCGCCTGGTCCTGGTAATGATCTGCCGGACGGTATCGCTCGGCTTCGGGTGGTCCGGGTCGGCACCGAGGACGCTGCACAGCGCTGAATTCGACAAGCCGGCCGGTGCCGCAAGCGCCAGGGCCAGGACTAGCTCCGCTTGCTTAGGCTGCAGTACCTCCGCCGTCCCGGTGATCATGAACGGGCCGAGAACCCTGACCCGGAGCTGCTGGCTCGCGACGGCGCGCGACCGGACCTGGTGCTCGGCGACCTCGCCAGCAGGTGGCGAAGCGGCATCATCGTCAGCCGGCGGCATCATCGCCGCCGCCGACAGCAGGTCTGTTGCTTGTGACACGACGGTGGCAGTAAATGGCAACACGCCCGCGCCCGACACCGGCTGCGGCTCAGCTGCCTGCGCGAGCCAGGGCGGCCCGGCGTAATCCTGATACGGCTCGTCCGTCATCCCGACGTCGTCAACATCGGCCGCAACCGCGAAGAGCGTGGCGATCGCGTCGTAGTCAGCGTCGCACAGCGCTCGGGGCCGCACGGTAATCTGCAGCGGTACGACGTTCGCGATAATCCCGTCAGGCGCCTGCGGGTCGGGCGCAAGCTGCAGCACAGTCGGCGCCATCCGCCCGTCGGCCGTTTCCGGATCGCCTGCCACTAGGGCGGCAATCCCGCCGGGGCCGTCCTCAGCCAACTCGAGCAGCCGCGACAGCTGCGCCGGACTCGGCTCCGCCCGGCTGATCAGTATTGTTAGGCTCCAGTCCTCGTTGTCCGGTTCGGCCACTCGCAACTCACGCACGTCCGCCGGAGCGCGCGCCGCGATCCGCGCACCGACAGCGGCGCAGCGAGCCTCGAGCATGGATAGCGCTTCGTCCAGCGTGCTGCAATGGTGCGCGCGACCGAGAACCTCAAGTTCATCGCAGCCGACAAGGATCAGGTCGTACCAGCCGCTCCACTGGCCAGCGGCGAGCTCAGTCGCTGCCGTCGAAAGGACCCGGTCGACTAGGTCTGGCGGGCCGTCGCATCCCGTTGCCTGCAATGACTCAAGGTCGAGCAGCAGGTACCCGGCACCCGTCGCACCGACAGTGACCAGACCGGGAAGCAGGTGACAGGCCAGGCGCGCCGCGCGCCCAGCAGGCTCCCCGACTAGCCGATCACAGCTGCCCCGATCGCCAGGCAGGGGCGTAGCGGCCGGCAGCTCGAGCTGCCAGCACATTCCCTGCCGGCCCGGGCTGATGACGTACGGCGCAGGCGGCGCGTCTGGCGCAGGCGCACCGAGCAGCACTTCCAGCACGTCCGGTGTCACATGCAGGCCGACAATCTCCGGCAGTATCTGACCGGCACCGACAATCCCTGCCTCCAGGCTGGCCAGCGCGTCGTGCAGGGTCTGCAGCGGAACGGTTTCCGCCAGCCCCGCCGCCCGGAGGCGCTGCTCGGCTGCCAGCACGCTGTGGTCGACGGGCAGCGCGATGCGGCGGCTGCGGCGGCGATCCTGCCGTTGTCGCCAGCGCAGCCGCGTGAGACTGGTCAGCACGGCGCCAGCTAGCGCTCCTGTGACGAAGACGACCGCCTGCGGTAGCTGATCACTTGCCGGGTCAGCGATTGCGGAGGTCTGGTACGGGGCAGTCTCGAGCGCATGCCTGGTGGCTACGGCCGATGACTGGCTCGGTACTACCCGAGGCAACGAGCTGTGGCGCGGGTCTGCTACCCCGTTCCCGGCGGGATGACTGTCTGCGTGGTCATCGGCCGCGTGCTGCCGGGCAGCAGAGTGCCGGCGACGGTAGTGCTGGTCCCTGGTGGCGTGGCCGAAATGATGACTGCCAGTCCGGCTGCTTGCCGCGGCATGGCGGGCGCCAGCGCCGTTGCCGGGCACGAAGATCTGCCAGCCGGGTTCGATCAGTGCGGGGTTCGTAAAAACCGCTCCGTCGCCCATGTCACGGCCGTAGTTGAGCCCGGCAATCTCCGGATAACGATCGCCGGCGCCGAGGTAGCGCTGGGCGATGGACCAAAGGCAGTCGCCGCGGCTCACGGTGACAAGCCGGGTCGCGGCGGGCTCGCTGCTTACCGGAGTGACCGATGCTGCCAGCGATGTCGACGACTGCATGAGCCCCGACTGGGTGCCTCCCGGCAGCGTCATCGCCGACAGCGTGATCGGTGACAATATCATCGGCGAGGGGGCGGTGAAGGCGAGAGCAGCGAGCGCAACGAGGTGAGCTGCCACGCCCTGCATCCCGCTGAGGCGCAGCCGCGGCGGCCGGCGGCTGAAGATCGCGGCCTGCGCTTCCGCGAGCACGCAGACGGTGAACAGCAGCCAGGCGAGCCATGAGCAGTCGCGGATTATTGCGAGCAGCAGGCTAGTGTCGCCCTGCCGGGACAGCACCGCCCAGATCAGGCGCCAGCTGGCAAGGTGGTGCGGCAGCGGTGAGCCGCCGAACCGGTAGAGCACCAGCGGTAGGCCGATAACGGCGGCCGCAAGCAGCCCGAGAGCGGCCAGTCCGGTCCCGAAACTCCGCGCGCGAGTCATGACGTCCCTCTGGTCACGCCGGTTATCAGCGACGCGGTGGCCGACCCGGTGCAGGTAAACGAATCCACCCCGATCAGCGACAAGAACCTGGTCTGCTCGGTAATGGTCACGCTGACCTGAATCGCGCGGGTCCCGGCCGCCGCCACCGTGTACTGGCCGTAGCCTGCCGAGCTGAGGTAGCCGCTAGCCGCGCGTAGCGCTTGCTGCTGGTCAACGACGAATGAGCCGGAGGAATACGCACTGGACCGGTCTACGGCGGCGGCGCCGGCCCTGGCCGCTTCCTGTGCCAGAGCGACAGCATTCTGGCCCGCCTCAAGCTTGGCGCTCCCGTCGACCACGACGCCGGCGAGCGTGGCGAGCGGAACGAACAAAATCACGATCATCAGAGACAGCCCGCCTCGCTCGTGATCCTGGCTGGCCAGCCGGCGCGGCAACGGCAGTACGCGACGCCGCAGTCTGCCGCTCCGGGTGTGACATCGGCGTGACCCGCGCATGGCATGTCACCGTGACCGGTAGATATCGATGGGGCTGGTGAACTCGGCCTGGAGGTTCGCGCTGCCCGGCAGCCCTGGCAGCGCGAGGTCCGACAGCGAGATCGTGCATCTCACCGTGGCCGTCACCGCTGCCGGCTCGCCAGGCTGGGTGGTGGCGAACTGGCTAACGTTGATCAAGACCACAGGCCTGCAGTCCAGGCCGTCCGCAC
>DASXIA010000404.1:0-8706 GCA_036488155.1 Streptosporangiaceae bacterium | reverse complement strand
CATCGAACACGATGCCTGAGCGGAGGTGCGCGGCCGAGCTGACCGAGACGATGCGTGCGCCGCCTGCGGCCGCGAGAGCTCGGTGCAGGCCGGTAGCCAGCGCGAAGTGCCCGAGGTGGTTTGTCGCGAACTGCATTTCCCAGCCTTCGGGCGTGCGCATCAAGGGCGCTGCCATCAGGCCGGCGTTGTTGACCAGGACGTGCAGCGGGCCTTCCCAGCCGGAGACGAAGGATCGTACCGAAGCCTGGTCGGCCAGGTCGAGCGGCGCTACCAGGACCTGCTTGTTACCGGTGGCCTCGGTGATCTGCGCGGCAATCCGCTCGCCGGCCTCGACATCGCGCACCGCGAGCGTGACTTCGGCTCCGGTTCTCGCTAGTGAGGTGGCCGTTTCTGCGCCGATACCCGACGCGCCGCCGGTAACGATCATGCGCTGCCCTGTCAGGTCGAGCCCGCTCACTATTTCGTCGGCCGTTGTCTGGCTGGTGTAAGGCGTGGTGATATGCGTGGTCACTAGTTACTCCTCCGGCGCCCGCGCGGGGCGGTAACATGGAAATGGAGGTTCCTCCGAATTAACGCGATCCTAACTGGAGGCTCCTCCGGATAGCAAACTGGCCGCGAGCGCGCATGCGCGCGTTGCTCGGGTTGGCGATGGTTGCTTGGCGGTGCGCATCCGCCGGGCGCGGGGAGGATCGGACATGTCCGCGGTAGAGCGGCCGATGCGCGCTGACGCGCAGCGCAACCGCGAGCAACTGCTCGCCGCGGCCGTTGCGGCATTCTCCCAGGAGGGACCGGAGGTGACGCTGGAGTCCATCGCCAAGGACGCTGGCGTCGGCATCGGCACCCTCTACCGGCACTTCCCGAGCCGTGAGGCACTCGTTGACGCCGCCTACCGGAGCGAGCTGGCCAGGCTGTGCGACGCGGTTCCACTCCTGCTCGATCAAATGCCCGCTGACCGGGCCACGCGCACGTGGATGGATCAGTTCATCGACTACATGACGACGAAGCGCGGGATGTCAGATGCACTCCGCAAGGTGATCGCGTCAGGCGGCAACCCGTTCGCGGAGAGCCGGACCCGGCTGCTGGCCGCGTTCGCGACGCTGATGCGGGCGGGCGCGGCTGACGGGACAATGCGGTCTGACCTTGACCCGGCGGACTTGCTGGCCAGCCTGAGCGGTGTGTCGCTCGCTGTGGGCGATCCTGAACAGCGCGAACAGGCGGGGCGGCTGCTCGACCTGCTGATGGACGGACTGCGATACGGCGCGACCCGATGACGATCAGGCGTGCGCTGCAGGACGAGTGCTGCAATGGCTAGCCGGGATGGGAACGGCTGGGTTCGCTGCGCGCTCGGGCACCGGCACTGGGGGCGCTACGGAGCAGCGGGGCTGCTTGCGTACGTGGCCGACGGTCCGGTACTGCTACAGCGGCGGACCTGGTGGAGCCACCACGGGGGGACATGGGGCCTGCCCGGCGGCGCACGTGACAGTCACGAATCAGCGGTGGACGCCGCGCTTCGCGAGGCTGCCGAGGAGTGCGGCGTGCCAGCCGAGGCGGTGCGCCAGCGGGGTCTGTTCATCGATGACCACGGTGGCTGGTCGTACGTGTCCGTGCTCGCCGAGACTGATGCGCCGTTCGCGGTGCAGTCGGATGATGACGAGACCGATGAGGTTGCCTGGGTAGAGCTGGCGAAGGTCACCGAGCTCGACTTGCATCCAGGGCTCGCGGCTCACTGGGCGCAGCTGAGAGATGAGCTAGCGCCACTGACGATCATCGTGGACGGTGCCAACGTCGTCGGGTCTAGGCCAGACGGCTGGTGGCGCGACCGCGCGGGCGCAGCGCTCCGGCTGCGCGACCAGCTTGCCCCGCTGGTAACAGACGGCATCACCGAGCTGCCGGCGGGCCTGAACTCACTGGCCGAGGCGCCCGCGCCTGCGGCAGTGGAGGACCGCCTGGCCGGCATAGGTAACGGCCGCAACGCGGGATCGGACCGCTCACGGCGCGGCATCGCAGGTATGGCAGACGGCGACATCCGGATGCGATGGATGCCCGACGTCGTCCTGGTCGTCGAGGGCGCGGCTAAGCCTTCTGCTGCTCTATCCGACGGCAGCCCGGTTCAGGTGGTCGCCGCCGCGGGCTCCGGCGACGACACCATCGCGGCGCTCGCAGTGCAGACAACCGGCCGGCGCATTGTCGTCACCGCCGACCGCGAGCTCCGGCAGCGCTGCCTGGCGGCCGGAGCCTCAGTGGCCGGCCCCGGCTGGTTGCTCGGCCTGCTCTAGGGGCCTACTATCGCGCCTTCCGCGTCGCCGGCATCTATTGCGCCGCGGGCTGGCCGGATACGGGCAGCAATTCCGCCGTCGGCTGGGCCGCTCAGCCGGACTTTTGGGCACTGTCGGCCGGCAGGAGCGTGAACGCGGCCGCATGCAGTGGGCGGATCGCCCGGAAATGCCTCTCGTCAAAGGTCAGCAAGCGCGTTGTCCGGTACTTAGCTGCGAGCACGACAAGCGATGCGTCGGCAATGCCGATGTCCATCTGCTGGTACCGGTCGACCAGTGTGGCGGCCTGGCCGACGTCGAACCGGTCGAACTCGGCGAGCGTATAGATGCCGCTGGCGACATCGCTGAGCACGTTGAGTTCCGCTCTCACGGCAGCCCGCCTGGCCATGAGATAGTCCAGTTCGGCGAGGACGAATGGCGAGAGAATTAGCGGCCCGGGGTCATTGCCAAGCAGATCGGTGACCAGTCGCTGGCGCGGGTCTTTGCCAGAGTAGGCGGCAACTAAGCCGCTGGTGTCGCAGATGATCACGAGGTCCCGAAGCCCTCGGCCAGCACGTCATCGACCTTGTCCGCCAGGTCGGGATCGCCGAAGTCGACAGTTCCCCAATGCGGGGAGCGCCGCGGCCGCAGCATCGTCCCCAGCCATTGCTCGAGCGCGCTGCGGATAATCGTCGCCTCTGACTCGCCGGACGTGCGGGACGCCTGCGCTAGCCGCTCCTTGAGCTCCTCTGGCAGGTACACCGAGGTCTTGACCATACGTATAGGGTACGTACCCTACGTCACCCTGCGGAGACGGGGGGTTGCGCCGGGCACGAGCGCCCTGGTCCGCACCCGGGGAGAGCGGCCGTCAACAAGGCAGGCGGGCCTCAGGCCACCTGCACCGATCGCTTGGCGAGGCCCATCCAGTAGCCGCTGATCGTGGTGACAGGCGCGGGCGTCTCGGCCGCGCCGAGCGTGACGAAGAGCGGAGCGTAGTGCTCGGTGGTCGGATGCGCGTACCTGACTGCGGGCGCGCCACGGAAGCCGGCCAGCGCATCGATGTCTCCACGGTCGAGCGCTTCCGCCGCCCACAGGTCGAACTCAGCCGACCACGCGGGTGGCGCGGCGTTGAAGCGGAAGTCGCTCAGGAACGGCAGCCCGTGAGTGAGGAAGCCGCTGCCGACGATGAGGACGCCCTCGTCGCGGAGCGGCCGCAGCGCCGCGCCGACCCGCAGCAGCCGCTGCGGATCGAGTCCCGGCATAGAGATCTGCAGCACCGGGATGTCTGCTTCCGGGTACATCACGGTCAGCGGCACGTATGCGCCATGGTCCAGGCCGCGGTCCGGGACGTCCGTCACTTGCTCGGTGCCGGCCAGCAGCGAGCGCACCCGGGCGGCCAGGTCCGGGGCGCCGGGAGCCGGGTAGCTGGCCCGGTAGTACCGCTCGGGAAATCCCCAGAAGTCGTAGGTGAGCGGCGCCGCATCCGCTGTTGACCCGATCGCCAGCGGCGCGTTCTCCCAGTGCGCGGAGACGATCAGAATGGCCGATGGCCGTGGCAGCGCTCGGGTCCACCCTGCCAGCTGAACGACCCACAGCGGGTCGTCGACCAGCGGCGGCGCGCCGTGGCCCAGGTACAGGGCAGGCATCCGGCCTGCCTGGATAGCCGTCGCCGCTCGCTCCCCGACCTGATCGGCTGCGTCGGCTGGCACCGCCTCGTGATCGGGTGCCTGCCCGCCGAGTTCCTCGTCCATAGTGCCCTCCGCCAGCGATCTGCCGGCTGATCCGCCGGCCAGTCAGGCAGACCTTAGCTCGCGAGTTCGCCGGCAGGGCAGGATGTTGGGGTGCGCGTCATTGTGCTGTCCGACACCCATGCGCCGCGCTTCTGGAAGTCGTGCCCACCGGCGGTCGCCTCGTGGCTGCGCCAGGCTGACCTGATCTTGCATGCCGGCGACGTCTGCACCGCCGGCGTGCTCGATGAACTGGCAGAGTACGCGCCCGTCCGCGTCGTTCTCGGCAACAACGACGCCGCCGAGGTAGCCGACTGGGGGGCGCCGCCGAGACTCGACTTCACCCTCGAGGGCCTGCCTGTCGGGATGA
This sequence comes from Streptosporangiaceae bacterium, assembly GCA_036488155.1. Classification (GTDB taxonomy): domain Bacteria; phylum Actinomycetota; class Actinomycetes; order Streptosporangiales; family Streptosporangiaceae; genus JAJYUU01. Next base: position 4,357 of record DASXIA010000404.1, on the reverse strand, counting down.
TCCATGACAGCGGTCCCGCGAGCGGCCGGCTGCGGCGGATGCGTGCCGCGTTCCCGGCCGCGGAACTGGTCGTGTTCGGTCACTCGCACATCCCGCTGGATGACAGCGACCAGCACTTGCGGATCTTCAACCCCGGCTCGCCGACGGACAAGCGGCGTCAGCCGCATCGCACGCTCGGCGTGCTCCAGATAGCTGACGGCCGGCTGGTCGAGGCGCGCATCGTCGAGCTGGGCTGACGCAAGTGACCAGTCAGCCGGCAAGCAGTAGGCCAGCCGGGACAGGGACGGATGGGGCTCGCACCTCAGCGCCGGTGGCTGGGCAAATCCGACGGCGGCGAGCTGCAAATCCCCAAGGCAGTTACGTGCCAGATCCGGGTTCCGGCTGATCGGCAGGCGCGGCTGGCTGAGCTTGCGCCGCGGTCTGGGCCGGCTCGGCCGTCCGGGCAAACTGCGCTTGCTCAGCCTGCTGTACGTCCTGAGCTGGCTGCGCCGATGTCAGCCAGAGTACGCCGAGCGGCGGGATGCTCAGCGCCGCTGAGGCGGGCCGACCGTGCCAGGGCTCGGCAACGGCCTCGACCTGGCCGTAGTTACCGATGCCGCCACCGCCGTAGACCTCGGCGTCGCTGTTCAGCAGTTCGGTCCAGCGGCCTGCGATCGGCAGACCGATCCGGTAGTCATGATGCGGCGTGGCCGAGAAGTTGCAGACGCAGGCGAGCACGCTGCCGTCCGAGCCGTACCGCAGGAACGACAGCACATTGCCGGAAAAGTCGCCGGCGTCGATCCACTGGAAGCCCTCGGGCGAACTGTCCTGCTGCCAGAGGGCCGGATGCTCGAGGTAGGTCCGATTGAGGTCTTTGACCAGTTGCTGCACTCCGATGTGGAGCGGGTATTCGAGCACATACCACTCGAGTCCGTCCTCCTGCGACCATTCATCGCCCTGGCCGAACTCCCCGCCCATGAACAGCAGTTGCTTTCCCGGGTGCGCCCACATGAAGGCAAACAGTGAGCGCAGCCCGGCGAACTGGCGCCACTCGTCCCCGGGCATCTTTCGCAGCAGCGAGCCCTTGCCGTGCACCACCTCGTCGTGCGATAGCGGGAGCACGTACTGCTCGCTGTAGGCGTAGATCATCGAGAACGTCATCTCGTCGTGGTGGTAGCTGCGGTACACCGGGTCCCTGCCGAGGTAGCTCAGCGTGTCGTGCATCCAGCCCATGTTCCACTTGAGCCCGAAGCCCAGCCCGCCGAGGTAGACCGGCCTCGTCACGCCGGGCCACGCGGTGGACTCCTCGGCGATCATCGCGATCCCGGGTACCCGCTTGTAGCACGTGGCGTTGACCTCGCGCAGGAATGACACCGCGTCCAGGTTCTCGCGGCCGCCGAGTGAGTTCGGCGACCATTCGCCTGGCTTGCGCGAGTAGTCGAGGTAGAGCATCGACGCGACAGCGTCGACCCGCAGGCCGTCGGCGTGGAACTCCTCGAGCCAGTAAATGGCGTTCGCGACCAGGAAGTTGCGTACTTCGGGACGCCCGAAGTCGAAGATCAGGGTGCCCCAGTCCGGGTGCTGGCCGCGCTGCGGATCGGCGTGCTCGTACAACGGCGTGCCGTCGAACCGGGCGAGCGCCCAGCTATCGCGCGGGAAGTGGGCCGGCACCCAGTCCAGGAACACCCCGATGCCCGCCTGATGCAGGCAGTCGACCAGGTACCGGAACTCGTCCGGGGTGCCGAACCGCGCGGACGGCGCGTAATACGAGGTGACCTGATAACCCCAGGAACCCCCGAACGGGTGCTCGGCGACCGGCAGGAACTCCACGTGCGTGAAGCCCATTTCGGTTACGTAGCCGGTCAGCTGGCTCGCCAGCTCGGTGTAGGACAGTCCGGGCCGCCAGGATCCGAGGTGCACCTCATACACGCTCATCGGATTCGTCAGCAGATTGCGCTCGGCGCGCTTGGCCAGCCAGTCCGCATCACTCCACTCATACCCGGACTGCGTGACCCTGGACGCGGTAGCCGGCGGTCGCTCGGCCCAGCCAGCCATCGGGTCGGCCTTGCGGTGCCAGTTGCCGTCCGGTCCGAGAATGTCGTACTTGTACGTGGCGCCATCCCCGACACCGGGAATCATTAGCTCCCAGACTCCAGAGCTGCCGAGCGAGCGCATCGGGTGCGCCCGCCCGTCCCAGTGGTTGAAGTCACCGATGACCCGGACGCCGCGCGCATTCGGCGCCCATACCGCGAACGAGGTTCCGCCGAGCTGGGGCCGGACCCTGGCGCCGAGCACGGTCCACAACTCCTCATGCCTGCCCTCGGCGATCAGGTGCAAGTCGACCTCGCCCAGCGTCGGCAGATGCCGGTACGGATCATCAGAGATCGTCTCGGGAAGGCCCTTGTACGTCACGGCCAGCCGGTAATCCGGCACGGACGTACCCGGCACCGTCGCCGAGAACACGCCCTCGTGCACATGCCGCATCGGCACGCGGCTGCCGTCTGGCGACACGAGCGTCACGGCCTCCGCCAGCGGCCGAAGCGCGCGAATCGTCACGCCCTCGAGACCCGGATGCCCGCCGAGTACGGAATGCGGATCGTGATGCGTTCCGGCGACGATGGTGTCGATCTCAGCGTGGCTGATCTGGTCTGCGGGATAGGTGCCCGCGGTCATGCTGCTGCCACGTAGCCGAGCGGGATCGGCAGCCAGGATGGCCGGTGCCGGTGTTCATAGATCACTTCGTAGACCGCCTTTTCCAAGGTCAGTGCCCGCAGCAGGGTGCGGTGACCGGCCGGGTCGGTTCCGCCGCACGCCGCATAGCCGGCGCAGAAAGCCGCCTGGCATTGCCGCACCCAGGCATCAGCGAGCGTAGTGACGGGCTGGTCAGCGGGCCGGCCGATCAGCTGATGCCGGGCCGCGTAGTCGAACGAGCGCAGCATTCCGGCGACGTCCCGGAGCGCCGGGGCGGGTGCCCGCCGGACAGCTAGCGGCACGGCCGGCTCGCCCTCGAAGTCGAGCGCGACCCAGCCATGGCTGGCGCGCAGCACCTGGCCCAGATGGTAGTCGCCGTGAATCCGCTGCACCGCGACCGGTTCGCCCAGGCGGGCCACAGCGTCGTAGGCGGCCCTTATGCGCGTCTCGAAGTCGCGCAGCGCCGGCACGACCGCGACCGCCTCGGACAGCTTGCCGTGCAGGCTGTCGGCGAAGCCGGCAACTTCGGCGGTGGTCATGTCCCGGGTGCCGAATGCGCTTGCCATATCGGCGTGCAGCTCGGCAGTGGCTTGCCCGAGCAGCCGGGCTTCCGCAGTGAACGGCAGCCCGGCGGAGGCACCGGCCCCCGAGTGGTCGTTCCCGCCATCGCCTGGGGGAAACGGCTCGGTCAGGTACTCCTGAGCGTAGGTGCCGTGCCGTGTATATAGCCGGTGGAGGGTCGCCAGCGCGAGCGTCCAGCCGTCGCTGGCGCCGGCGAGGAACTGTGACAGCACGCCAAGCAGCACCGGTTCGCCGTCCAGGTCGGTCTCGATCCAGCCGTACGGTGCCGCCACGCGGACCGAGCCGCGGCGGGCCAGGGCGTCGGCGACCTCCAGGTCCGGGTTCGCTCCGGCGAACAGCCGGCGCAGCACCTTGAGGATGGCCTGGTTCCCGAAGACGAGGCTGGTGTTGCTTTGCTCCGCGGCGAGCACGCGGCCGGCCAGGCTAGCGCCTGGCGTTCCCGGCTCGTGGCTGGCGAGCTCCGGCGCGGCAGGCTCCCGGACGAACCGCACGTGGTCCACCAGGCGCTGCTGGCGGATCCCCCGCAGCAGCACGTCCGCAAGCTCCGGGTCATGCAGCGCGTCATAGCAGGCCACGCCGCGTTGACGGCCGATAACCGCTCCGGCGAGGTCGGCCGGCAGATCGCGCCGGTACCCGACCATCACCTGGAACCTGGCAGGGCCGCCGGGCAGCGGTGTCTCGACGATCAAGTGCCGGAGCGCCGGGTCACCTGCCCGCAGTATCACGTCCGAGATGACGCTGACCTCGCGGAGGCTGGTGCCGCGGCCAGGAAACCACCGCTGGCGCGGCAACCATTCGGTCAGCATGGCGAGCAGGCCGATGGTGCCGTCGGTGCCGGTGAGAGCATCTGAGCCGAACGCGCCACCGGATCCGGTCATGCCCTCACGCGCGGCCACATTGTCGTGCGCGGCCGCACGGCGAGACCGAGCGGTGCTCTCGAACACGGTCACCTACTGCCCACGACTGCACCCTTTTACTCCGGATCGCCTTCTCCGGATAAGCAGCCACTCTACGGTCAGCGCGCCGCTGCTGATGCCGTCGATGGGACACAATTGGCTCAGTTGCCGAGAGCGCGAGGAGTATCCGGATGCCCGACACGACGCCA
>DASXIA010000396.1:0-8789 GCA_036488155.1 Streptosporangiaceae bacterium | reverse complement strand
CGTGCCTGCCCTGTCGCTGCACCTCGGCGAGCCCGGCAGCTCAGCGCAGGCAACCTCCGGCCCGGCGCACCGCGCGCTGGTGACGCTCACCGACGGCGGCGTTCCGGCTGGGGTACTCACCCCGGCAGAGGTACTGACGTCTGCCAGCGCCGCAGGCCGGGTCGCTGCGGCGGCAACACACGTGCCCGGAATCTACGCGGCCGTGGCACCCGCCACCCCTGACTACCGGCACGATGGCACCACGATCGTCACGGTTCTGCCAGCGCACGAAAGCAACGGCCCGGCCGGCCAGTCGGAGATGGCACAGCTGGAGTCCGCGCTGCTGACAAAGCCGGGCGTGCACGGGGTCGGCGGAACCGGTCCGTCGCTGATCGATTTCAACCACGCGGTGTACGGCGACTTCCCGCTCATGCTCGCACTGATCGGGATCGCGACGTTCCTGCTGCTGACCAGGGCGTTTCGCTCGGTACTGCTGGCCGCCAAGGCGGTGGTGTTCAACCTGATCTCACTCGCGGCCGCTTACGGCGTGCTGACCTGGGTGTGGCAGGACGGACACGGCTCCTCGGCGGTGTGGGGAATCCCGGCAACCGGCGCGATCACCATGTGGGTGCCGCTGATGGTCTTCGCCTTCCTGTTCGGGCTGTCGATGGACTACGAGGTGTTCATTCTCACCCGCATCCGGGAGACCTATGACGAGACCGGCGATGCCAGGCAGGCGGTGACCACCGGCCTTGGCCGCACCGGACGGCTCGTTACCAGCGCCGCTGCGATCCTGATGCTCAGCTTCCTGTCGATGTCCACCGGTCCGCAGACCGACCTGAAGATCCTGGCGACCGGCCTCGGCGCTGGCATCCTGATCGACGCGGTGATCATCCGGTGCCTGCTGGTTCCAGCCCTGGTCGCCTTGTTCGGCCGCGCCAACTGGTGGCTGCCAGAGCGGCTGGCCGGCCTGCTTCGAGTGCGGCGGCAGCCGGCTGTCCCCGCAACCGATCCAGCGCGGGTGCTAGCCAGCGTCAGGTAGGCGCGCTGCCCGCAAGCGGGTGCCAGGCCCGGTTCGCCGGACCTGGCACCCGTTTGCGGATGCAGTCGGCTTCGCCGTCACTAGCCGTTGCATGGACCTCCTGAAACGGGCCCTACCGGACAGTGACTGGCGTCCAGCGGCGGCCGCCGTCGCCGGTCAGCCATAGCTGTTGCCGGTAGACGCCCCGCTGAGTGGCGTACCCGGTGGTGTTGCCGGTGGCCACGGCGAGCAAGTCGAAGCCAGCGCCGGCCTGGCTGGCCGCTGAGTTCAGGCTCTGGCTGACGTGCCAGCTGCGGCCCCGGTTTCGGGAGACGTAGATGTCCATCCGACCGCCGGACAGGAAGATCGTGCCACCGCGCGTCATCGACGCCGAGCCGATGTACCCGCCGCTCGGCGGGTTGGCAACACGCCGCCAGGTACGCCCGTAATCGCCCGAGAGGTAGGCAGTCTTCAGTTGCTGCCCGGCGCCAGGCTCGGAGCCGCAGCCAATGAACAGCCGGCCGCCTGCCGCTGCGGCGACCGCCATCGACGAAGGACGCATGCACGGGTTGTTCCGGAGCGGCCGCCACCGTGCCGAGCCGGTTACCGGGCCTGCCAGCAACACAGTCCTGCCATGGAGCGGCAGGTTGCTAGCTAGGTAACCGGTGTGCCCGGCCACGAAAAGCGCGGGCGCCCCGGCGCCTCGTGCGGTCGCGGCCGGGACGGGGCGCCAGGTCGTCGAACCCGTCCGCGACGTGTAGACGCCGAACCGGCAATCCTGGCCGGAGGCGGTACACCTGCCGGTGGCCGCGAGCACGCGGCCGTCTCCGGCTGCCATGGTCAGGACAGGCCCGCCGGGAATGCTGAGCCGGCGCCACGTGGCGCCGCCATCGCGGGTCTGCCATAGACCAGGCCCGAAAGCCCAGCCGTCGCGCGAGCTAGTGAAGAGGATGCTGCCAACCGCGTCGCCACCAGAGCCAGGCGATGCAAACGGCGCATCAGGCGCTGGCTTGTCAGCCCAGGTCTTGCCGCCGTCGGTCGTCCTGCGCAGCAGCAGAATCCGGCAGGGCTTGGTATTCAGCGCGCATGGCGGCACGGCCAGCAGCCACCCCTTTGACGGAGAGGTGAAGCTGGCCGAAACGAGGGCGAGCCGGTGAGCGCTTGCCGCGGGCGCGCCGGGCTCCGCGATGGCCAGGCGGGCCGCCGGCCTGGCATCAGCGCCGTTCCCGGCGGGAATCTGGTGGGCGCACGCGGCGGCAAGCGAAGCCGCGGCGATCAGCAGCGCCGCGTACGGTAGCAACCGCGAACGTCGCGGCCATCCAGCTGGATTGTGTTTGCCGGCCATGTCGCCATCTCCTTCACCCCGTCGGGCGCGTCTCGCGGTCGCAGATTTGCGGCATGCCGCACCCAACGGTTAAGACGAGATCGCAGGCAGGAGGTTGCGAACCGCAACTTCTGGCCGGAGATATTGACGTGTGCGCAGTGCCGGGCCTGTGCTTCGATAGCGCGATGTCACACGACCTGGTCCACCCGCCTAAGGCCCGTCCGGGCGAGCGCATCGCGGTGTTGTCGCCATCGTTCGCGGCGCCCGGCGCTTATCCCGCAGTCCACGAGCAGGCGCTGCGCCGGCTCACCGAAGTGACCGGGCTGATCCCGGTCGAGTACCCGACGACGCGCCAGGTCGGAGCGACACCGCAGGCTCGGGCCGCGGACGTCAATGCCGCGTTTGCTGATCCGGCGATCCGCGGCATCCTCGCGGCCATCGGCGGGGATGACGAGATCACCGTCATCCCGCACCTAGACGCCAAGCTAGCCCGGCGCGATCCCAAGCCCTTTCTCGGGACGAGCGACAACACCAACCTGCATCACTGGTTGTGGGCGAACGGCATCGCTAGTTTCTACGGCGGATCGTCGCAGGTACACCTCGGCCCTGGGCCTGGCGTCGATGACATCCACGCACGATCCCTGCGCGCGGCTCTCATCACCGGTGAGACGCTCGAGATCACCGATCCGGGAGAATCAGAAGACTTCGGTGTCGACTGGGCAGACCCGGGCGCGCTGACATCATTCGGAGAACGCGAGCCGACGCAGCCGTGGAGCTGGCATGGCCCGGCCCGGTCAGTGACCGGCGTTGCCTGGGGCGGATGCCTTGAGGTCATTCAATGGATCCTCACCGCAGGGCGATTCCCGTTCGACCCAGGTGTACTCGACGGAGGGGTACTGATCGTCGAAACCTCAGAGGAGTTGCCAGCTGCGGTCGAAGTCGGACGGATCCTCCGCTCACTCGGCGAGCGGGGCATTCTCGGCGCGGTCGATGCGGTGCTCGCCGCCCGCCCGCCCGTCTCCGATCAGAGCCACCGCCCGCCTGCCGAAGAACGCGCCCGGTTGCGCACTGAGCAGCGCGACATCGTCGTCGAGATCGTCGGCCGGTACAACCCCGGTGCCGTCGTGTGCGTTGGCGTCCCTTTTGGCCACACTCGCCCGCAGTGGATCATCCCGCACGGCGGCCTCGTCACCGTCGACGGTGCTGCGCGCCGGGTTAGCGCCGACTACTCCTGACCGGCTGGAATTCCGCGGGGCGCGAGCAGCGGGCTGGCGTCGGTCCTTTCGCCAGCCCGCAGTGGGATGCTGGGTCTGGCCAGGTGCCTGCTGTAGGCCAGCGCGATCCGGCAGTCGCCGGTAACCGCGACGGGAACGGAGAACTCGATGACTGCGGACATGACCTACCTCATAGTCGGAGCCAGTCTGGCCGGCGCGAAGGCCGCTGAGGCGCTGCGAGCGACGGGGTTCGACGGCCGGGTCGTTCTCATCGGAGCCGAGGACGAGCTGCCGTATGAGCGGCCACCGTTGTCCAAGGACTACCTGCAAGGCAAGACCGGCAGAGAGAAGATCTACGTTCACCCGGCGCAGTGGTATGCCGATTCCGATGTCGACCTGCGGCTTGGCGCGGTGGCTAGCGGCATTGACCGCGCGGCGCATGACGTGATACTCGCGGACGGCAGCCGGGTCGGCTACACGAAGCTGCTCGTGACTACCGGATCGTCGCCGCGCCGGCTGCCGGTGCCGGGCGCTGAGCTCGATGGCGTGCTGTACTTGCGCAGCGTCGGGGATAGCGACCGGATCAAATCGGTGCTCAGCCAGGCATCGCGCATCGCAGTCATCGGGGCTGGCTGGATCGGCCTCGAGGTCACTGCGGCAGCGCGGACGGCCGGCGTCGAGGTCACCCTGCTTGAAGCCGCCGATCTGCCGCTACTGCTCCCGCTCGGACCCGAGGTCGCGCAGGTATTCGCGGCTTTGCACCGCGACCACGGAGTTGACTCGCGCTTCGGCGTCCAGGTAGCTGAGATCACCGGGACCGGGGGCCACGCCAACGGCGTTCGGCTGGCTGACGGCAGCCACGTGGATGCTGATGCGGTCATTGTCGGGATCGGGATCACGCCGAACACCGAACTCGCGATTGCCGCAGGCTTGGAGGTGAGCAACGGCATCGTCACGAACGCTCAGCTGCAATCATCCGACCCGGACATCTACGCCGCCGGAGACGTCGCGTGTGCTTTCCATCCCGTGGTCGGCAAGTACATCCGGGTCGAGCACTGGGCCAATGCGATCAACCAGCCGCAGGCCGCGGCCAAGGCCATGGCCGGCCAGGACATCAGCTATGACAGGGTGCCGTATTTCTTCACGGACCAGTACGACCTGGGGATGGAGTATTCCGGCTACGTCGAGCCCGGCGGTTACGAGCAAGTCGTGTTCCGCGGCGACGTCGACGGGCGCGAGTTCATCGCCTTCTGGCTGGGTGCGGGCGGACGCGTGCTGGCCGGCATGAACGTGAACGTCTGGGATGTTACCGACGGAATCCAGGCGCTGGTCCGGTCTGGTCAGCCTGCAGACATCGACGCGCTTCGCGACCCGGCGGTACCGCTGGATGCGCTTGCCGGAAGCTGACCTGCGCGACGACACGCCCGCCATAAGGGCGGCCGGGCCCGCTAGTCCCGCACCCGGCGCAGTGCCTCGCTAACGCGAGCCGAATAGGCGGCCGGCTGGCCGGGCGCCGCGGGCGAGCGCGTCCGCTTGGCGCAGCGCATCGGGCAGCCGGTAACGTCCAGCCATCCCGCGAACCAGCGAGGCGGCCTCCTCGCGCGAAAGCCCGGCAGCAGTGATGAACAGCGGCTGTGCCGAGCCGGCGCGGGTAACCGAGATCGCGTGCGTGGCTGTGCGGAACGCAGTTTTCGCCACGCCGATCACGGGAACCGCGAACTCGTGATGCACATGGGCTCCCAGACCTGGGCGGCCAGCTGGATCAAGATCCACATAGCCGTCCACGACGATCAGGCGCAGCGGCCCGGCGTCGGCCAGCACGGCCCGCAGCGGTGGTAGCTCCCGCAGGAAGAACTGGCCCGGACGGTATGGCGCCGCTACAGACACCTCAGCAGTCCACTCGGCGTCTACTACGGCAAAGTCGGGACCGGCCGCGACGACGATAGCCGCCCGAGCACCACCGGACGGCAGGTAGCAGACGTCTACGGCAGCGCAACTGCCATGCATGCAGTCAGCCTAGAAGTTCACTCTGACCGGGTGATGTCGGTGCACCCGGCTGCGGGCAGATGTTGGCCATTGACCGACGCGCCTACGGACGGCTGCCTGGCCGCCTGCGGGGCCGTCGGGATCCCGTGATGCCAGGACAATCGCCTGAAAGGGAAACAATCATGACCGAGGTCGCCGAGGAAGAGCTCCTTAGTTCGCTTATGGGCCGGGACGATGAGGACGGCCCGGTCATCGACCACCCGCTGCTCCTGGCCGCGCTCGCCCACCGGCACAAGGACCGGGGCGACCGGCTTATCGACCATCCGATCATGCTCGCCGCACTGATGCGCCGCCGCGAGGAGGATGACGACACGATCATCGAAAACCCGATGATGCTCGCCGCCCTCATGCGCCGCCGCAAAGAACGCGGCGACCGGATTATGGACCATCCGCTCATGCTCGCCGCCCTCATGCGCCGCCGCGAGGAGGAAGACGACACGATCATGGAGAACCCCCTGCTGCTTGCCGCCATGGCCCGGTTACGGCTCGCTATGACGCAGCACTGACGAAACGCGGGCCGAGCAATAGGAACGACAGCAAAGGCAAGGATCTGCCATGGCGGTTGAATCATCCAAGGAGACAGGCGAGGACCAAGTCGAGGCGTTGATCGACGACTTGATCCGCGACATTCTCAGTGACTCCGGAGCGTCCTCCGAGCCGTCGATGCGCGGCGCGGCGACCACTGCTGCCCTGTACGAGACGGCCTTCGGATCCATGCGGGGCGACTCGCGAACCTCGATGCTTGAACGGCTCCTGGTTGCCGAGGTATTCGCATCCGAGCTGGCCGAGGCGCTCGCGCCAGCGCTCGCTGAGCAACTCGCACCTCGGCTGATGAAAAGTTTCGAACATCTCACCACCGAGGCGGCCGACAAGAAACCGGCGGCAGGGTCTAGATCAACAAGCCAGCGGAGGAAACCTGAACGGAGATTATCGAAGCTAGGCATCGGCCAGCGCGAAAGGGACGCTCGCAGAATGCCGATAACGGGGCGTCCCGGCCAATCGGTGCATTAGATTCGATCCATGGCAGACCCGACGCCCTACGTTCATTTTCCCGGCACTGCTCGTGACGCCTTGACGTTCTACGGTGAAGTCTTTGGCTGTGCAGTTCAGTTGCACACTTTCGCGGAGTTCAACCGAACCGACGGTCCGGCGGATGCCATCGCCCACGGCTACCTCACGGGTGGACCCATCGCACTGTTTGGCGCCGACGTGACCGCGGACGAGCCGCCATTCAGATCCGAGGGCATGATGCTGGCCCTTCTCGGGACTGCCGCTCCGTCGACACTGCGCGACTGGTTTACCGGTCTCAGCAAAGGCGGCCGGGTCGTGGACGACTTGCAGACCCGGCCGTGGGGCGGATCCGACGGGCAAGTCATCGACCGCTACGGTCTGCACTGGCTCATCGGGTTCGAGGGCGAGGAGAGCGACTGAGAGCAGGCTCCTGCCAGGTAGGAGTTGCGTCACAGCGGGCCGTGGTTTGCCGGCTAGTGATGGAAGAGCCGGATGCCGGTATTGACAAGCAGGATGTCGTGCTCGTCGCATGCCTTCTCGACTTCTTCCGCCCGCGTCGAACCGCCGGGGTGAGCGATGTAACGAACGCCATGGCGAGCGGCCTGATCGATGTTGTCACGGAACGGAAGGAAGCCGTCGGACGCCAGCGCGACAGCTGTCAGCTGCTGGAGCCACTGCGATCGCTTCCCGGCGGACATCGGCTCGGGTACCTCACCGATGACTTCGCGCATTCGTCGCCGTTCGTCGGTCGTCAGGTCTCCTTCGATGTAACGAAGCTGCCAGTTGATCCGGTCCTGGCGCCGCGCGCTGGACCCGAAACGAAGTGACCGGACGTCCTCGTGGCGCCGCAGCCACCAGGTATCCACCTTTGCTCCGGCGAGCTTCGTGCAATCGACTCGTGACTGCTGGCCGGCACCCACGCCGAGCACCATGCCCGCTTTTGCGTAGGCGGCTGTGTTCGACTGGGTGTAGCGAGCGGTGATCGAGGCAAGAACGAGATCGGCTACGGTGCTCTCCGGCAGCACCGAAGCGGTACCGGCCCGAATGACCTCCGCGGTCATGGGGGTCAGCGTGCTCTGCTGCTCAAGTTCAAGGCCGAACACTTCACGCCTCTCCCAGCCAGGCGGCCGGAAGCTGCTAGCGGCTTCGATGACGACGTAGGAGCCGCCCTTCTTTTTGGTCAGGACGTCCATGACTCCTGGTTCGAATCCCGGAGCGATGACTCCGTCCGAGATGACGGAGGCGAGGACGCGAGCGAGTGAGCAGTCAACAGGCTCCGACACTGCGACGAAGTCGCCGAAAGACGACTTCGGATCGCAGTCCCTGGCGCGGATGTACGCCCTGGCTGCTGGGCTGAGGGCGCCGGATTCGACAGCCCAGGTTTCTTCCATCACGGCATCGATATGACCCGACGCTGCAGCGCCGGCTGGCGACACGTGCTTGAACGACGTGGCCACCGGGAGGCCAAGAGCGGATGCAGCTTCGCGGACGAACTGCCAGGCATTCAGCGCGTCAAGGAGGTTGATGTAAGACGGGCGACCTGACAGGAGGCGGATCGGGTGCGCAGATTCATCGATGGCGCCCGCTCGGGCGAGCTGTTCGGGGTTGATGCCGTAGCGCAGTTCCAAGGCGACCTCCTCGGGTTCGACGAGGAGAGCCCCGGCGTTCGGCTCCCGCTCCCTTCGCTCCCTGGTGGTTTGCCCACCTGCGCCAGTCGCGTCGAACACACTGTACGCGAGACTGAGTTAGCGCTGAGTCTTGGCCAGAGCTTGGTCGAAATCGGCGATCAGGTCTTGCGTTCCCTCGATGCCGCAGCTGACCCGGATCAGGTCGGAAGTGATGCCGAGCCGCTCCCGGTCCTCGGGGCTCATCCCGGCGTGCGAGGTGGTGGCCGGCCGCGTTATCAGCGTCTCCACACCGCCCAGGCTCGGCGCTACGGACGGCAACCGCACCGCGTCCAGGAGGGCCTGCGCAGCTGCCTCGCCGCCGCGCAGCCGCAGGCTCAGCATGCCGCCGAACCCGGACAGCAGCTCCGCGGCGTGAGCGTGATCCGGGTGCGAGGCAAGTCCGGGGTAGTTGACGGCGGCGACCTCTGGATGTCCGGCGAGGAAGCCGGCCAGCGCCGCAGCGTTGTCGTTCTGGGCACGAACCCGCAGGGCGAGCGTCTTGATGCCGCGGGCGAGCAGGAACCCGG
>DASXIA010000380.1:0-9268 GCA_036488155.1 Streptosporangiaceae bacterium | reverse complement strand
ACCCCGGTGATGCTTATGTACGGCCGACGCCCGGTGTGGCGGACATTTCAGCTGGGCATGACCGACGGACCGGACGTCCGGCAACTGCAGGCCAACCTGAAGGCTCTGGGCTGCGGGGCCGGCCTTACCGTCGGCCCGCATTTTTCTTACGCCACGGTCTTGGCGGTCAGATGCTGGCAGCTAGCCGCTCATCTGCCGGTGACCGGCACTGTAGGGCTTGGCCAGGTCGTGTTCTTGCCCGGTGCGGCCAGGGTCACTGGTCAGGACGTCACGCCTGGCGCGCCCGTCCAGCCAGGGAGCCCGGTCGAAGAGGCCTCGAGTACCCAGCCGACAGTGACCGTTGAGGTGCCGTCCGCAAGCGTTACCGTACGAGTTGGCGACCCGGCCGTGGTGATCCTGCCGGACGGTGTCACCAAGCGGACGGGCACCATCACCGCGGTCGGCGCAGTCGCCAGTTCGCCCAGCAGCACGAGCGGGTCCGGCGCGGGTGGGTCCGGTAGCACAAACGGATCCGGCGCGGGTGGGTCCAGTACCAGCGGCGGGCCATCGGTGCAGGTCACTGTCACAGTGCACGGCACGGTCAGCGGATTCCTCGATCAGGCTGCGGTCCAGGTGGCGATCACCGCGAACGTGGACAAAAATGTGCTCGCGGTGCCGATCGTCGCCTTGCGCGCTACCAGCGATGGCGGGTATGACGTGGTCGTCGTGGGCGGCGGAAACGCCCGGCAGGTCCCGGTCACCGTCGGGCTGTTCGACGACATCGCCGGGCTAGCCGAGATCTCCGGGCCGGGCCTGGCCGCGGGCGAGCGGGTGGAGGTGCCCGCCCAATGACGCACCGTGAACCGTGCCGCAGCGCTCTGCGCCTAGCCGACCTCGTCCCGCTCGCCATCCTCGCGCTGCGATCCCGCAAGGTCCGGGCACTGCTGTCCGGAGCAGGCATCGCGATCGGAATCGCATCGATCGTGGCGGTCCTGGGCGTCACCCGGTCCAGCGAGTCCCAGTTGCTCGCGCAACTGAACCAGCTCGGTACGAACCTCCTCACGGTGACCAACGGCCAGGACATCAGCGGCGTGGAGGCGGAGCTCCCGGCACCCGCGGCGCAGATGATCAGGCTGATCGGGCACGTCCAGTCCGTGGCGCCAACGGCCCAGCTGACCTCCGTCAACGTCTTCCGCAACGATCATGTCCCCGTCGGGCTGACCGGCGGCCGATCGGTCCGGGCTTGCGACAGCGCCCTGCTCGCCACACTGAACGGGTCGCTGCTCACCGGACGGTTCCTGACCACGGCCCCGGTTGCCACCACCGTCCTCGGTTACGACGCGGCGACCACGCTCGGCGTGACAACCACCGGCCCTGGCAGCAAGGTGTGGCTTGGCGGACGGTGGTTTACCGTCTCTGGCATCCTCAAGCCCATGCCGCTCGCACCTGAGATCGACGAATCTGCGCTGGTCTCCTTCGGCACGGCGGCCAGGCTGCTCGGGTACGACGGCCACCCCAGCCGGATCTACGTGCGGGCTAGCCCGGATCACGTAACCGGCGTGTACCAATTGCTGGCCGCCACGGCCAACCCGGAGAACCCTTTTCAGGTGAACGTCAGCCAGCCATCCGACGCGCTCGCCGCTCAGATCGCGGTCAAGGATGCGAGCGGTTCGCTGATACTTGGCCTCGGAGCTATCGCGCTGCTGGTCGGAGCCGTAGGCATCGCCAACGTCATGGTCATCTCAGTCCTGGAGCGGCGCTCGGAAATAGGACTGCGCCGTGCGCTTGGGGCCGCCCGCGTTCACGTGGCGATCCAGTTCCTTGCCGAGTCGCTCGTCCTTTCCTTCCTCGGCGGCGTCGCCGGCATCGTGGCCGGCGTGGGCATCACCGCCGCCGTGGCCCGCTACCGTGGCTGGGCCGTTCTGGTTCCGCCATGGACGTTGTGGGGCGGCGTGCTCGTCGCGCTTGCTGCCGGAGCCATCGCCGGACTCTACCCAGCCTTGCGCGCCACGCGGATCACTCCGAGCGAGGCCTTGCGCACGACGTGATGGTCCTCGCACCAGCAGATCAGTAACCTGTCCGCAGTTGTCCCTATTTATTGATGGACGGCCCCGATGTTCACACGGTTCGGCCTGCGGTACCGGATGGCCGCGTCTTACGTGCTGGTTTCGGCCCTGGCAGTGCTGGTCGTCGAGGCTATCCTGGTCGCGGTCTTTGTCTCCCGCGTGCATTCCGACCGGGACAGCATCCTGGTGGCCCAGCGGCGAGCAGAGCAGGCATGGGCTGCCAGTACCCAGGCAAAGGCGGCGAGCGCCGCGACGGGAACCGCGTCGAAGGCCGTGGCAGCAGTGAGCGTCACCGCGGCAAGGCAGCCAGCCCTGAGCGATCGCACGCTGCTCGGCGACGCATCTGCGCACGTTTTCGCATCCGGCGCTGCGCGGCCCCGTGCAAATACGCAGAACGTTCAGGGTGGCGCCACAGAGGTGGCCAGGGTGCTGGCGACCGCCGACGGCCAGGTGGTGTCCGGGACGGGGCTAGTTACGCGAGAACTACCTGGGTATGCCGTCACTGGCCATCCGGCCAGCGGCTCGAAGACGATCAACGGCAAGGTCCATGCGTGGGCTGTCGCACCTGTAGAGCTCATCGATCCTGCGACCAGGAACACCAGGCTGATAGGCCTGGCATATGAAGAGCTGCTGGGCCTCCAGCCCGTCGTGCCAGGTTCTGCGGGCTCCTCGCAGGATCAGCGAGTCGTCGCCCAGGTCAGCGGCTGGCTCCTTGCGCCGGGCGCGCTGATTCTCGCCCTGCTGGTCCCGGTCGGCGCCGTGTTCGGGCTGTTCACCACCCGCCAGCCGATCCGGCGGATCCGGCGGCTAGCGCTGGGAACGAAGGCCATGGCAGCGGGTGACCTTCAAGCGCGGATCCCGGCATCAGGCGCGGATGAGATCAGCCAGCTGGAGCAGGCGTTCAATGTCATGGCCGAGCGGCTAGAGCACGCGGTGAAGGCCGAGCGGGACGCGGCCGGCTCACTGGCCCAGCGCGCCGAGCGGACCAGAATCGCACGCGAGCTGCACGACTCCATCTCGCAGGACCTGTTCTCTGCCAGCCTCGTGGCCACCGGCCTGCGCAAGGCGCTGCCGCCCGGCACCAAGCTCCAGCTGCAAGCCGAATCCATGGAAGTCGCCCTGGAGCGGACTCGCCGGGAAATGCGGGCGATGCTGATGGAACTGCGACCCGTGGCACTCGAGACCGCAAGCCTCGCCGTCGCCTTGACGAAGATGTGCCGGGACTATGAGACGCAGCTCGGCGTCTCGGTTGTCGCGCGGATAGAGGTACCGGACCTGAGCCCTCCGGTCGAGCACGCCATCCTGCGCATCGTGCAGGAGGCGCTCGGCAACGCCGTCCGGCACGGCCGACCACAGACAATCGACGTGACAGTCGCCCCTGCGGGGGACAGAGTTACCATCACCATCCGCGATGATGGTGTGGGCTTTGACCTCGGCCAGGTCGCCGAGCGGCGCGGCATGGGATTGCAGATGATGCGCGAGCGCGTTGAGGAACTCGGCGGCGTGATTCACGTGGAAAGCGCTCCGTCGAAGGGCACGAGAGTCCGGGTGACGATGTGATCAGAGTCCTCATCGTGGACGACCACCAGGTGGTGCGTGAAGGGCTGCGGTTCGTGCTCGAGCAGGAACCCGATGTCGAGGTGGTCGGCGAGGCTGGTGACGGGCGGGCCGCTCTGGAGGCGATCCGCAAGCTGTCGCCCGACGTCGTCCTGCTGGACATGGTGATGCCCGTGCTTGACGGCAAACGGGTACTGGACGCCCTGCGAACCGGCGAGCCGGGACCGGCGGTTGTCGTGCTGACCTCCTATAGCGGTGATGACGAGGCGATCGACGCGGTTCGGGCGGGCGCTTTGTCCTATCTGCCGAAGAGCGCTGCGATCGACCGGGTCACCGACGCGGTCCGGGCGGCCGCAACGGGCGGCAGCATCCTTGACCCCGGTGTGACCGCCCTGCTGGGCAACCGGCTGCGGGAACTGGGCGACAACGGGCCGCTGACAAGACTGTCGGCACGGGAACGTGACGTGCTGGCGACGCTGGCCCGCGGCCGGTCCAACCGCGAAATAGCCCGCGAGCTGTCGATCAGCGAACAGACCGTGAAGTCATACGTTTCCAGCATCCTCACCAAACTGGACCTCCAAGACCGCACTCAGGCCGCAATTTTCGGCCTCCAGCAGGGCCTGGTACCACTCGATGAGGCGCTCCAGTCTCGCGACTTAGCCGATTGATCCATCTTGCCTGTCTGGTGATGACCCCGCCCCTTAGTGCCAAGACATCCGACCGTGCGCAGGCGTTGCCGGGTGCCTGCGGACCAGCCCGCAGCAAGACACATCTTGAGCTGGCGCCGAGATCAGAGCGTCGGAGCTTCAAAGAACGCATTGATGCGTCGCGGCGGGCGTCCGCAACAAGGGCGTCGCTCGATCTGAGGCCCGACTCGGCGGCCAGCCCTTGGTGGCATGAGAGCGAGATAGAAGCCCTCCAGCGTGCCGCTGCGCGGAGGGACCGGTCGCGGCCCCGGCGGTCCTGCGCGAGCGCGGCGAGCACTAGCGTGGGGCACGTCAGCGAAGTGTCTGGCCCTGCCGCGGACAGCGTGCGGTCTATTGCCCGGCCGCGTCCTGCCGACTATTCGCGCCACTGACCGATGCTGGCCAGTCACCGGAGTACGCACACCAATTGGGCGGGTCAGGCGGGCGGCCCTGCGAGGGGCCGCATCAGTAAGGCAGACCAGGTGGCTCCGCGGCTTCCTGGATGAGCTTTGTGAACCGGCAAACCTCGGGCAGATCGCGGACTGGTGGCCGATGTTCATCGGATAGTAAGGCGGCAGCCCGAGAATAACTGCCATGTTCCCGCCGCTGGGCAGTCAGCGAATTCAGAGCATCGACAGAGGTTGTGCTCATGTGCGGGCCAGGCTGGCCTGGGACTGTCTGGCAGCATGAGCGCTCGCGCTGCGCAATTCCGCCCGTCGCCTACGGCGTCGCGCCGGTCGCGCCGTGACCGCGGGGCGCCGGGTGCTGGTCCGGCACCGAGGCCCGCGGCTGTGAAGGCCGCGCTGGTCGTGGTCGGCGTGGGCCTGGGCGTGTCTGTCGGCCTCGCGCTGACGGCCGAGACGCGAGCCGGGTTCGCCGCCTCTGGCGGTGCTGCTACCTTCCTCGGCAGCTTCACCGGGCTGGTTGGAACCTACCTGGCCCTGGTGATGGTGCTGCTGGTCAGCCGGATCCCGTTTGTCGAGCGCGTTCTTGGCCAGGATGGCCTGCTCCGGTGGCACCGGCGGCTGGCGCCATGGCCGATCAGCCTGCTCATCGCGCATGCGATCTTCATCACTGTCGGCTACGCGCAGGCGGCAAGGAGCGGCATCTGGCACGAGACCGGTGTCGTGATCGGCCAGTACCCCGACGTCCTGATCGCTACTGTGGCGCTCGGGATCATGTGCGCGATCGGAGTGGTGTCCATCCGCGCGATCCGGCACCGGCTGCCGCGCGAACGATGGTGGCTCATCCACCTCTTCATGTACCTCGCGCTGGCGCTGTCCTATGCGCACGTGATCGCGCTCGGGCCATCGTTTGTCCGACATCCGCTCACCCAGGTCGTCTGGGCTCTGGTGTGGATCGCCACTGCCGGGGTGGTGCTGGGCTACCGGTTCGCGTTGCCGATCATCCGGACGCTGCGCCATCAGCTCGAGGTTGTCGAGGTGCGGCCGGAGGGGCCCGGCGTCGTATCAGTGATCCTGCGTGGCCGGCAACTGGACCGGTTGCCCGTTTCCGGCGGGCAGTTCCTGTTCTGGCGCTTCCTCACACCCGGCATGTGGTGGCAGGCTCATCCGTACTCGCTGTCTGCCTTGCCACGCCCGCCGCACCTGCGATTGACGGTGAAGAACGTCGGTGATCATTCGGGCAGCCTGGCCAGGCTCCGTCCGGGAACTAAGGTCGCGATCGAGGGCCCGTACGGCGCGTTCACCCGGCATGCCCAGCAGCAGTCGCGGGCGCTGCTCATCGCGGGGGGCATCGGCGTGACCGCGCTGCGTTCCCTGCTGGAGGATCTGCCGAAGCGCAGCGCTCCGGTAGTCCTTGTCCGTGCCAGCAGGGAAGCCGACTTGGTCCTCCGGCAGGAGATCGGGGAACTGGTCCGCCACAAGCGCGGCGAGCTGCACGAGATCGTCGGCGGCCGGGACCGAGTCCGGCTCGATGAGCGCACGCTGGCCAGGATGGTGCCTGACATCGTAGAACGGGACGTGTACATCTGCGGTCCCGAAGGGTTCGTTGCCGACCTGGTCCAGATGGTCAAATACCTCGGCGTTGCGGACGAGTCCATCCACCATGAGGCGTTCGCTCTATGAAGCCAGCCGTCGTGATCGCCAGTAGGAGAACGACACCATGAAGCGGGTACCGCTGTTCGTTTCCGCAGGCACGATCGCCGGGCTGACCGGAATACTGATCTTCCATACCCACCCGCCGTCATCGTCCGTGGGTGCGCTGTCCGGTACGGGTTCAGGCCGCACGGCCTCGCACAGCCAGGGAAAGTCCGGCAGCGGCTCCGGGTCGAGGCATGGGGCCGCTTCCCAGAACGCTGGCGGCAACACTATCCGGACGGCCACCGGCGCGACCGAGCAGTACGGCTACGGGGAACTGGCGGTCCGGGTAACGGTACGCTCTGGCAAGATCATCAATGTGGCGGTGCCACTCATCCAGACCGCCGAGTCCTATTCCCAGCAACTCGCCGCGCAAGCGATCCCGATGTTGCGGAACGAGGTACTGTCCGCTCAGAGCGCGCATATCAATGGCGTCAGCGGAGCCACCTACACGAGCCAGGCGTATGCGACGTCGCTGCAGGCAGCGCTCGACAAGCTCCATTAGGCATGACGTCACCATCGGGCGTTCCGACAGCCGCCTTCCGGGCAGGCCCTCTGAGCGGTGAGCCTCACCTCATCCGGCACGCGGAGCTAGTCATGGGCACCGCGGTCTCCTTCTCGGTGGTCAGCGATAAGCCGCGTGACGTGACCGCGGCCGCAATCCGGTCGGCGTGCGCGGTTCTCCACCGAGCGGACGACATCTTCAGCACCTGGAATTCGCAGAGCCCGGTGAGCCGGATGCGCCGCGGCGAGGCGCAGCCTGGGGATCTGCCAGCGGAAGTGGCCGAGGTTCTCCGGCAGTGCGATGCAGCGCGAAGGGCGACCGACGGCTGGTTCGACCCGTGGGCCGCGCCCGGCGGCGTCGACCCGACCGGACTGGTCAAGGGCTGGGCGGTGGAGCGGGCGCTCGGTGTGCTCAAGGACGCCGGTATCGCAGCCGCGATGGTCAACGGTGGCGGCGACATCGCAGTGTTTGGCCAGCCGCCCGGCTCAGACGGCACTGGATGGCGGATCGGTATCCGCCATCCGTGGCGGCCCGACGGGCTGGCGGCGATCGTTACCGGCGTCACTGCGGCGATCGCTACGTCCGGGCGCTATGAGCGCGCCCAGCATCTGTACAGCCCACCCGGCAAGCAGATTGCTCCTGTTGCCTCGGCGACGGTCACCGGGCCAAGCCTCGCTACGGCTGACGCGATCGCGACCGCTCTGGCGGTTGGCGGCGATGACGTGCTCCGCCTCATAACCGGCCTCGACGGGTACGAGTGCTACCTGATCCGTGGCGACGGCAGTGAGACCGACACCGGCGGCATGACCTTCGGCTAGCTAAGCGGGCCTCTGCTCGACGGCCGGCTGGTGCGCCGACGGCATGCGCGCAGTCGTCCACAGCGCATGTCGGCTTGTGGCCAACCGTCCACAGTCAGGTGGTGCGTAGCGCAAGGCGGAGGTCACCTCGGGCACTGTCGGGACCGGAGGTGGTGGGAGATGGCGCTCGCCCGCACGTATGCAATAGCGCTGGCCGGGGTTCAGGGACATGTGGTTGAGATCGAGGCCGATATTGAGAACGGCCTGGTCGGCCTGCAGCTCATTGGCCTTCCCGACACGGCGCTGCGGGAGGCTCGGGATCGCATCAGGTCCGCAGTCATTAACAGCGGCCACGACTGGCCGATGCGCCGGATCACTGTCGGCCTGTCACCTGCCAGCTTGCCCAAGCGCGGCAGTGGCTTCGACGTGGCGATCGCTGTGGCGGTCATGTCGGCGGATGGAATGCTGCCAGACGACTGCCTTGCCGGGACGGTTTTCCTTGGCGAGCTTGGTCTTGATGGCAGGATCCGTGCCGTGCCGGGCGTGCTGCCGTCGATCGCCGCCGCTGCCGGTGCCGGCTTCGGGCGGGTTGTGGTGCCCGTGGAGAACGCCGCGGAGGCAGCTTTAGTGCCAGCGGTGCGGGTTGTCTCCGTGCCCACGTTGAGCGGGCTGATCGGCTGGCTGCGCGCCGGGGGCCCGGTCACGCCCGGCTGGGGAGCGCGGGTGGTGGACTCCGGTGCCGGACTGGCCGCGGTGGCACCGGAGGAGGGAAGCACAGGCCCGCACGGTGACCTTGCTGATGTGGTCGGCCAGCCGGTCGCGAGGCGAGCCGCCGAGATCTGCGCGGCCGGCGGCCACCACATGCTGCTCCTAGGGCCGCCTGGGGTAGGGAAGACCATGCTGGCGGAGAGGCTGCCTGGAATCATGCCGTCGCTGGAGCCGGCAGCAGCGCTGGAGGTAAGCGCGATTCACTCGGTGGCAGGCGCGCTGAAGCCGGACCGGCCGCTGGTGACTGAGCCGCCATTTTGCGCTCCGCATCACACTGCGACTAAGGCAGCGATCGTGGGTGGCGGCAGTGGCGTGATCCGGCCTGGCGCGGCGTCGCTCGCACATCACGGCTGCCTGTTTCTGGACGAGGCTCCGGAGTTTGACAGGGATGTTCTGGACGCGCTGCGCCAGCCGCTGGAATCGGGTGAGGTTGTTGTGGCCCGGTCAGGGCTGACAGCGCGGTTCCCGGCCCGGTTCACCTTGGTGCTGGCGGCTAACCCGTGTCCGTGCGCCCGGACGGCGACCGGGGGCGGCGGCGGGTGTACCTGTACGCCGCTGGTGCGGCGGCGGTACCTGGCCAGGCTGTCGGGGCCGCTGCTGGACCGGGTCGATGTGAAGGTGGAGCTGCTGCCGGTGGGCCGGGCTGAGCTGCTGAGCGACCGGCAGCTGGCCGAGCCCAGCGCAGCGGTGGCGGAACGGGTTCTTCATGCCCGGCTCCGCGCTGCTCACCGATTGCGGGGCACCAGGTGGCGGCTGAATGCCGAGGTTCCTGGCAGCGAGTTGCGGCGCAGCTTCCGTCCCGAGCCAGGCG
>DASXIA010000340.1:0-15714 GCA_036488155.1 Streptosporangiaceae bacterium | reverse complement strand
TGGCCGTGAACGGGCTGATGCCATGGTTCGCCAGCAGCACCACAAAATACGCGCCGAGCCCGAGGAATGCCTGCTGGCCGACCGAGACCAGGCCCGCGTAGCCGGCCAGCAGATTCCACGCGCTCGCCATGATCAGCAGCTGAAAGAACTGGACGAGCAAGCTAGTGGTGTCGGAGTAGACCTCGTAGGGCAGGTAGGCCAGCACAGCGACTCCCGCTATTGCGGCAACCGCTGGCAGCAGCACAGACCGGCGCGACCGCGTCACGATTGCGGCTGCGGCCTGCATCGCAGGCACAGCCGGGCCGGCGCCGCCGGTCGCTTCCGTTGCTTTCCCGATCGCGCTCATGCCAGCTCCCTGCGGCTGGTGATGCCCTGCGGCCTGAGCACCAGGATGATCAGGAACATCAACTGGCCAGCCAGGATCTGGTCGGCCGCGTGGTATTGCGCCCCGATCTGCTGCGCGACACCGAGCAGGATCCCACCCGCCAGCGTTCCCCAGAGCGAGCCGAGCCCGCCGATGACGACTGCCTCGAACGCGTAGAGCAGCAGTTGCGAGCTGCCGGTCGTCGGGTCGAACTGCGTGTACATGCCGAAGGCGAGACCCGCCAGGGCCACCGTGCCGAACGCGATCGCAGCGGCGATACCGAACACGTGGCGGTAATCGATCCCGGAGAGTTGGGCAGCCTCCCGGTCGTCAGCGACGGCGCGGATCGTCCGGCCGCTGCGCGACGACGAGAGGAAATACTGCAGGCCCAGCAGGACCGCCGCTGCGACCAGGAGAATGACTAGGTCGAGGTAGGCGATGGTGAGATGAGAACCGATGCTGAATGAGTCCGAGACCAGTGAGCCGATGTTGAGCGACCTGCTGTTCGCCGACAGGAACTGCTGCAGCGCGTTCTCAATCACTACTGATAGCCCGAACGTCACCAGCAGCGTGGTGAGCACGCCGCGGTTCAGCGATGCCTGCAGCAAGGTTCGCTGCATCACATAGCCGAGGGCCGCGAAGATCGGCACGACCAGTACGAACGACCACACTGTCGGGACGTGGGTGATCGCGACAACCCCGAGCGCCACGTACCCCGCAACAATTGCGAGATCGCCGTGCGCGAGATTGATGACCTTCATCACGCCGAACATCAGCGAGAGCCCGCACGCGAACAGCGCGTACAGGCCGCCGAGCATGATGCCTTGCACCACCGCATTGACCCAGGTCATGTACGCGCTCCTGGCGGTTGATCAGCGTCCGGCGCAGCCGTCTCAGACGTGCCCGGCGGTGCGGACCTGCCGTTGCCGCCTGCAGCGACCCCGAAGTAGGCCGCTTCGATTTGCGCGCCGGTCAGCGCCGCAGGCGGTCCGGCCAGCGTGACGCGGCCCTCGAGCAGGCAGTGCACGTACGAGGCGACCGCCAGCGCCTGGCTGACATCCTGCTCGACCAGCAGGATGGTCATCCCGGACGCGGCTAGCTGCGGCAGCAGAGCGTAGATCTGCCGGACGACTACTGGTGCCAGGCCAAGGGATAGTTCATCGAGCAGGAGCACCCGCGGATTCGACGCAAGCGCCCGGCCGATCGCTACCGCTTGCTGCTCGCCGCCGGACAGCTGGGCCGCGCGCTGTTGCCGACGGTCCCGCATCCAGCCGAACAGATCGTAGATGGCTTCGAGATTCCACTGGCCGTTCCGCCTGCTCGTGGCACCGACCAGAAGGTTCTCCTCCACCGATAGCGAAGGAAAGAGCCTGCGGCCTTCGGGCACCAGCGCGATCCCGGCAGCGACCCGCCGTTCCGGCCGCAACCCCGTGATGTCCTTGCCGTCCAGCCGCACCGTGCCGGCGGTCGGCTGGTGCAGGCCGGCAATGGTCCGCAGCAGCGTCGACTTGCCCGCGCCGTTGGCGCCGATCATCGCGTGCACGTGACCGGCCGGGACCTCAAGGCTGACATCGCGCAACGCCTGCAACTGGCAATGGTGCACGCTCAGCCCGGCGACCGTGAGCAGCGACGCGGACCCGCTGGTGCCGTCCATGCCGGTGCCAGTCATTTCGGTGCCGGTCATTTCGGTGCCAGTCATGCTGGCTCCTGCTCGGCCGGCTCGTGACCAGCCTGGCTGATTCCCGGCATTCGCAATTCCGCGGAGACCTCTGTGCCGAGGAATACCTCTTTGACCGCCGGCAGAGCGAGCACCTCCGCCGGCGCGCCGTCCCCGATGATCGACCCGCCAGACAGGCACAGCAGTCGGTCCACGGTCGCGGTCAGCGCGTGCACGACATGCTCGATCCAGATGATCGCCACATGCTCCGCCGAGATCGCCCGGACGATAGCGGCTAGCTGTGCGACCTCCGGGTCGGTCAGGCCGCCTGCAACCTCGTCGAGCAGCAGCAGTCGCGGACGGGTAGCCAGTGCTCTGGCCACCTCTAGCCGCTTGCGCGACAGCAGCCCGAGCCGCCCGGCCGGGGCGTTGGCGTCGGCGGCCAGCCCGGTGCGCTCGAGCACCTCGGCCGCCGCTGAGTAGCTTGCCCGGCGGCGCAGGCCGGCCCCCTGCTGCACGGCGACGAGCACGTTCTCGAACACGGTCATCGCGCCGAACGGTTTTGGCACCTGGAACGTGCGCCCGATGCCGAGGCGGCACCGGGCGGCCGCGTCTTTCCCCGTTACCCGCTCGCCAGTAAAGATGACCTCGCCTGAGGATGGCCGGAGGTCGCCGGCGATCAGGCCGAACAGGCTGCTCTTGCCCGCCCCGTTTGGGCCGACGATCCCGACCAGGTCCTCCGTGCGGACTTTCAGTGACAGGTTGTCCGCGACCACGACCCTGCCGAAACTCTTGCTGACCTGGTCGAGTTCCAGCAGGGCCGGGGCGTTGTCAAGCACATCAGGCATTCGTGGCCACGAGATCGGCGCCAGTCGGCACGCTCGAGTTCAACGAGTTGTCCACGACTTTCATCTCGACCGGATACTTGCTTCCGGACGGCTGTGCCTTCCACTGCACGCCGACCGGAGGGATGATCCCGACGCCCGGCGCCGGCCCGGTCGCGAAGTCGATCTGGCCGCACATTCCGGTGTAGCTCACCTTGTGCATGGCGTCGGCGACCTCGGCCTTGTCGTGCGGGTCACTGACCGCGCTGAACGCCTCCTTGGCCACCTCGAACAACGAGTAGGTCGAGCCGAGCGCCTGCAGCCACTGCTGGCCGGACTTCGTTTCGTAGGCGGATGCCAGCGCGCTGGCAGTCATGCCGTCGAGCGAGGAACTGTACGGCATGTACGGGCCCCACCAGGAGTCCGTGGCGATGTTGTTGACCAGCGCCGGACCGAGTGCCACACAGTCGGCCGGAAACAGCAGAACCTTGGCCACCGTTGCGATCTTTGGCTTGAAGCCCTGCTGCGAGGCTTGCTTCCAGAACGTGTTGAAGTCCGGCGGCAGCGGGCAGTTACTGAAGACCTCGCAGTTCTTGTTCTTGAACTGCGAGATCATCGAGGTAAAGTCGGCCGTTCCGTCGGCATAGGCACCGCCGTCCACGGCGGTGTAGCCGTCCGCCTTGATCATCGGCTCGAACCCGCCTCGGAAAGCATTGCCGTCCGAGTCGTTCGGGTACTGGCAGGCGACGACCTTGTCGGTATGGATGCGGTTCCACATCGGCTCGAAGCAGCCGTTGAACTCCTTCAGGCCGAAGAAGAACATCGACACGTACTTGAAGTCGGTGGTCGGCTTGACCGGGTTGCCGCCGAGGCCGGCGTACCAGGACTCCCACGGGACGACCGTCGACAAACACGGAGTGCCCGCCTTCTGGCAGGCCGCCGCGACCGGGTTGGTCGTCTCCGGGGTCGAGGTGGTCAGAATCAGGTCAGCGTGGCTCGAGATGAGCTGCTGCGCCACCTGTGCAGCCCTCGTCGGACTCGACTGGCTGTCCTGGACGTTGATCTTGATGTCGTATTTCTTGCCGCCGATCTTTATGCCGGTCTTGTAGATCGACGCGCCCTTAATCAGGCTGAGGACAAATTGGTCGCCGGAGGCGAAGCCGGCCAGGGCCCCGGTCAGCGGGGTGATGAAGCCGATGTTGATAGTGCCGCTCGCGCTGGACCCAGCGCCCTTGATACCTGACCCGCAAGCGGCAAGAAGCCCGCCCGCGCTTGCCGCGACCGCGCCGAACCCTAGTCCCCGAAGCACCGAACGCCTGCTGAGCTGGAGATCCTCGCCGGCCAGCCGACCGGATTCCTGACCTTCCATACCGTCTCCTCAAGGCCAGCGCCCGCGCCAGCCGGCCGACCCGGCGCTCCCCGAGCAGTCAGCCAGCACTCGGGTACTGCGGGTCGATTCCAAGCCGGGTGTTCGCGTGGCGCACGACTATGCGCAATGTAGAAACCTAACCAGCCTTGCGGATCGGTGTCAACGGGTCAGATTGGCAGCGAAAAGGCGCGGCTCGCCATCTCTCTGAAATGGGGCCTACGGTGCGTCCGTTGCTACGGAATGGTCAGCTCGCGCCCTGCGACCTGAGGTCTGCCTCGATCCGGCCGGCGGTCTCCAGCAAGGCTGGCAGCAGGACCGCCCGCATCGCAGCCGGGCTGACCCGGCTGGCATGCGCGGACAAGTTGATCGCCGCGATCACCGCGTTGCCGGCACCATGGATAGGCGCTGCGATCGCGCGCAGCCCCTCCTCCAGTTCCTGATCGACGATCGCGTAGCCCTGCCGGCCGACCTCGCGGACTATTTCTCGCAGCCGGTCCGGATCGGTGACCGTCCGCGCGGTAAATGCCTCGAAATCAGCCTCACTGAGGTACTTATCGAGGTCGTCCGGGCTCATCCCGGCTAGCAGTACCCGGCCCATCGACGTCGCGTACGCCGGGAAGCGGGTGCCGACCGAGATCGCCACCGTCATAATGCGCTTGGTCGGTACGCGCGCGACGTAGACGATCTGGTGGCCGTCCAGCACCGAGATCGACGACGACTCTCGCACCTTGGCGACGAGTTCCTCCAGGTGCGGCGACGCTATCTCGGGCATCGCCAGGCCAGACAGGTAGGCATAGCCGAGTTCGAGCACGAGCGGGCGCAGCGAGAACTCTCGCCCGTCGCTGCGCACGTAGCCGAGCTTGACGAGCGTTAGCAGGAAGCGGCGTGCGGCAGCCCTGGTCAGACCGGTTTCCCTGGCGACGTCGCTCAGGCTCAGCCGCTCCCGGCCGGGTCCGAACGCCCTGATGACGGCGAGCCCCCGGTCCAGCGACTGGACGAAGTCGCTGTCGCGACCACTCTGTGCCGCAGCGTGCAACTCGGCACTGTGCTGGTCAGCACTGTGCTGACTAGGACTGTGCTGGCTGGCACGGGGCTGGCTGCCACGGGGCTGGCTGGCGTCGCCGGAGGCCACGTCGCTACCAGCAGGCGGCTGGCTCATGGCCGCCGACGGCTTGCCCGCGCCTGACGTGTGCGCTCTGCGCCCGGAAGTTGTCATTAGTGCGCATGCTAGCGCTCGTCTCGCCAGGCGGCGTCAGACACGGCCGCCGTAAGCAGGTGGTCGCTGAGTGCGGCAGTCACCGGATCTGGTGCCGAGACAGCGGCCAGGTGGGCCGCGCCCGGAATCACCTCCAGCCGCGCGCCCTCGATCTGGCTGGCGATAGCGGCGCCGTACTCGGGCGGGGTTGCCGGATCGTCAGCGCCAGCAATCACCAGCGTCGGCGCGGTGATGGCGGGCAAGTCCGGGCGCAAGTCCATGTCCGCAATAGCCTCGCAGCAGCCCGCGTACCCGTCAGGATCGGTCCGCTCAAATCCGGCGCGGAACCCGGCGACGACCGCCGGGGCCAGCGCGGCATAGGCCAGGGTGAACCAGCGGCTGATGACCGCGGCCGAGATCGAAGCCATGCCAGCCGACCTGACCTGCCCGGCGCGCTCTCGCCAGTCGCCGGCTGGCGGCAGGTGCGCTGCGGTGCACACCAGGCCGAGCGCCGCGATCCGGCTCGGAGCGTTCGCCGCCAGCCACATCCCGATCATGCCGCCGAGCGAAATCCCGCAGTAGCCCGCGCGCTCGACGCCCAGCGTGTCGAGCAGCGCGAGTACCCCGGCACCTAGCTCGGCGATCGTGTACGGGCCGGGCCGGGCGCCCGAGCCGCCATGACCGGGCAGTTCATATCGCACCAGGGTGAAGTTCTCGCTCAGAACGGGCACCTGCCGGTCCCACACTTCGGTGCTGGTGCCGAGAGAGTTGCCGAGAACTAGCACCGGCGCGCCCGATCGGCCTGCCACCGGCGCCGCTAGCGCGAGCGGCCCAGTGCCAGACGGCCTCTCATCAGACATCGAAGAAGACGGTCTCGCCCTCGCCCTGCAGCCGGATGTCGAACCTGAAGCGGCCAGCCGCCTCATCAATGGCGATCAGGGTAGCTTTGCGGACCGGGTCCGCGATGGACGTCAGCACCGGGTCGCCGTCGTTGGCTTCAGCCTCGTCGGGAAAGTAGATCCTGGTCACCACCCGGTCAAGCAAACCCCGAGCGAAGACGGAAACGTCCAGGTGGGGCGCCTCGGTCCCGCCGCCAGGGCAGGGCAAGAGCCCCGGGCGGACAGTGACGATGCGGTAGTTTCCGTCCGGATCGGTCGCCGACCTCCCGAACCCGCGGAAGCCAGCCGCTGCCGGAACCGGGCCGCGCGGGTCGTCGGGATGGTCGAACCGCCCATCCGGGTCAGCCTGCCATGTTTCCACCAGTGCGTCCGGGACAGGCTGGCCGGCACCGTCCAGCACCCGGCCCTCGATCACAACCGACCCAGGAGTGTCAGACGGCACCACGAACGGCCCGTCGGCCCACGGCAGGCCGATAGCAAGGAACGGCCCGACGGTCTGGGACGGCGTGATGCCCTGGCTCATGTGCCCTCCGTGACTCATGCCTCATCCGTCTCGAACACGGTCGCGTTGCGGCCCCGCAGCACGATGTCCCAGTTGTAACCGAGCGCCCAGTCAGGCTGCGTCAGCTCGATGTCGAACGTGGCGACAAGCCGGGACCGCGCCTGCGGGTCGCGGACCGAGTTGAATATCGGGTCCAGGGCGAACAGCGGGTCAGCCGGGAAGTACATCTGGGTGACGAGACGCTGGGTGAACGCCCGGCCGAACAGCGAGAAGTGGATGTGAGCCGGCCGCCAGGCGTTGTAGTGGTTCCGCCACGGGTAGGCACCGGGCTTGATCGTGACGAACCGGTACCGGCCAAGCGAATCGGTGACGCAGCGGCCCGCGCCAGTGAAATTCGGATCGAGCGGCGCCTGATGGTCGTCGACCTGGTGCGCGTACCGGCCGGAGGCGTTGGCCTGCCAGATCTCGATCAGCGTGTCAGGCACCGGACGGCCGTCGGAGTCCAGCACCCGGCCGCTCACGATGATCCGCTCACCAAGCGGCTCGCCGCCGTGACCGGCCGTCAGATCCGCGTCGGCGGCGGTGACCCGCTCTGGCCCGAGCAGCGGCCCGGTGATCTCGGTCAGTCGCTGTGGCAGCGGTACCAGCGGCTGGCCAGGTGCGCGCAGCCGGGATGACTGGTAGGCCGGCGTGTCAAGCGGCGGATGGACGCCCGTCGCCGGCACGTACCGCGGCAGCAATAGATCGCTAGCGTCCTGCTGATCATTAGCGGTCATGAACAGGCTCCTACCCCGATCGGACTCACTCGCCGACTCCAGCGGCGGGCGAGGCTAGTGGTGCTGTGCTGGCAGCAGGTGAGGGGCTGGCGCCAAGTCGCGAGCTGGCGGCGGGCGGTAGGCCACCGACCCGCGATGTGCTGGCGGGTGAGCGGCTCGCGGCTTGCGACGCGGCGGCGACCAGCCCGCGCAGCGCTGTCAGCTCAGCTTCGGTCGGCGGCGGTATCTCGGTTAGCTCTGCTGACACCCTGAGTTCCCAGCCCGTGCTCTCCCGCACCTGCGCGACAGAAACTCCGGCGTAGATGCCGGTCAGCACGAGCTCGCAGGTCTGCTGATCGGGGCGGAGCACGCCGAGATCGGTAATCACCAGGCGCGGGCCGCCGCCGGCCAGGCCGAGCCGGCTGCGTGAACCCGCACCGTCGCCGTACCCGACTGAGGTGACAAAGTCGAGCCGCTCCGCGAACGTCCGCGGCGACTGCCGCAGCACCACAGCGACCTCCCGGCAGGCGGCCGCGATCTCCGGCGCACCGCCCGCACCGGGCAGCCGGACAGCGGGCTGGTCGTAGCTAGGCCCGATGACGGTGGTGTTGATGTTGGCGTAGCGGTCGAGCTGAGCTGCGCCGAGGAAACCGATGTCGATGCGTCCTGGCTGCAGCCAGTAGTTGAAGATCTCCGGCACGCTGACGACCGAGTCGGCCGTCTCGGCGAGGATGCCGTCACCGATCGAGAGCGGCACCTGACCGGGCTTCGAGCCGATCGTTCCCGATTCGTAGATCAGGACGAGATTCGGCGCGTGCGTCGCGCGGGCCAGGTTCGCCGCCTCGCTCGGCAGGCCGATGCCGACGAAACAGGTCATCCCGTCCCGCAGCGAGCGCGCTGCGGTCACTGTCATCATCTCGTCCGCTGTGTAGGTCAGCATTCGCCCGTAGTCTGGCCGACCTGCACGCAGCGACCATAGACGTGCTCGTCCAGCCAGTCGGCGAACCGCTGCCGCTCCCTGGAGATCGCGTCCCAGGCCAGGTAGAAGTCGTTATCGCGGACGGAGTAGCCGAGGGCATAGGACGGATGCGCGCCACCGGGAACGACCGCGACGTAACCGACGGCCCACCACGGCAGCACTACTGCGCCAGGGCGCGGATCAAGTGAGTCCACGATCTCCTCGACAGTGACCACCGACCGGCTCGAGGCCAGCACGGCCTCCTTCTGCACGCCGCTGATGCCCCAGTACTGCACGTTCCCCTGCTTGTCGGCGCGCTGGGCGTGGATCACCGCGACGTCGGGACGAAGCGCGCTCACGGCTGTCAGGGTTTCGCCGGTGAACGGGCAGACGATGTCGGCGACGCCAGCGGTATGCGCGGGCAGGCTGGTGCCGCGATAGCCGCGCAAGACGCCGAACGGCAAGCCTGATGCGCCCGCCGCAAACCGGTTCGCCATCCCGGCGTGGCTGTGCTCCTCGAGTTCAAGCGGGCGCGGCCAGGAGTTCTGCACCGCGTCCCGGAACCGGTGCAGCGACCCGACGCCGGGATTGCCGGCCCAGGAGAAGATCAGCTTGCGCGCGCAGCCAGCACCGATCAGCTGGTCGTAGATGATGTCCGGGGTCATCCTGATCAGGGTCAGATCGCGCCGCCGCTGCCGGATCACCTCGTGTC
Source organism: Streptosporangiaceae bacterium (assembly GCA_036488155.1). Lineage (GTDB taxonomy): Bacteria > Actinomycetota > Actinomycetes > Streptosporangiales > Streptosporangiaceae > JAJYUU01. The sequence continues at coordinate 6,479 of DASXIA010000340.1, read as the reverse complement.
CGGCAGCATGCGGAATCAGGTGAGTGAAGCCTTCCATCGCTACGGTGTCGCCATCGTGGATAGCCGCCGAAATCGCTTCGGCTAGCGTCACGATCTGCGCCACGTGTTACCCGTCCTTAAGTCCGCTTCAAGGACACGATATCGGCAAACCGCCGCTATCTGAACGGTTGTGCGTACTACGGATAACTGTCGATGGTGGCTGCAGCGATCGCGAATGCCCGGTTAGCGGCTGGTACCCCGGCGTAGACGGCCACCTGAAGCAAGACCTCGGAGATATCGTCCGGGCCAAGGCCGTTGCGTAGCGCGGCCCGGACGTGCAGCGCCAGTTCCTCGTCGCGGCCGAGTGCGGCCAGCATCGCGATGGTGATCATGCTGCGCTCGGGCCGGGACAGGCCAGGCCTGGTCCACAGCTCGCCCCAGGCGTAGCGGGTAATGAAGTCCTGGAACGCTGCGGTGAAGTCGGAAGACTTCGCCGCGGCGTGGTCCACGTAATCGTCACCGAGCACCTCGCGGCGCGTGCGCATGCCCGCGGCCGCGCGCTCGTCATCGTTCACCGGACGACGCTCCTCTCCTGTCCTGCCCGTGGTCGGTGTCCTCACTGTCGTCGCCGTTCTCGCGGGGCGCCCGGGTCCGCGTCGTGGACCGCGAGCGCCCGGCCGATGAACACGACCGTCGCGCCGAGATATCCAGCCGGGTCGAGCGCGACGGCAAGCTCGCTCTCGCCGATGCCAGCGGCCCGCAGCGCGGCGGCGGAACCGGCGTCGGCGAGCAACGTCTCGGCGAGACCGCTGCCGTGCTCTGCCGCGCGCGCGGCGGCGGCAGCCACCAGGTCGTGCGCGGCAAGCCGGCCCACCGCGGGCGCCAGCGCTGCCGCTACGTGCTCAGCCATCAGCAGGCCACGGGACGCGTCTAGATTGACACGCATCCTGACCGCGTCGACGCGCAGCCCGGTGAGCAGCGTGGCCGACCACGAGGCCGCCGATCCGGTCAGCCGCAGCAGATCCGAGAGCGTCTCCCACTCCGAATGCCAGGCTCCGGCCGCGCGCTGGTGCTCCTGCTCGGCCGCGGCAGCCAGCGTCGCCAGCAGGCCGGGAGTACGCCGCGCGCAGCCGAGAACCAGCACGGACGCGACCGGATTGTGCTTGTGCGGCATAGCTGAGGATCCGCCTTGCCGGGGGTCATCGGTTCCCTCGGCTAGCTCGGCAACTTCGGTTTGCGCGAGCAGCGTCACGTCTCTGGCAACCTTGCCGAGCGCTGCGCACGCGCTGGCGAGCGCGGCGCCGACCTGCACGATGCGCAGCCGGTCCGTATGCCACGGCAGCGCGGGCTCGGCCAGTCCGAGCTCGTCGGCGAGCAACGCCGCGACCGCGGGCCCGTCCGCGCCGAGCGATGCCAGCGTGCCGCCAGCGCCGCCGTACTGAATCGCCAGCCTGCTGGCACGCATCCGGTCGAGCTCGCGCCTGGACTCGTCAATGCCAGTGAGCCAGCCGGCCGCGACCAGCCCGAACGTGACCGGCACCGCTTGCTGCAGCAGCGTCCGGCCTGCCATCACCGTGTCAGCGTGGGCACGGGCAAGCTCGGCGGCCTTGTCCGCAGCGGTCGCCAGGTCAGCACAGATGGCAGCGATCGCCCGCTTGGCCAGCAGCATGACAGCGGTGTCGATGATGTCCTGGCTAGTCGCGCCCACGTGCACGGCCGCTTTCGCGTCGGCGGGCAGCAGCGCGGTCAGCGCACGTACCAGGGCGGGCACCGGGTTCCCGGTGAGTGCTGCGCGCCGCCCGATCTCGGGGACGTCGAACTGCTCCGCACGGGCTGCGGCGGTGACTGCGGCGCCGGTTCCGGGCGCGGTCAGGCCAGCCCGTTCCGCCGCCCGCGCCAGCGCTGCTTCGGCATCGAGCAGCGCCTGCAGCCAATCCAGGTCACCAGTGCCGACGGCGCCGCGGCCGAACAGCGCGTCAAACAGGCCTTCCCGGCCGGATCCGCTCACCCGACCCATGATTCAGCAAGGCCAGGCGAGCCGGTGCCGAACTCCGGATCCGCGTACGGTCGGCTTCCTTCTACGTCCCTCGGCGTCAGCCCAGTCACCGAGCGCGCAATGCACCAGATACAGCGCACCTCCGCGTTACCGTATGTGTCGTGCGCGAACTGGCCGACTCCATCGCACTTCAGGCGAACCAGGATGCGCTGCGGCTGCGCCTTGCATCCGACGGTTACCTGTTCTTTCGCCGTTTGCTCCGCCCCGCCGACGTACGCGCCGCCTACGACAGCGTGCGCACCGAGCTAAGCCTCGGCGGCTGGACCGACAGCGAAGGCCGCCCAGTCGGTCCGCAGCGCGCGGTCACCGTCAGGGACGGGCTAGCCGATCCGTCTTTCCGGGCAGCGCTGGCCAGCCGGGGGCTTAACCGGCTGGCCTACCTGCAGCCACTGCGAAGCCTGATCCGGCTAATCCTGGGCAGCGGCGCGTTCAGCTATCCGGCGAAGGTGCTGCGGGTCGCCTACCCGGAGTCGTCGTCGAGACTCACCAAGAGCCGCTACATCCACCAGGACTTCGCCGTTTCCGGCGTGCAGGACATGCTCACCACCTGGCTGCCGTTGATGGACATCCCGGTGCCGCTCGGCGGCCTTGCCGTGCTGCCGGGCAGTCACCTCGGCCCGCCGCTGGCCGCAAGGCTGCTGCCAGCTGATGAGCCCGGCTGGGCCACAACCGACTACCGGCCCGGCGACGTGTTGCTGTTCCACTGCCTGACCGCGCACGCGGCACTGCCGAATCATGCGGACAGGCTCCGCCTTTCGGCCGACCTCCGCTGGCAGGCGGCCGACCAGCCGGCACCGGCCGAGCTAGTTCTCGGCCCGACCGCCGCGGGGAACGGCCGTCGCATGCGGCAAGCCGAGCTGTTCGGCCGGCTGCTCAGCCGCGAGCCGTGGTGGGAGCCGGTACCGGACGGGGTCATGCTGCACTCCTTGCAGCAATTCCTTGCCGCGCCGCCGGCTCCGTCGCGCCTTTTTCCCGTGCACCCAGGCTGGCAGCGCTGGCGCCCGCCGCGCGCCCCCGTGCATTAGGCAGCAGCGGCTACTGAAGAGCCATTTGATTTGGAACCAATGCATGCCAAAAAGCCGGAACTATGCTCGTCAGTTGTGACGACACTCACCCGTGATGGCCTCGATCTGCATTACGAAGTGACCGGATCGGGACCGGCGCTGCTGCTGCCGAAATTCAATTTCCTCCGCTGGGAGGACTACCTCGACGTCGGCCTGCTCGCCGGACGCTTCACAGTGGTTATCGCCAGCCCGCGCGGATTCATGACCAGCAGCCGGCTTGCCGCAGATGGCGACTACCGGGTCGCCGACCTGGCAGACGACCTGGTCGCCGTAATGGAGGCGGCCGGATTCGAGCGGTTCTCGGTCTTCGGCTACTCATTCACTGGAGCCTTCGCGCCGTGGCTCGCACACCTGACTGACCGGGTGGACGCCGTCGTGTCGGGCGGCTTCCCGATCGCGGGCAACTACTCGCCGCACTACCCCGAAATCCAGCTCCGGTCGGAGGCGGCCAAGTCTGACCCTGCCGCCTGGTCGGAGGTGACGTCCCGGTTCGACAACCGCGCCGCGCTCGCGTTCTACCGGGAGTTGTCGGAACTGCCGCCGGACTTCCTAGTCGACAGCCTGCCGAGCCCCCTGTTCGCGTTCTGGGGCGAGGACGACGAGGAAATCGCGCAGGGCGGAGGCGTGCAGCTGCTCGCTTCCGCGCTGGACCGTCGCAGGCTCAGGCACGCGTCCTTTCCCGGTCATGACCATAACGGCATGCTGGACCACATCAACGAGGCGCTACCCAGCGTCCTGGCTTGGTTCGATGAGCTACCAAGCACGATGTAAGTGAGGCTATTTGTGACGACCTCAGGGGCTGATCACTACAAGGCTGCCTAGCGGAGCGCGGGACAGGATGGTGAGCGCCGCTTTGGGGACTCGCACGCAGCCGTGGCTGACTGCGCGGCCGAATACCGAAGAATTCGGCCAGCCATGGATGCCGACGGTGCCCGGACCGCCTCCGAAGGTGGTCAGCGTGTTCGAGTGGAAGCCCAGCGGCAAGATGAGCGGGCTATACGTGGGATGAGGCGGAGCCAGCAACGCCATGATGAAGGTCCGTCCGGTTGGCGTTGGCGTCCTGCGCTCACCCACCGCTACCGTCCATGTGCCCACCGACTGGCCGTTAACGAAGACGCTGAGCTTTCGCGCCGCAAGATCGATCCGGACGAGGTAGGGACTGCGCCGGGTATCGAGCCGCGTCGCATTGGCGCCAGCGGTATAAATCCAGCCGGTGCCTCGATTGGGTCGGCTCGGTAGCAGTACGCGCTCCCAGCCAGGGCTGGTCTGTACCACCGGCACCCAGGTCGGGCCGCCGAGCTCGCTCCCTGGTAGCACCGCGATCGGGGGCTTGCCCGGGCCGGCGTAGACAACCTGCGGAGTCAGCGCACGCACCACCAACCCGCTCGTGGTGGCAAAGGGAGCTGGATCGAGCGGCGCCGCCGGGGTGCTGGTGAATGTGGTAGCGCGCGGCAGCCTTGCGAACTCGGCCGCGGAAACCCGAACGGGTTGCACGATGTGCGCCCCGGCGCCGGGCACTGGGCTCCCATTCGCCGTGCCCGAATTGCTGGATATGGTCGCGATCACCACGGCGCCCGCCGCCACGACGAGCACCGCGCCCGCGGCCAAGCCGCGAGGCACCGGGCCGATCCGGCCACGGCTGAACTCCAGCAAGGTGTTGACTGCAGCAGCCGACCTGCGGCCGATGCGCTGCGACCAGTCGCGCATCGACCGCGTGCCGTGAGCTCCCACCTCAGCCAGTCACTGGCAGGTTGCTCGATACCGGCGTCGGGGTTGGGGCAGGCGCCGCGGGAGACGTCGGGCTGGGGCTCGGGCTGGCAGAGGACGAGCTCGCAGGCGTCGTGGTTGGCGAGACGCTCGGTGTCGTGGTTGCCGTGCCACTCGGCGTCACGGTTGGCGAGCCACTGGGCGTAATGGTTGGCGAAACGCTCGGTGTGATGGTCGGCGTGCCACTGGGCGTTGAGGTCGGTGAAGCGCTCGGCGTCGGGGTCGCAGCGGGACAGGTGTGAGACAGGTTGAACCACGAAACCTGCTTCGCGCCGTCCTGTGTTTCAACAGTGGCCGAGGCGCTCTCCAGAACCGCGCCTGGCGCCGAGCTCGCGAATGCGTGCTTGTCACTGGGCGGACCGAACGTAGTGATCGTCTGGGTGCCGCCTGGGTTGAACGTGACGGTGAGAGAGACGAAGACCGTGGAGTTACCGGGAAGAACGAAGGCCCATCCGTCCTCGGTGCTGGGGATGTTGCCGCACTGGGCTTCATGGCCGCTGAAGCCCGCCGCCGTGATCGGCGTCGCCTGATGCAACGGAACGGTGTACTGCGTTGCCGCGGAACCTATCCCGGCAACTGCGAACGCGAGGCCGCCACCGGCCACGATTACCCCTGCAATCCGCAGGGCCGCAGCCCTGTTCTTAATGTTCAGCACCGTATGCTCCACAAGCCGGGTATCAACTGGCTTGGTGAAATTATCACGTGCCTGCCAGCCGGGAACTGGCAATCTGGCTATAGTGGCGCGACCGTTATCAAAACATCCGTGACCTGGGCATTCCCGGCCTGCAGTCCGTTGCGGAAATGCGCAAACGATCAGTGATCCTCACGAGCCGCGCGCTCGCTCGTCACGCTCCCGCCGGGCAGCGTGACTCGGCCGCGCGTGTTCGTGACCCCGTTGGCTAGTGCACGGTGTTACCGTCGATGAATGGTTTATCCGTTGACAGCGGCTCAGACGCACCTGGGTGAACTCGTCGCCGAGGTCCGGCGGAGCCACCGTCCCGTCACCATCAGCGAGGGCGGCAGGCCGGTTGCTGCGCTGATCAACATCGATGACCTCGCGGACCTTGAGGATCGGGCGGCGCTGGCGGCGCACCTGGCCGATAAGGCCGCCGGGCGAGACGGGATAAGCATCGATGAACTGGATAACGCACTCGATCGGATCGACGCAGAAACCTTGTCGTGAGCCTGACCGTCGTCTTCCGGGAGACGGCGCTTCGTAACCTAGCCCGCATTCGCAGCGAGGATAAGGACCTGTTCGTCCGGACGCGTCGAGCAGTCAGCTTGCTGGCTGATCAGCCGTATCCAGAGAGTGCGGTCGCGTGGGGTGCCACGGGCTTCTATCGGTTGCACGCAGGCGACATCCGGGTCCTGTACGAGGTCGATCATGAAGCGGCAACGGTGTACATAGTCAACATCGGGGTTATCTCTTGAGCCCGGCCGCATCCTGAGGCCGTGTTTCCGGGCCAGACGCTCCCATCCCCGAGGCCTGCGCTTAGGCCGCTTCGTTAGCCCAGGGCGCTGCGCAGGTCCTCGATCAGGTCGTCGGCTGACTCGATGCCGACGGACAACCGGACCAGGTCCGCAGGCACCTCAAGGGCCGACCCGGCCACCGA
>DASXIA010000331.1:0-2248 GCA_036488155.1 Streptosporangiaceae bacterium | reverse complement strand
CCGGATCCGTCGTACGGGCGGGCGCCCGGCTATGACGCGCGACCAGCGTATGGAGCGCAGGTCTACAGAGATCCCGACCCGGCCTACGGACGGGCGCCCGGCTACGACGCGCCGCCAGGCTACGGGCCACCGGGCTACAGTGCGCCTGATCCGGCGTACGGGCGGGGGCCTGGCTACGACGCGCCGCTAGGCTACGGGCCCCCGCGCTACCGGACCGCGGAACCTGGCTACGCGGCGCCACCTGGCTATCAGACAGCGCGGGTAGCCCGTCACCGGGCGGCCGCGCCCAAGACTGACAGCCAGCCCGCGAGCTGGCAACTGGTCCTTTCGGGCGGTGCGAAGTTCCTGGTGGGGCTCATCCTCGTGCTAGGGCTAGCGACTACGCTCGGCGAGGGCATCTCGGCTGGCTCGGTGATCAGCTCCGCCAGGCACCGGAGCAACGAGATCAACCAGCTCAACGCCGCTATCACCGAGAACAACGAGGCCATCGATCAGAACCAGAAGGCCATCGCCCAGGTGAATAGCGCCCTCGCCCGGATCACCTCGGCGCACGCAAAGTTCGATAGCCAGCTGAACCTCGTGGTCAACGCGTCGCAGACGTGCGCCTCGGTCAGCTGCTTCAACGCGGAGGCCGTGCGCGGCGCGAGTGCGGTCGCCGTCTTCGAACGCAAGCTGCGTGCCACTGACATCCCGCCCACATCAGCTGCGGCCGAGCACAAGTTCGCCTCGGACGTTACGCGCTACAGGCAGGGCTGGACGGTGATGGGACACTCGACATCGTTCACGGACTACGCGAACAGGGCCGAGCGTGCCGCGAAGGCTGGCACCGGGTTTGCCCGTGACTACAAAGCGCTGATTACGTCGCTGGACAACCGAGGAGCCGCGCTGAACAAGCAGGCGGCGGTGCTGAACCAGCGCACCGCCTCGCTGAACCGCCAGGCAGCGGCGCTGAATGCCGGTTAAATAGGTCGCGCCTGGCGATAACTCGCGCGGAATCTATCCTGCCGCGGTGATGCCGGCAAGGAGCGTCGAGGACGCGCTGAGGGCCTGGCCGTACCGCGTCGAGGTCGCTGCCGGCCGCGAACCAGGACGGCCCCGCCGCCGCTAACGCGGTGATGACCGCCAGGGCTGCTAACTGCCGCTGACCGCCGGATGCAGGCTGCCCTTATGCACCGGGCCAGTGTCCGCCGCGGGCAGCGCAGCAGCTAGCTGGCAGAGGTGGCGAACTGCCTCGCGAGCTCACCGTCCGGCGGCAACTGCCGGCGCCCTGGCCGCATGGATAAAGCGTCGTTGTGCAGCCCAATAATGGCTCGAGAAGTGTCAGCGGACAGCTCTATAATCGAATATGTGAGCGGTTGAGTTAGGCCACCTGTCCTGGCGCTAGGGAGGCGACGATGACGGACCCCGGCTGGGACATTCCTGGTGTTACGCGCGAGGATCGTGTCGATTCTGGCGTGCCTTCCGACGCCCACGGTTCTGCTTCTTCGGCGCCCGCCTCCTCCGCCTATGCGGAGCAAGCGTCGTCCTCCACTGCTGACTCGCGAGCGCGCCAGGGAAAGTCTGGTCGTAAGACTCGGACTAACAGCGTCTCGGCGTGCTCGGGATTGTCGGCGGGCGCATTCGCGCGGTTAGCTGACGGCGGCACACCTGCGGTGGCCAGCTCGGCCGGCTCGCCCGACAACGACGGCGAAAACTTCGACAGCACGGAGAGTGCCGCTGCGGCCGCCAGAAACTCCTGCAGCGTTGACTCCCCGGGAATCGGCTCGCCCAATACCGCCCCCGCCGGCACGGCATCCGCGGACACTGACGGCTGCGCCAGCAGTACCTACTCGGACTCGATCTTCCCGGCAGACACCGTCCTTGCGAGTACCGATGCTCGCGTTGGCTCGCCGGACGTGCAGGTTACTGATCCGGCGCAGGCGCTGAGGTTGCTGTCGGCGACGCTGGATTTCCTGGCGCACGCCAACCCGGCCGAGTGGGCGGAAGGGGTGCAGGCGGATTGCCTGCGCGGCCTGGCGGTGGCCGAGTCACGGCAGACCGCGGCGCATGCCCGGATACTGTCGGCGTTCGCCGTGCCGGGCGGGGGTATGGCCGGGGACGGTCACCGGTCGCCGCGGGTGTGGCTGACCTGGCAGTGCGCCGCGACCCGGCGGGCGGCGTCGTACCGGGTGTCGTGGATGCACCGGCTGACCGGCCACCCGGTGATCGCTGCCGCGCTGGCCGGCGGGAGCCTGTCGCCGTCGTGGGC
>DASXIA010000323.1:0-4643 GCA_036488155.1 Streptosporangiaceae bacterium | reverse complement strand
AGCGGGCGAGCATGGCCGCTGTCGTCGTAGGGCGAGGACGGGTGCCCGGCCGGCAGCCGCGAAAGCCGGGACCTGAGATCGGCGAGGGAGCCGGGTGCAGGCCGACCGGGCGGCGCGTAATTCGAAGGCCCGGATCCTGCTGCTGCCTCATTTGTGGCGGTGCTCATGGCTCGGCCCGCAGCAACGAGGCTGCTGTACTCCGGATCGGCAGCACCGGTCCCGGCGGCAGTGGTCGTGGCGATAGCGCTGCTGTCGCTAGCCGGCCGGCCCGCGATCGGATGGGAAGCAGCTCCGGCCCGGGTGCGCGGCTCGGCTGGTGACCCAGGATCGGCCGGTGACCCGGGATCGCCTGGTGACCCGGGATCGCCTTGTGACTCAGCATCGGCTTGCACTGACGGCTCGGCGAGGCCGGATGAGCGCTCACCCAGGCCAGCGACTTGTTCCGCAGGACCGGCTGGCGTTTGAGGCGGAGCATTCGGCGGCTGAGCCTGGACGGCGGGCGTGGGCGGGGGCGCCGCACCGCGGAAGTAATCGGCCAATCCGGCTAGGTCAACGCGCGGGAGATCCACTGTGTTCTCCCGTGGGTCCTCAGACTGGTCCCTCGGCTGCGTTGGCCCCGGCATAGCTGCATTCTCCCGCCTTCGGGCGATCCGCACATCGTAGTGTCAATTCCCGGGTCCATGCTGGCTAGGTGCACCTGACGGCGGGCAGGATGGGCATCTTTTGGCGACCGCGCAACGTCAACTTAGTGGTGGCCCTCGGCCGGCTCAGGCACGGCTGGCAAGATGCAGCCGGTCGCTGACCCGAGCCCGATCCGGGTACCGTCCGCGCCGGGCGCGACGGCGGTGATCGTGACCTCGTCACCGTCCTGCAGCCACGACCGTGACGAACCATCAGGCAAGGGAACGGGGTTGCTTCCGTTCCATGCCAGCTCGATCAGTGAGCCCCGTTCGGCGGGCTCAGGGCCGCTGACGGTGCCGGACGCGAACAAGTCGCCGGTGCGCGTGCAGGCCCCGTTCACGGTCATGTGGGCAAGCATCTGCGCCGGGCTCCAGAACATGCTCGCGTACGGCGGTCTGGCGATGACATGCCCGTTCAGCCGTACCTCGAAGGTGATGTCCAGGCCCCAGTCGGTCGTCTCAGTCAGGTAACCCAGAAGCTTGGCATCGCGCGATGACGGCCGGATCCGGGCCTGATCCAGCGCGGCCAGGGGCAGTATCCAGGGCGAGACCGTGGTAGCGAAGGACTTGCCGAGGAACGGCCCGAGCGGCACGTACTCCCAGGACTGGATGTCCCTGGCAGACCAGTCGTTGACCAGGCAGACGCCGAAGACGTGCTCGGCGAACCGGTCGGCCGGTACGGGCTCGCCCAGATGACTGTGCGCCCCAACGACGAAGCCGAGTTCGGCCTCGAAGTCGAGGCGGGTGGACGGACCGAATGACGGGTGACGGTGGCCATGCGGGCGGGACTGCCCGCACGGGCGGCGGATCGGGGTGCCCGAAACCACGACGGTTCCGGCCCGCCCGTGGTACCCGATCGGAAGGTGCTTCCAGTTCGGGGTCAGCGGCTCGCCCCCTGGCCTGAAGATCTGGCCGATATTGCCGGCGTGATAGGGGGATGCGTAGAAGTCGACGTAATCCGCGACCGTGAACGGCAGTCGCATGCTCACCGCGACCGCCGGGATCAGCAAGTCCTCAAGGGCGGGGCGGAATTGGTCCTGTGATAGCCAGCGGGTCAGTTCGGCGCGCACCTGGGCCCAGCAGCGCTCGCCGGCAGCAAGGAACTCGTCGAGGCTGCCCGACGCGAACAGCTGCGCCCGGCCCGCCAGCAGCCTGTCGGTCGCCCGAGTCAGGTCGAGCACGCAATCACCGATAGCGACGCCGACCCGGTACTCCTCGGCATGATGAGCGGCTGTATAGGAGCCATAGGGGAGCGCCCCCAGCCCGAACAGGTGATCGGGCGGGACACCGAGCCATGCTGCCGCCTGTGCCATGCCGCTCCTTTGCTGGACCCCTCTGAACCCCCCGCGACCCGGTCGGTTACCCGCCGTGGTCGGCACTGATGAGGCCAAGCGTAACCAGATCCGCGATCGGCTCGTCAGTGCTGCATGTGCCGAACGAGGTGAACAGGCCGCGCACGGCGGAGACGGTATCGGCATCCAGCGCGCTGACCTTGGCGGCGACCCTGCTGGCGGCCGGGTCCGCGAGCTCGGCCGTTACCTCCTCGATTTGATCGCTGGTCAGCGCCGCCGCTACCGAGAGCAGTACGTTGAGGAATCCGTGGTGCTCGAAGCCGGTATCGGTAGCCGAGTGCCGGACTGCGTGGTGCAGGCCGGCTGTGCATTTGAAGGGCAGTCGCGCCGCCACCAGCGTCGCGAGGCAGGTGGCCAGCGTCGGCTCGTCCGGGAACGCCTCAGCGGCGGTTCCGCCGGTCCGCACCTTGGCGAGGTAGCGATGGTCCGCGACCGCGCGCGCCACTTCGGATGTCAGCTGGCGAGCGGGGATCTCGATGAACGCAGCCGCCCCGGCGAGCGGCGTCCTCTCCAGCGCGGCCGCCACCGCTGAGACGGAGGCCATGGTGTCGGCTGAGGCGGCGATCGGAAGTTCGACAGCGCGCAGTCGCAACCTCGGATCAGCGAAGACGGCGTCCACCGCGGAGTCGAGGCAGGCGGCGCCGCCCGGCAGGACTAGCGCCAGATCCAGTTCGGCGACCCCCGTGGCCGTCATCGCCATGCTGAGCTCGGGGATCCGGGTGTCGGCGCACACGAAGGGCCCGGATGTAGCGCGGTACCAGGCAGCCTGATGGCGCAGGTGGCCGCTGACGGCGTCGGCCATGGCCAGCGCCGCCGGCGGGAACAGGGACGCGTCGTCGAACAGCTCACGGAAGAGGTCGGCTGACATAAGAACTATCCTGTCGCGGCGACCGGCGGTCAGCACGCGATCGTCGGCAGTGAGGGGGTGCTGAACGGCGCGGTCAGCGCCCGGGGCGCGGCGGACTGCTCCGCCGCCGGTCCCCGCCACCGGCCGAAGTACGCGGTCCTGCTGGGCTGCGCCTGCTGGTTGCACCGCCCGGACCGCCCGCGCTGCGCGGACCGCGTGCACTGCGGGGACTGGCCGCGCCGCGCGGACCGGCTGCACTGCGCGGACTGCCCGCACTGTGCGCGATGAATGCGTTTCGACTGCTGACGTCGCCGTACCGGCGCCAGAGGAGCACCCAGCGGGCTGCGCCGACCAGCATGACCAGCACCGTAGCAATGGTCATAGCCACGAATCCCCTGGCAGCCCATTGCGCCGCGCCGATGGCAACCGCGGTCCGGGTCGTATCGGCGGCGCTGTCGTGAATCAGCCCGGCAATGATCGCGCCGGCCAGGTACGCGAGCGCAGGCACCGGGATGATCCGGTAGACGGCGCGAGGCTCGACGGCGAACGAGGCTGCGAGAGTTGCGATGACGAGGAAGAAACCAAGCACGAAGCCGGGTTCGCCACCGGTGAGTACCGTGATCACGGTACCGATCACGGCACCGCTGATCACCACGACAATGCCCCGTTTGGAGGGCAATGCGCCCCATCGCGGGGCCCGCTGAGCTGTCGGCTGCCGACCGTGACCCGCAGGCACGCGGCCATGCCGCGTGCGCGGCCCCGGATAGGGAACCGGCGTGTCGCGACTTAGCGGGCGGGTGCCCGTATCGATCGACCGAGGCTCGCTCATTTGCTCTCAGATGCTAACCGGTCTGGGTGGCGGTCCTGCGCATATAGTTTTCGGCGTGCCCATTAACTAGCCGGGGAAGGCGATGGATACACACGGGGGATCGGGCCGGCGTCTCTCCGGCACTGTGGGTTATTCACTGTCGTGCATCGCTGCGGCCCTGGTTCTGGTGATCAGCGGTTTCTCTTATTTTGTCGTCCGGGACGTGGCCGCCATCGGTACCTCGCACGCGATCCCCAGCGGCCCGTCGACAGGACCGCAGAACATCCTGCTGATGGGCCTGGAAAGTCGAACCAACTGGGCCGGGCAGATCCTGCCGAACAACATCCTCAAGGCCCTGCACGCCGGCAGCAGGCGGGCTATCGAGAACGGTACCGGCGGCAACGACACCAACACGCTCATCCTCATCCACATACCTGCGGGCGGTAAGAAGGCTGTCGGCTTCTCCATCCCCCGCGACGACTGGGTTAACTTCGCCGGCACGGTCGGTCCGCAGCAGGCCGGGAAGGTCGACCAGGCGTACGGCGTGAGCATGTTCTACGAGGAAGAGAAGCTCCGGGCGAAGTACCCGAACATGAGCCAGGACCGGCTCGCGTTCCTGGGCAACGAGGCTGGCCGTACGGCCGCGGTGGACACGGTCGAGAGGCTCACCGGAGTGCATGTCGATCACTTTGCCGAGGTAAACCTTGACGGGTTCTATGAGCTCGCGAAGGTCCTCGGTCGTGTCCAGGTATGCCTCAAACATCCGGTTAGTGACTCTTACTCAGGTGCCCATTTCCGGGCCGGCTACCAGTGGCTAAAACCTAGGCAAGCGCTGGCGTTCGTGCGCCAGCGCCATGGCCTGCCCAACGGAGACCTGGACCGCACGCACCGGCAGCAGGCGTTCCTGGCCTCGGTCATGCACCAGTTGCACGCTGACGGAGTGCTCGGCGACCTGA
>DASXIA010000283.1:0-10216 GCA_036488155.1 Streptosporangiaceae bacterium | reverse complement strand
GCAGGTAGTCCATGTAGTTCGCGCCGACGCAGTTGCCATCCGCGTCGAAGGTGATGAACTGCATGTTGGACATTGCGTAGGCCTCGGTCAGCCCGCCCATGATCTGGCCTTCCACGATCATCGGGTTGATCCGCACGCCGCAGTCGTCGACCGCCACCATGTTGAGGACGTCCCACACCCCGGTCTCCGGGTCGACCTCGACCGTGACGATGTAGACGGCGAAGGGCCAGGTCAGGTTCGGCGGATCGTAGTAGGCAGTGGCGTCCAAGCCTGGTTCCATGCCGTCGGGCATGTTGGCGTAGGCCGCCACCGCGCACTCCTGGATCGTGACCCCGCGATCGGGGGCGCTGCGGATGTAGAACCGGCCGAGCTCCCACTCGATGTCCTCCTCCGATACCTCGAGGAGGTGCGCGGCCAGCTTGCGGGCCTTGGCGCGGATCTTGCGGGACACCATTGCCACGGCCGCGCCGGCCACTGGCGTGCTGCGGGACGCGTAGGTGCCCATGCCAAAGGGAGCGGTATCGGTGTCGCCTTCCTCGACGACAATGTCGTCGGCCGGGATGCCCAGCTCATGCGCCACGATCTGCGCCCACGTCGTCTCGTGACCCTGGCCCTGACCCCTGGCGCCGGTGCGGACGATGGCCTTTCCGGTCATGTGCACCTTGAGCTCGGCGGAGTCGAACATCTTGATGCCGAGGATGTCGTACTCACGGCTGTTCCCGGCGCCGAGCGGCTCCGTCATCGTGGAGATACCGAGCCCGAGCAGCCGCCCGCGGGAACGCGCCTCCGCCTGCTGCCGCCGGAAGTCCTCGTAGTCGATCGCCGTCAGCCCGACGTCGAGGCACTTGGCGTACTGGCCGGAGTCGGTGAGGAAGCCGAACGGCGTCCGGTGCGGGAAAGCCTCGTCGGGCACGAAGTTCATCCGGCGGAAGGCGGCCTGATCCATGCCGAGGTCATCGGCGGCAGCCTGCATCATCCGTTCCTGGAAGAACATCGCCTCGGTGACCCGGAACGAGCACCGGTATGCCACTCCGCCGGGCGCTTTGTTGCTGTAGGTGCCGCGTGCGGTCAGATGCGCCACCGGGACGTCATACGCGGCGAAAGCCGAGTGCATCAGTCCGATCTTGAACTTGCTCGGCTGCGCATCGGAGAAGAACGCGCCGTGGTCGGCGTCGGTGTGCATCCGGACGGCCAGGATCTTGCCGTCCCGGCGCAGCGCCATCTCGCCCTTCAGGTACACGTCCCTGGCGAACCCGGTCGATATCAGATTGCCGGACTTGTCCTCGATCCACTTGACCGGCCGCTCCAGCAGGATCGAGGCCAGGATCGAGCAGACGTAGCCCGGGTACACCGGGACCTTGTTGCCGAAGCCGCCGCCGATGTCCGGCGAGATGATCCGGATCATGTGCTCGGGCAGTTCAGCCACCATCGCCACCGCCGCCCTGATGATGTGCGGGGCCTGCGTGGTCATGTAGACGGTCAGCTTGGAGGTCGCGCGGTTGAAGTCCGCGATCGAGCCGCAGCACTCGATCGGTGACGGGTGCGAGCGCGGGTAATGCAACTCCAGCTTGGACACCAGGTCAGCGGCCGCGAATGCGCGGTCGGTGCCGTCGCGGTCGCCTACCTCCCAGTCGTAGATGACGTTGTCCGGCTGGTTCTCCTTGTCGTCGCGGATGACCGGGGCGCCTTCGGCAACGGCCTGCGCCGGGCTCACGATGGCCGGGAGCGGCTCATAGTCGACGACGATCGCTTCGCACGCGTCTTTGGCGATATAGGGATCATCGGCGATGACGCAGGCGACCTCCTGGCCCTGGAACCGCACCTTGTCGGTGGCCAGCACCGCCTGGGTGTCGTAGGACAGCGTCGGCATCCAGGCCAGATTCCGCGTCGCCATCATCTGGCCGGTGAGAACCAGGTGCACGCCGGGGATATCCCACGCCTTGCTGGCGTCGATCGACTTGATCCGGGCATGCGCAAGCGGGCTGCGCAAGATCTCCATGTGCAGCATGCCGGGCAGCACGATGTCGTCGGTGTAATTGCCCTTACCGCGGATGAACCGGTTGTCCTCGACGCGCTTACGGCTCGCGCCGATGCCGCCGATCTTGATCTCGTCAACTGCCTGCGACATGTCCTCGGTCCCGTCCTTGTCAATCGCCCTGCGCGCGAAGTTTCCTGGCGGCCCACAGCACCGATTTGACGATGTTCTGGTAGCCGGTGCAGCGGCACAGATTCCCCGACAGCGCCCAGCGGACCTCTTCCTCGGTCGGGTCCGGGTTGTGATCGAGCAGCGCTTTCGCGGCCATCATCATGCCGGGAGTGCAGAACCCGCACTGCAGACCGTGCTCCTCTTTGAAGCCCTCCTGCAGGGGGTGCAGCTCACTGGCTGTGGCAAGGCCCTCGACCGTCTGGATCTCCCGGCCGTCCGCCTGGACTGCCAGCATCGTGCAGGACTTGACCGCCTGGCCGTCGACGAGAACGGTGCACGCGCCGCAGTTCGTCGTGTCGCAGCCGGTGTGCGTACCGGTTAGCCTGAGCCCCTGGCGGATCAGATGTGCGAGCAGAAGCCGTGGCTCAACCTCGGCGATCTTCTTCTCGCCGTTCACGGTGAACTTGATCCGCCGGAGCGGCACCTGCGCCGCTGTCTCGTCGCCGCGATCCGCGTAGACCATGGTCATGATCAGGCCGCCCTTTCCGCCGGCTCGGCGCTGGACCTGCTGAGAATGCGTGTGACGAATGTCGCCACCATGTGCCGCTTGTACTCGGCGCTGCCCCGGTGGTCCGTTCGCGGGCGGGCCGCCGCAGCGGCAAGCCCAGCCGCCGTGGTGATCGAATCCGCGGTCAGCGGCTGTCCGGTCAGCGCCGCGGCTGCCTCGGTCGCCGCGATCGTTGACCCGCCGACACCGGTCAGCGCGATACCCGCGCGGCGCACGACGCCGCCGGAGCTCTCCACCGAAACGGCGACGCCGACGGTGGCGAAGTCGCCGACGCGCCGCTCCAGCTTGAGGTAGCCGCCGGAGCGCGCGCCCTGAGCGGGCGGGATGACCGCCTCAGTGGCAATCTCGTCCGGAGCCAGCACGGTCTGGAAGGGGCCATTGACGAAGTCGGTCATCTGGATCGCCCGGCGGCCAGCCGGGCCCTGGGCCACCACCGAGCCGCCGAGCGAGAGGACCACCGACGCCCAGTCTCCCTGCGGATCGGCGTGACACAGCGAGCCGACCAGCGTGCCCCGGTTGCGCACAATCGGGTCGGCGATGAGCGGCGCGGCCGCGGCCATTGTCGGTTGTGCGCTAGCTAGCAGTTCAGAGCGCTCCAAGTCGACGTGACGGCAGAGCGCGCCGATCCTGAGCGTGCCGTCAGGGTCCAGCCGGTGATAGTTAAGGCCGGGCAGGTTGTTGATGTCCACGATCAGCTCCGGTGCGGCGAACCGGAGCTTCATCAGCGGAATGAGGCTCTGACCGCCAGCCAGCACCTTGGCGAGGTCGCCGCCGTCAGCAAGCAGACCGATCGCTTCGGCGAGCGAATGCGGTGCCTCGTATCGGAACCGCGACGGGTACATACGCTTCCTCCGGTCTGACGGGGGCGCTGGTTTCCTGGCAGTGCTGGGGCCGGCAGGTGCGACTCATCCCGCCTGCGGTTCCTGAGGCTCACGCGCCTGAGATGCGGGGTCGGCCACTGCCACAGGCCCGGACTCGTAATCGGGATCGGGCCGGGGTTCCTGGTGCGGTGGCCACGGGCCGGAGACCGGCTGGCCAGCGATCTTGAGGTAATCGATCAGCTCAGGCCAGGCCCAGACGGTCGGGCTCTTCCCGGTCTTGGGCGCGTGCTCCACCAGCTCGTACAGTCGCGGATTGCCCTTGCTTTTCCCGTCGGACTCGATCCGCATTCGGAAACTCCTCGGCGAAGTGAAATTGCACGCATCGTGCACCTTTAGCGACGCCAAGGCAACCGGCCAATAAGCTGTCGCTTAAGTGACCAGCTAGTCGGCTAGTTAAAGCAGTCCGAAGGAGACTTTTAGCTCCATATGGTGACGTACACCGGAGGCCTGAACCGCGACGGCGGAACTCCGGCCGACGGCGACCGCATCAGCTGCATGGCCTCGGGCGTGCCGAGGAACCGGCGCAGCGCGCTCGCGGCCGTACTCCGGTGGTCCCGCTCGAGCAGCGTCGCGTGCCAGCAAGCTTCGGCCGGTAGCCCGGGCAGCTCGACCAGCGACAACTCGCCGCGACGCAATTGCTGCGACACCAGGTGCTCGATTGCCGGGGCCGCGCCGGCCCCGTCCGCGGCTGCTGCCCAGGCGGCTTGCTGGCTGGGAAACACGCCAATATTGCTCTCCGGCACGCCGAACTGTGCCAGCAGCCGGCCAGTCTCGCTGCCCGGATCGGCGCCGGCCGGATCTACCAGCCAGCGCCATTGCCGGGCCGGGCCGCGCAGGCGCGACTGCCCGGCAGTTACTACGACCAGCCGGTACTTGAAAATAGGCTCGCTCACCACCGGCATGGTCTGCTCGGCCGGGACGCCAGATCCGAAGGCCACGTCGGCGAGGCGGTTTGCCACCAGCACTGCCTGCTCGCCGGACACCGCGACACCGGTCGACACCTCGACCGGCGCGGCGAAGCGGCGGGTGAACGCCTCGACCAGCGGTCCGGCCACGAACTCGGCAAACGTCGAGGTCGCTACGACGCGCAGCTGCTCAGGCGCCCCCTGCGCGGCCCTGACCGCCGCATGCGCTTCGGCACCGAGCACGACGATCTGTGACGCGGTCGCCAGCAGCCTTGACCCGCCGGGTGTCAGCGTCATGCCGGCCGGCCCCCTGGTGATCAGCTGGTCGCCAAGGTGCTGGCGCAGCGCGGTCAGCGCCTGCGATACGGCGGGCTCGCTGACGCCGAGCGCGCTGGCCGCCGCCGTAACCGAGCCAAGCCGGGCCACCAGGACGAACGCGTTGAGCTGGGTGAGCGTCATGACACATTCATCCTCAGGGAGGGCGATGCGGTGCAAGTGCCCGCGCAAGTCGAGTATGAGAAGGCCACCAGCGTCGAGCACGCCATTTCGCTGCTGGCCAGATATGGTTCGGCAGCACGCGTCCTGGCCGGCGGGCACAGCCTGATTCCCATGATGAAGCTACGGCTGGCGCAGCCGGAGGTTCTGATAGACATCAACGGGATCACCGACCTCTGCTATGTCAACCTAACGGGTGCGGAGCTGCGAATCGGCACGCTTACCCGGCATGTGCAATTGCTGGAGTCGCAGATCGCGGGTGAGCACTTCGCGATCCTGCACGACGCGGAACGCGTGATCGCCGACCCGATCGTGCGGAACTGGGGTACCGTGGGCGGCTCGCTCTGCCAGGCTGACCCGTCCGAGGACCTGTCCGCAGCGTTTGCCGCGATGAAGAGCACGATGGTCATTCAGGGGCCGGATGGCAGGCGCGAGGTGTCCGCCCGGGAGTTCCACACCGGCCCCTACGAGACCGTCGTGGGACCCGCAGAGCTCCTCACTGAGATCACGCTGCCCATCAGGCCGGGGGGCGGCAGCGGATATCAGAAAGTGGCACGCCGGACCGGAGACTGGCCGGTCGGCGCCGCCGGGGCAGCGGTCTGGCTCACCGGCGACACCATCGCAGACGCCGGGATCGGCCTGACAGCCGTCGGCGCCACCCATTTCGCTGCGGCCGAGGCGGAGGAGTACCTGCGCGGCAGGACCGCCACCGAGGAGACGCTGGCCAGGGCAGGCGAGATAGCGGCCGAGAACTGCCGCCCGGTAACCGATCAGCGCGGGCCGGCGGACTACAAGCGACACCTGGCCTGTGAGCTCACCACCAGGGCGTTGCGGCTTGCTGTCGCCCGCGCTCACGGGCAGGCGGCATGAAGGTCACGGTGACTGTCAACGGCGCCGAGTACGTGCGTGACGTCGAGCCGCGGCTGCTGCTTATCCATCTGCTGCGCGACGAACTGGGCCTGACCGGCTCGCACTGGGGTTGCGACACGTCCAATTGTGGCGCGTGCGTGGTCTGGCTGGATGAAACGCCGGTGAAGTCGTGCACGGTCCTGGCCGTGATGGCCGATGGCCGCCACGTCATGACCGTCGAGGGCCTGGGCAGCGGCACCAGCCTCGACCCGGTCCAGCTGGGGTTCGCGCAGTGCCACGGGCTGCAATGCGGCTTCTGCACGCCGGGCATGATGCTCACCGCGCGCTGGTTGCTGAACCGCAACCGGGATCCGTCCGCAGCCGAGGTCCGCGAGGCGATCTCCGGCCAGATCTGCCGGTGCACCGGTTACGAGAACATTGTCCGCGCAGTGCTGTGGGCGGCGAAGAACGGCGGCACTGAATGACCGGTCACGAGATAGAAGCCCATGAGACCGGGCCGTACGGGTCAATCCCGCGAAAGGAAGACGCTCGGTTCGTGCGGGGCCAGGGCACATTTGTAGACGACATCAGCCTGCCCGGAATGCTGCACGGGGCGATCTTGCGCAGCCCGGTGGCGCATGCGCGCATTGTCTCGGTCGATGTCACCGCTGCTGCGGCCCACCCGAAGGTCGAGGCAGTGCTCACCGGCGCGGACCTAGCCGAACGTGGTCTGGCCTGGATGCCGACGCTGTCGGGAGATGTACAGGCCGTGCTCGCGACCGACAAAGTGCGGTTCCAGGGCCAGGAGCTAGCGTTCGTAGTCGCGCGGGACCGTTACGCGGCGCGCGACGCGCTCGAGTTGATCGCTGTCGAGTACGAGCCGCTGCCGCCGCTCGTCGATGCCCGGACCGCGCTGGCGGAGGATGCGCCGCTGGTGCGGGACGATCTTGGCGGTCAGGCCGGCAATCACATCTTCGACTGGACCGCCGGTGACAAGGCCGCCACTGATGCGGTGTTCTCGGCCGCGGACGTGACGGTCGGCTGCGACATGGTCTATCCCCGTTCCCATCCTGCTCCGCTGGAGACCTGCGGGATCGTCGCCGCCTTCGACGCCGTCACCGGACGGCTTACCCTCTGGTCCACGTCGCAGGCACCGCACGCGCACCGGACCTTGTACTCGCTGATCACCGGGCTGCCCGAGCACAAGATCCGGGTCGTGTCGCCGGACCTCGGCGGAGGGTTCGGCAACAAGGTGCCGGTCTATCCGGGCTACCTGTGCGCGGTCGTGGCGTCGATGGTGACCGGGCGGCCGGTGAAATGGGTGGAGGACCGGTCAGAGAACCTGATGTCCACCACGTTTGCCCGCGACTATCACATGCACGGCGAGATCGCGGCGACCGCGGACGGCCGCATTCTCGGATTGCGCGCCCGGGTGCTCGCCGATCACGGCGCCTTCAACGCGACCGCGCAGCCGACGAGATACCCGGCGGGCTTCTTTCACATCTTCACCGGTTCCTACGACCTGCAGGCCGCGTTCTGCGAGGTCACCGGTGTCTACACGAACAAGGCACCGGGCGGCGTGGCGTACTCGTGCTCGTTCCGCATTACCGAAGCCGTTTACCTGGTCGAGCGGCTCGTCGACATGCTCGCGCGCAAGCTCGGGATGGATCCGGCGCAGCTGCGGATGCGCAACCTGCTGCGTCCCGAGCAGTTTCCCTACACCTGCGCCACCGGCTGGCAGTACGACTCCGGCGACTACCTGCGCGCGCTAGCGCTGGCGCTGGACATCGCGGGATACGACGAGCTGCGGCGTGAGCAGGCTGAGCGGCGTGCTCGCGGCGAGTACATGGGCATCGGTATCAGCTTCTTCACCGAAGGCGTCGGCGCAGGACCGCGCGGGCACATGGACATCCTCGGCCTCGCCATGGTTGATGGCGCTGACCTGCGCGTTCACCCGACGGGCAAGGCAGTGCTCGGAATCTCAGTGCAGACCCAGGGTCAGGGGCACGAGACCACGTTCGCCCAGATCGTCGCACATGAGCTGGGACTGACGCCCGATGACGTGGAAGTCGTGCACGGTGACACAGACCGGACTCCGTTCGGCCTTGGCACCTACGGGTCGCGGTCGACTCCGGTGTCGGGCGCGGCCGCAGTGATGGCGGCGCGGAAGGTGCGCGACCGGGCCCGGCTGGTGGCGGCGGCGATGCTGGAACTGTCCCCGGACGACCTGGAATGGCTGGACGGCAAATGGCGGGTGCGCGGCGATCCGGACCGCGGCGCCGGGATCGCCGAGATCGCGATGGCTGCGCACTCCTCGCTCGAGCTGCCGGACGGCGTGGAGGGCCACCTGGACGCCTCCGCCGTGTACAACCCGCCGAACCTGACCTTCCCGTTCGGGGCCTACATCTGCGTCACGGACGTCGACCCGGCGACGGGCGAGGTCAAAGTGCGCCGGTTCATCGCGGTCGACGACTGTGGCGTACGGATCAACCCGATGATTGTCGAGGGCCAGGTGCACCGCGGCCTCGCTGACGGCATCGGTATGGCTCTCATGCAGGCGATTGTCTTTGACGAGGACGGGAACTGCCTGGGCGGGTCGTTCATGGACTATCTGCTGCCGACGGCGCTGGAATGCCCGTCGCCCGAGCTGGGCGCGACAGTGACGCCGTCGCCGCACCATCCCATCGGGGCCAAGGGCATCGGCGAGTCGGCGACCGTCGGGTCGCCGCCGGCCGTGGTGAACTCGGTCGTGGACGCGCTGGCTCCGTTCGGCGTCACGCACGCTGACATGCCGCTGACACCGGCTAATGTGTGGCGGGCGATCCAGGGCCGCCCGGTGCGGCCGGACCTGGCGCTTAGCTGAGCCGGGAATCATCCTGGCGGCTGGAGAGCTAAAACTGAGGTAAGGCCCGCCGCCAGGTAATCGCGGTCCTTGATCAATGTTGATCTGGTGGTGTTATAGCGACACCAGATTCACATCGATCATGACGCGTGACGGCGGGACTGTCCGCGGCGTCGCTTCCAGCGGCGCTGATTTCTCATAGATGATGGTGAAATGAGCGATCTAGCCGAGCAACTGCCGGATGTGCCGACCCTTCTCGCTGAGCTAGATGGCGTGAACTACCTGGCCGACGAGCCGCTGGGTACGGCATTGTTCCTGGCTGCCCGGATGGGCCAGCCGATCCTGCTTGAGGGCGAGCCCGGCGTCGGTAAGACCGAGGCTGCCAAGGCTCTGGCAGCTGTCCTGGATACCCCGCTGATCAGGCTTCAGTGTTATGAGGGCCTGACCTCGGCGGAGGCGCTCTACGAGTGGAACTACCCGCGTCAGCTGCTGGCCATCCGGCTGGCCGAGGCCAGGGGCGAGGCGCCTCGCGAGGCAGACCTGTTCAGCGATGACTACCTGCTGGAGCGCCCGCTGCTGGCCGCCCTGGATCATCCCGGGCCGCGCCCGGCGGTCCTGCTGATCGATGAGGTCGACCGGGGAGACGATGAGTTCGAGGCATTCCTGTTCGAGCTGCTCGCCGAGTCCGCGGTCACGATTCCCGAGCTTGGCACCCGACGTGCGGCTTATCCCCCGGTCGTGGTGCTGACTTCCAACAGGACCAGGGACCTGCACGACGCACTGAAGCGCCGCTGCCTGTATCACTGGATCGACTACCCAGATGCCAGCCGGGTGGCGGCGATTATCAGGCGCCGGATCCCGGCGGCAGGCGAGCGGCTGGCGGTGCAGGTCGCCGCTGGCGTGCACCGGCTGCGCGGCCTCGACCTGGCTAAGCCGCCCGGCGTGGCCGAGGCAATCAGCTGGGCGAACGCCCTGCAGGTGCTCGGTGCCACCGAGCTCGACCCGGTCGCGGCGAGGCAGACCATGGGGACTGTGCTCAAGTACGCCGAAGATCTGCAGGCCGCGCGCGCAGCCGACATCGCTGCCGTCGTTGGCCACGGTTCTGGCGATGGCTGACGGGTACCCGGTAGCTGCTCCAGGCGTGGGCTCTGGTGCTGGTGACCTGGCCGAGCTAGCGGCGCGCTTTGGCGCCGCGCTGCGGAGAGCAGGGCTTCCGGTCGGGCCTGGACGCACGGAGCGGTTCGCCGCCGCGGTCACGCTGGTCCGGCCTGCCAGCAGGCAGGAACTGTTCAACTGCGCCCTGGCAACGCTGGTGTCCGCCAGGGACCAGGCGGACACGCTGGAGGCCGTCTTCGCCGAGGTGTTCGGGTCCCTGGACGGGGCGACTGAGCTGACCGACCTGTCCATGGTGCCCGGGCTTGGCCGTCCGCCCCAGCCAGCCCACATCGCCGAAGCGGCGATGCTGGCACGCATGCACGCTGACACCCTAGCGGTCAGTCAGGATGGCGCGGATCAGGGCGAGGACGGGGC
>DASXIA010000277.1:0-15244 GCA_036488155.1 Streptosporangiaceae bacterium | reverse complement strand
CTTGATGGGCAAGGGTGCCGCCGAGGGCCTCGCTACCGCCGAAGACGCCCGCGTCGATGTCGCTCCCGCTGTGGCCACTTCTCGATGTCGCCGTAGCGCCTGATGGCAAGTCAGCGACGATTCGGTCATCGCCAAAGGATAGGGCGGGTGCACCACGCGCATCTGCATCGTGGCCTGCGGCCACACGACGCTGATCGCGCAGGCTGAATGCTCGTCAGCCGCATGGATGTTTGCGGGGCGAGATCCCGCTTGAGTTCCATCGGTGGTTGCGAACGTTCTCGAAGGGGACCGCTCGGATGCCTCGTGGTGGTCATAACAAGATGCCGTCTGCGGTCAAGAAGCGCTATATGGAGCTGCTGCGGGAGGGTTACAAGGGCGCGGCAGCCGCTCGCGTTGTCGGCGTGTCGACCAGCCTGGGATCGAACTGGTTCCTGGAAGCTGGCGGGAAGCTTGTTCCTGACCCCGGCCCCGTCTCGCCTCGTTTCCTTACCCAAGATGACCGGATCGCCATCGCCGACGGCTTGCATGCAGGCATCGCCGTGAAGCGGATCGCGGCATCGATCGGCAAGAACTTCCAGACCGGGTCCAGCGGCCGGCTCTGCCATTCCGTCATGCCCTCCATCACCCGGTCGGTAATCGTCGTGATCGTCTGCTTGGACACCTCCGCGCCGTACACCTCGGCCAGGTGCGCGGCGATCTCCCCGTCCGTCAGCCCCTTGGCCGACAGGGAAATCACCATCTCATCCACGCCAGACAGCCGCGGCTTGGCGACCATTTTCGGCTCGAAACTGGAATCCCGGTCCCGCGGCACGCTGATCTCCACCGGCCCGGTATCAGTCAGCACCGTCTTGGCGCGGTGGCCGTTACGGGAATTGCCGCCGCTACGGCCGGCCGGGTCGTTCTTGTCATAGCCCAGGTGATCATCCAGCTCGCCTTCCAGCGCGCTTTCGACCACCATCTTGGTCAGCTTCCCCAGCAGGCCGCCCTCGCCGGTCAGCTTCAGCCCCCGGCGCGGGCCCGCTCGGTCAGCTCCCGCAGCAGCTGCTCGTCCGCCGCCGGCATCTCCGCAGTGTCGTGCTCCTGCCGGGAAGTCACATCAGTCACTGGTGTCTCCTTAGTTGTCAGGAGTTAAACCGTTGAAATTACAGTCCCGTCGGCGGCGATCAGCGAACACCATCTGCCTCCCGCAAGCTGCTATGCAACGGCGGTGACCGCCTGACTTGGGGATTGATTACCAGGAGCCCCATGCCAGGCTCGGCGCTGGCAGCGCAGGGGGGTTAAGGAAGGCTGGCGGTGCATCGAAGTCGAGGGCTGCGAGCGGTGCCGTCGCCGCAGCGTCGCGGCGGGTGAGCGCGGGCAGGTTCCACTTGTCTTCGACGAGCTTCAGTACCGACGTGTGGTCGAAGATTTCCGACAGCACGCAGTTCGGCCGGGCGTAAGGCGAGACGATCACGGCCGGCACGCGGAAGCCGTAAGTGTCGTACCGGTTCGGCTCACACACGAGGTCCTGCGCGTGCCGGACGTAGCCGGGGAACACCGGTTTGATGATGCTGCGCAGCCACGAGGGATGCGCTACCAAACTGCGGCCCGGAACGTTGTCGGGCGGCTCGGCGGCGGGCGGCGCGAGGTGATCGTAGTAGCCGCCGTTCTCGTCGTAGGTCCAGATGAGCAGCGTGTCCGCCCAGGCCTTGCCGTGCATGACCCGGTGGATGACCTCGGCGGCGAAGCTCTCGCCCTTGCGGATGTCCTGCGGATTCTCCTCGGAGTACTCGTTGAAGTCCGGGTCGACGATGCAGAAGTCCGGCAACTTGCCGGCGTCGGCGTCGGCGAAGAAATCGTCGATGCCGCGGATATGCAGCATGTACCTCGCCATCCCGAGCGGGTACAGACCCGTTGTGAATTGTAGGTCTCGCTTCACTCCGTCTCGCGCGCGCTGGAATGGTCGTCCGAGCGCCCGCAAGTGATGGTGCGACCGCCGCCGCCGATAGTGCAAATAGCGCCGGAACTGGGACTGGTCGCCCCCGTCAGGCCGATAGTTGACCCAGGACTTGCCGTATTTAGTGAGCATGTCCAAGATGGTGCCGGCCGGCGGGTAGTCGAGGAGGTTGACCGGCAGATCATCCATCAGCCCGTGCGCCGTTCCGGCGAGCAGGAACCGGCGGTTGGGGAACGTCGGCCCGAGACATGAGCTGAACCAGTGATCTGCCACCGGGAACGTGCTGGCCAGGCCGTGGTAGAAGGGGAGATCCGCCGCCGTCCAGAAGCCCATCGCGACAGATTCGCGGGCAGCCGCGGACGCCGCCTGGGTGGCCGTGACGAAACCTGTCATCTTGCCCCCGGCGCACTGCGCATGCGCCGCCCGCCAGCTTTGGCACGGCACACCAGAGTGCTGCGTGGTCGACGGCAAGTGATAAGCGCGCACCGCCCGGCCCGAAGCGTCAGCGTTCTCGGCGTCCGGTTGCCCGTCCGCGCCAAGGGGGAACCCTTCGCCGCGACCCAGCGTGCCCAGGTAGTTGTCGAACGAGTGGTTCTCCATCATAAGAACCACGATGTGCTTGATCTGCGGCAGCCGGTCGGCTCCGGCTGGCTGGGACGGATCAGGTCGCTGCCCTGGCCGGGCTCGCTCCATCCGCTGGTTTCGCCGGTGCAGCTGTTGGCGCTCGACACCTTCCCATACGGCCCTGCCGCGCATGCCTAGTCCGCCTCTCGATGCATGGGTCTGTCGGACACCGCAGCGCGCTCCGTGCGATGCGGGTCGGCGTGATCGTTCATGGCGGCGGGTGGTGCCACACTGGGCGGCGCCGGGCGCCGCCGACGCCGCGCCCGCATGATGAAGATGACGATGGCGACTACAACGAGGACGGCCACGGCGCCGACGCCATAGCTCGCTTGCTGCACCAGGCCTGTCACGCGATGCCAGTTCGCGCCCGCTGCGTAGCCAGCGACCGTCAGTGCCGTGATCCACGGAATGCAACCTGCAACCGTATAGAGCCCGAACCGCGCTGGCGCTATCCTGGCGAATCCCGCGGGCAGGGAGATGAACGTCCGGATCACCGGCAGGAGTCGGCCGATGAAGACCGAGCGCGCGCCGTACCTGCCGAACCACCGCTGCGCTCGCGCCGTTCCGTCGCTACCGGCCGCCAGTCTTGTGAGGCTACGCCAGGCGCCCTGGCCGCCATAGCGGCCCACCGTCCAGGCGATATAGCTGCCGACCACGTTGCCGGCCACACCGACGGCCGTGACCAGCGCGAGACTCAGGTGGACGCCGCCCGCCGCGCCCGCGGCCATTGCGCCGCCGAACGGCATGGTCAGTTCCGACGGGATCGGGATGCAAGCCGACTCGGCGACCATGAGAATGAAGATCGCGACGTAGCCGTAGGTGGCGATGAAGTGTTGCACCCGCGCCTGTCCTCCAACTGACGATGATTGCTGCAAGCACGCGCAGGTGCCCGGATACCCGGCTCCCAAACGCGGCCTTGCCTCCGTCGGCAGTGCGGATGCGCGCGTTGTCGTAGCGAACTCTGCCGTCGGCCGCCGATAACTCGCGTGCATTGCGACAGCATTGGCGGGTAGTGAAGGCGGCCATGCGAAGCACAACTATCCCGCACGCTCGCACCAGGGCCAGGCGCGCGTCCGACACCCCGGCGGCCCACTGGCTCGCCAGAGCAGGGCTCGTGGCCCGGGGAGTCATCTACATACTGATCGGCTGGGTCGCGGTCCTGGTCGCTCTTGGCCACGGCTCGCATGAAGCCGACCAGCAGGGCGCACTTCAGCTGCTCGCAGGCAAGCCTTACGGCTCGGTCTCGCTGTGGCTGCTTGGCATTGGCTTCGCGGCCTATGCGTTGTGGCGCCTGAGCGAAGCCGCCGTCGGCGTGGCCGGCGAGGGGACCCGCGCGGGTCCGCGGCTCAGGTCGCTGGCCAGGGCGGTGATCTACGCTGCCTTTGCTTATCTGACGTTCGAGGTGATCTCCGGTACCCAGGGCAGCCAGTCTGGCCAGCAGCAGGACTTCACGGCCAAGGTCATGCAGCACCCCGGCGGCCGGTGGCTGGTTGGCATCGCCGGCCTGGTCATCGTCATCATCGGCCTGGTGCTCGGCATCGAGGGCATCCGCCGCAAGTTCATGAAATACCTGCGGACGGCGCAGATGAGCCCGAAAACGCGCCGGGCCGTCAGGCTGATGGGCGTAACCGGGACCGTCGCCCGCGCCGCGGTCGTGGCGCTCGTAGGAATCGGAGTGACCGACGCCGCGGTCTCCCACAACCCAGCGAAGTCGGGTGGCATCGACAAGGCGCTGCTCACGCTGCGCAACCAGCCAGCCGGGCCGGTTCTGCTGCTGCTGGTCGCGCTCGGCTTGGTCATCTTCGGCGTTTACGGGCTGTGCGAGGCCCGCTGGCGAAAGGTCTGATCATGTCGACGGTCGCGGTGCTGGCGCACGCTCGCAAGAGCTTCGGGGGCGGCCTGCGCGAGCTTCGTGAAGTGCTGGCCCGAGAAGGCGTCACCGATCTGCTCTGGTATGAAGTGAAAAAGAGCCGCCACGTACCCAAGCGGGCTCGGCGGGCGACCGCGGAGGGCGCCGACCTGATATTCGTCTGGGTCGGCGACGGGACGGTTCAGCGCTGCCTCGACGCCGTGGCCAGGACCGCCGCTGCGGTGGCGATTCTGCCGGCCGGAACGGCCAATCTCCTGGCCACGAGTCTGCATGTGCCTGATGACGTTGCCGGGGCGGTGCGGGTGGGACTGTACGGGAACCGCCGCGAGTTGGATACCGGATCGGTCAACGGCGAACATTTCGCGGTGATGGCGGGCGCGGGATTCGACTCCCGCATGAGCGCCGACGCCGACCGGGCGATGAAGGATCGCCTGGGGCGGGCGGCTTATCTCAACACGGCGGCCAGTAACCTCTTCGCGCGCCGAGTGATGGCGGCCGTCGAGGTCGACGGCCAGCCCTTCTTCGAGGGCCGCGCCTCGTTAGTGCTCGCCGCCAACGTCGGCATCATCCTCGGCGGGGTCGAGGTCTTCACGGCGGCGAAGCCGGACGACGGTCTCCTGGAACTCGGCGTGGTCACCGCCCGGAATCCGGTCGACTGGGCCAGGACGTTCGGCCGCGTCGCGCTCCGCAGCGCTGAGCGATCGCCGTTCGTAGAGATGACGCGCAGACGATCGTTCCGGGTCCGGTTTGATCGTAAGCTCCGGTACGAGGTCGACGGGGGCGTCCGCCCGGCGGCCAAGGACCTGCGCATCGACGTCCATCCCCGCTCCGTCACGGTCTGCGTCCCGGCTTAGGGGGTGCCCATGCCCGCGCGTACCTCTGGCCACCCGCGCCGCACCTTGGCGCCACTGGTCACCGTCACAGTCGCGGCGTTGATCTTCGCCGTCCTGCTTGTCCTGGTGCGCCTGCAGTGGCTTCCGCTCGAACATGTCGACCACGGCGCCGCTACCGACATCAACCGCGTGATTGCCGGCGACCACGTGCTGGTGACGGTAGTCAAGGCGGTGACCCTGCTCGGGAGCACTGGCGTCCTGTGCGCGGTCATCGGGGCGGCGGCTGGTGGTCTCGCGATCCGGAAACGCTGGAGGCTGGCGATCTACCTGCTGGTCACAGGTGCGGGCGCGCTGGTCCTCGACCCGGTGCTCAAGTCACTGATCGGCCGGCTGCGGCCCGTAGTAGCGCATCCCATCGCCTACGGCACAGGGAGCAGCTTCCCCAGCGGGCATTCACTCGGCTCGATTGTTTGCTACGGGGCCGTGCTGCTGGTCTTCCTGCCCGCCGCCCGCGGCCTGTGGCGGCGGGCATTCATCATCGTGCTCGTCACGCTGATCGCGGTAATCGGGATGAGCCGGATCCTGCTCGGCGTCCACTATCTGTCCGACGTGGTGGGCGGGTGGGCGATCGGGATCACCTGGCTCGGGGTCACGGCCTTCGCGTTTGAGCTGACCCGGCTCTCAGCGGGCCAGCCGGTGACCGATCCGATGGCTGCCGGGCTGGAGCCCGAAGCCGCCGCCGATCTCAGGCTGGCCCAATCAAATTCCGCCGCGGGGCCCGCGCGCATCCAGCACCACGCCCGCGTCGTCGCCGGATGTGTGGTCGCCTGGGTATTGATCCTCGGAATCATCGTGGGTGTCGGTGAACTGGTCACCAAGGACGGAAACGGCAATGTGCTGGGCGACCGGACGATCCCGCACTGGTTCGCCGCGCACCGCACGCCCGGCCTGACCCGCTGGAGCCTGATCTTCACCACGCTCGGCGGGACCGCGGCCATCCTCATCGTGATGCTCGCCACCTGCGTCGTCTTCCTCGCCGTCACCCGGCGCTGGCGCCCGGTCATCTACCTCGCCACGCTCATGATCGGAGAACTAGGCACATTCCTCGTTGCAGCCGCCGTGGTCAAGCGGCCCAGACCGGACGTATCGCACCTGGACCACCGACTACCTACCTCGGCCTACCCGTCCGGGCACGTGGCGGCCACCTGCTGCCTTTATATCGCCGTCGCAATCCTTGTCATCGGCCACGCCCGCGGCTGGTGGCGCTGGCTGTTTCTCTTTCCCGCGGTGGTCATGCCGGTGCTGGTCGCCCTTTCCCGCATGTACCGCGGCGAGCATCACCCCACCGACGTGCTCGGCAGCCTCTTGTTCTCCGCGCTCTGGCTGACCGTCACGTTGCTGCTGATAGACCCCAACGCGGATAGCCGCCGGGCCGCGAGACGGCCAGGCCCGGTCCGGAGTGCCGGGCTACCGGGTCGGCAGGAGGTCGCCCAATCCGCCGACTATCGCGCCAGGCCTGGCTGACACGCCCGCCGTCTTGATCGCCGGCGCAATCGCGAGGACCAGGCCGTAACGCGCGACGAGCTGACCAAATATCTACGGAATTAACCGGAGCGTCATTACTAATTTCGCAATTCCAGGTCGTCATGGTTAGGACCTTGGTAACCGGCAGGCCGCTCCCCTGTCTCTCGTGCGGGAATCTGATCGGTACCCATGACCGCTCCCTTCATCCGCTCGAGGTATCCGCTACGTGCAGACCAGGGGTACCGCCACGTGCAGAAAGGCCAGTTCAGGCGCATCGGCTACCCCCAATGCAGGTGGCTATGCTTTCCGCTGTCCTGGTCTGCCCGTCGTTCTAGCAGGTGCCAAACGTCGCTTCAGTCCAGGACGGCGGACTCCGAACGGGTCGGCGCGAGGGTCAGGTAACTGCGCAGTCAGACCGCCCGCGTCAGACAAAGCCGCGGTTCGCAAAGGCCGCGGAAGGTCCGCTGGCCCCTCGATGGCAGCTGCGACGTCAGCAAATAGCAAGAAATAACGGTCGAGTCCGCAAACCTGCAGAACTCTCCAGACTGGCCGCTGCGGATCGACTAGCACGACCGTGCTGCCGAGCAGCCTCGTGCGCCTCTCGGTACTGACGAGAACGGCGACGCCGCTGGAGTCCATGAACTCCAGCTTGGACAGATCCAGGACAAGGCGGCTCGGTGCGCGGCGATTAAGGATAGCCAGTAGCCGTTCGCGCAGGTCAGGCGCGGTCGAAATGTCTAGTTCACCGCAGATCTGAACAATTGTGCATTCTCGCGACACATCCTGGACGATGATGGCCATATCCATCGGAACAGCCTCCTGCTCTCGCTCGGGTCAACCGAGGCGCAGGAAGCCGCTTGCTTGACTGGCCTGCCACAAAATGCCTGGGGTTACGATTCCCGGCCTACCCGCATGTATACGGATCGTCAGACCGGGCACCCTCCTACAGTTTAAGGCCCATTGCATGCATGCGTCGCAAGATTTACTGGAGAGCCATGGCCGAACAGCCTGTGGAGATCGCTGAAATTCCCACCGGCTTGACGGAGCTAGCTAGCCTGCTCCTGTCTGCTGAGAGTGCCGACGAAGCGCTACACCACCTAGCGCGCACGGCTGTTGTGGTCATTCCCGACGGGCCTAGCTGCGGGATCACGGTTGCCACCGACGGGAAGTTCAGAACCGTCGCCTTCACCGGCTCGATACCCCCGTCGGTCGACGAAGCGCAATACAAGCGGAAGGACGGCCCATGCCTCGAAGCCCTGCGCACAGGGGTTCCGGTAGTCATCCAGGATCTGTCCACCGAGGACCAGGAGCGATGGGACGGTTTCCCGCCGGTGGCGCTGGCGGCCGGGGCCTATGGCGTGCTCGCCTACCCGCTCGAAGCGGGCGGCCAGGTAGTAGGGGTCCTGAACCTCTACGCGCATGAGCGCGACCTGTTCCCCGAAGCAGTGCAGCGGATTGCCAAGCAGTTCGTCGACCCGGCAGCGCTGCTGCTGAGCGGCGTGCTGCAACGGCTAAGTCAGGCTGAGCTCATCGAGCATCTCAACGCGGCTCTGGCCTCCCGAGCCGTAATCGATCAGGCGATAGGCATCATCATGGCCACACGTGCTTGCAACGCACATGAGGCATTCGCCGTGCTCCGCAGGATGTCCAATGACCAGAACGTCAAGCTTCGCGATGTCGCCGCGGCCATGACTGAAGCAGTCGCTTCAGGCAGACGGGACGTCCTCAGGATGTGAGCCCGCGTCTGCCGAGATCACACGGCGCCGACGTCCGCCTTTGTCACGACGCCAACAAGCTTGCCGTCAGAGGTCGTCACTGGCGAGCTGTCCAGGTCGCGCTCCGTCATTGTACGGCGCATCTCCGCGACGCTAACGAATGGCCGGAAAGTGCTCGGGCCGGGCCGCATGACCTGCTCGATCAGGAGACCTGGGTCTGCCTCCAGTTCCGCTGCCCGCAGCAGTCCGAGCACCACCCGCTCCTCGCTGAGGACCACGCACGCTTCCCACGCGGCGGCAGCGGCCCGCCTGCGGACGTCGCCGAGTCGCTCCCCGACGGCGCATGTCGGCACGTCTCGCCGGACCACGTCAGCCAGGCGCGGCCGCTGCGCGTTCGTCCCCTCGGTGGGCAGCCCGGCACCCATCCAGTCCTGCTTGCCTGTCCGATAGTCGTACACATCGGTGAACCCGAGGGTCTGGAGCCGGCACGCGGCCCGGGCACTGAGATCTCAACCGGAGTCGGCGCAGTAAACCACGACAGGGCGGCTGGGATCCAGGACTCGCTTCGCCTCGGTTTCGATCCTCCGCAGCGGCAAGTTCATCGCTCCCGGCAGATGGTCCTCGCTGTACTCACGTGCCGGCAGCACCTCGATGATCTGGGCGTCTTCATCCATAAGCATGCGCACCCGCTCTCGACCGATCTCCCGCGCCATTGCTGCCTCCTGCGCCCCGAGTACGCCGGTACCAGTCGCCCCCACCCTCGCTTCGCCTGGAATCAGCGGACGGCGACGTAACGGATAAGAGCCTAGCGACCGCTGCAGCGGTCGCGCCGGACGGGCCGCGGCTGTTCGCCGCCGGCAGGCAAAACCTCAGGCCGTTGCCGGGAACGGGGCCGTCTGCCGGAATGTCGGCCAGCGACACTCGGCACTCAGCGTCACGACAGGACGCTTCGGCTTGGTCTTCGGTCTACTTGGTGCCGTTGCCGTCGCCCCGAAGCTTGCCGGCCACCTTGGCGGCCGCCTTGCCAACTGGCCCAGGCACGGCATGCGCCGGACTGGCCTGGAACGACGATTCGTCCAGCATGTCCTTGACCATCTGCAGCGCGATCCGCTGTCGGTTGGGGGTGCCCTGCCGCAGCGCCGCAGTCAGTTTGGCGACCTGGTCCTTCTTCACCCTGGCCGGGTAGGGCGGTTCGTGCTGGTCCACCAGGCACTCGATGATCGCCGGGCCGTCCCAGGCGAGCTCCTCGACGAGCTGCGAACCGCAGGTGGCCGGGTCCTCAATGTGCATGCCGCGAGCTGCGCACGCCTCGGCGAACTTGACGAAGTCCAGCGGCGCCATATTGACCCCGTACTCAGGGTTGCCCAGGAATACCATCTGCTCCCACTTGATGAGCCCGAGGGTGTTGTTCTTGATCACGATCACCTTTACCGGCAGGTCATGCTGCACGCAGGTAAGGAAGTCCCCAGCTGCATGGTAAGCGAGCCGTCGCCGGTGAACACCACGACCTGCCGGCCGGGGCAGTCGCCCTTGCAGCCCTTGCACGACTGGCACAGGTCGAGAGCTTCCTTGACGTTCGGGTCACGCCACCCTTGTCCTGCAGCAGCCCGCTCATCGTCTCGAACAGCAGCCGGGCGCGGCCGCGGGTGGAGTGGATCTCCTCCCTGGTCACCATGAAGCTGGGGCACATGGTGCCACCATCGAGCCGCCTGCAGAGACCGATCCCGAAGCACCTGTTGGCTGCGTCGGCAAATCCCTGCTGGTCCTCCGGGAACCGGAAATATGTCTCCACGTGCCTTGGCCGGAAGTCGGTGCCCCACTGCAGGTTCTGGTCCGGTCGGTACGGGCCGACCACCTTGCCCGGGTTCATCTTGTTACCGGGGTCGAATGTCCGCTTGAACTCGGCGAAGGCGCCTGCCAGTTCCGGGCCGTACATCTTGGCCAACTGGTTAGCGCGCAGCTGCCCGTCGCCATGCTCGCCAGTCAGCGATCCGCCGTATTTGACGATCAGGTCACCGGTGGCCTCGATGAAGGAGTTGAACGTCCTGATCCCCTCGGCCGTCTCCAGATCCGGGTCAAGCCGGGTGGGCGCGCAGCCCTGGCCGAAATGCCCGAACAGTACCGTGTGCATGCCGTGTTTGCCGATGAGGGCGCAGAACTCCCGCAGGAAGTCGCCGAGCCGTTCCGGCGGCACGCCGGAGTCTTCCCAGGCTGGCACGCCGCCATGCTCACCGGGGATGCGCGTGTACTCGCAGCCGCTGCGACGGATCTCCCAGATCTCCGATTGGTGCTGCGCGTCCTCCAGTACCTTCGGGCTCCCCGCAGCCAGGCTTCGCACGAACGCCAGAATGAGGATCATGATCGCGCTGCCCTGGCTGGCCGGAACCCAGCCAAGCTCGAGGGCCGTAAGCCGGATGGTGCCGCCCCCGAAGGCCAGGAAACCTAGCGGCAGGCTGGTCGCGACCGGCCGCAGCACGATGCGCGTCATCGACTCGGGCCGCAGTTCTTCGAGTTCACGAACCCGAGCCACGTCCGGATCGGACCGGACCGTGTTCATGAGCACTCCCCCAGGTTTGGGATAAGCCGGAAGTAGTCAGAATGTCCGGCTACCCGCCACGGCCTGAGCCAATCATGGCGCACGGTCATTGAGCGCGAAGCACTGAAGCTGCCAGCTCCACGTTTGAGAACCCACGGGGGGGACAGCGTTTTCGGCAGGCAATGCATATCAGTTTCGCGCGGAAGGAGGCGACCACCGTCATGACTACGCCGTCGGAGCAGACACCGCCACCTGAGCAGCAGCAAGAGTATCCCGGCACGTCAGCTGGCATGGAGCCGAAGCCCCGCGATGAGATGGCTGACTATAACGGGCGCGGTCTGCTGAGCGGCCGCCGTGCTCTGGTGACCGGTGGGGACTCGGGTATCGGCCGTGCCGTAGCGATCGCCTTCGCTAAAGAAGGTGCGGACGTCGCGATCGCTTACCTCTCTGAGAAGGAGGATAAGGACGCCCGTCGTACCGCGGACCTGGTCGAGAAAGCCGGCCGCAAATGCGTGACAATCCGCGGTGACCTAGGTGCGGAGGCAAACTGCGAGCGCGCCGTCGAGCAAACCGTTACCGAGCTTGGCGGTATCGACTTGCTGGTCAACAATGCCGGCACCCAGCAGCCGGTAACCGACCTTACTGAGCTGACCACGAGCCAGTGGGAGCGCACATTCCGTGTCAACATTTACAGCTATTTCTGGACTGCTCGGGCGGCTTTGCGGCACCTCCCCGACGGCAGCGCCATCATCAATACCTCATCTATCAACGGCCTGCGCGGTAACAAGACGCTGATCGACTATTCGGCGACGAAGGGCGCAATCCTCGCGTTCACCTACTCACTTGCGCAGTCGCTGCAAGACCGCGGGATCAGGGTGAATTCTGTCGCACCCGGACCAGTGTGGACACCACTGATACCGGCGACCTTCGAAGCCGAGCGCGTCGCGAAGTTCGGCAGTCAAGCGCCGATGGGCCGTGCCGCACAGCCGGACGAGATCGCGCCCTCGTACGTGTTCTTCGCCGCGGGGCAGCTGTCCAGCTACTACTCCGGTGAGGTGCTAGCGCCGGTCGGCGGCGAGACGCTGCCGGGTGCATAGCCAGCTCAACTCGGGGCTGGCGGCAGCGGACTGTTTGAGCCCGGCTGCTCGGGTTAGGGCTGAAGTTTGTGAGCGCAGCCGACAGGACGGAGAAACGATCATGTCCAACGTCTTCGACATTCTCAGCGCTGATCACCGCGAGATGGAGCAGATGCTCGCCAGCCTGCAGGGAGGTCCGGCCCAGGATAACCGCGCTGCCTCGCTGCGGCCCGAAGCGCGCAAGCAACTCACCGAGAAACTCGTCATCGAATCGTCCAAGCACGAAGCGGCTGAGGAACAGTATTTCTGGCCTATAGTGCGGGATCGCCTTCCGAACGGTGCCAAGCTCGCCGACCATGCGATCGCGCAGGAGACCGACGCTAAGAATGTCCTCGCCTGGCTCGAAAAGCTCTCTCCCGGCCAAGCCGAGTACGAGGGGCTGCTATCGAAATACATCCCGGCGGCCCGTGAGCACATCAGCTACGAGGAAGACGTCGTCTGGACGCCGCTGCAGGACGTGCTCACGGCAGCAGAAGCAGAGGAACTCGGGCAAAATATCGCCATTGCCAAGGAGATCGCGCCGACTCGTCCGCATCCGCATATCCCGCCGCAGCCCGGCGTGCAGAAGACCGCCGGCCCCGCGGTGGCGGCTGCGGACAAGGTGCGCGACGAGCTGTCCGGCCGGGGCGACTAGAACACCAGCAATCACGACAAATCCGGGAACGGGCTCTCGCGGGCCAGTCTGGTCGCGCGGCGCGCGGCCGGGGGTACGCAGGGGTCACGAGGAGCAACCATGGCACGCAAGCCCGCAGCACAGCGCCCAGCTGAGACTCATCAGCAGGCAACAGACGGACGGCCCGCCCTGACCACCCAGCAGGGCACGCCGGTCGCCGACGATCAGAACACGCTGAAGGCCGGAGATCGCGGCCCGGCCCTGCTGGAGGATTTCCACTTCCGGGAGAAAGTCTTCCATTTTGACCATGAGCGCATCCCAGAGCGGGTGGTGCACGCCCGCGGCTTTGGCGTGCATGGCTACTTCGAGAATTACGAACCTCTCACCGAGATCACCAGGGCCAGCTTGTTCGCCCAGGCCGGGAAGCGGACTGAGGCTTTCGTCCGGTTCTCCACAGTCGCCGGCAACAAGGGCTCCGGCGACCTCGCCCGCGACGTCCGCGGCTTCGCGGTCAAGCTGTATACCGACGAGGGCAACTGGGACCTGGTCGGCAACAACATCCCAGTCTTCTTCATCCAGGACGCGATCAAGTTCCCGGACGTGATCCACGCGGCGAAGCAGGAGCCCGACCGCGGTTTCCCGCAGGCCCAGACCGCACATGACAACTTCTGGGACTTCGCGTCACTGATGCCTGAGTCCACCCACATGCTGATGTGGATCATGTCGGACCGGGCCATCCCGAGGGCGTTCCGGTTCATGGAGGGTTTCGGGGTCCATACCTTCCGGCTCGTCAACGCGGCTGGCGACTCTACCTTCGTGAAATTCCACTGGAAGCCAGCGCAGGGTCTGCAGTCGGTGGTGTGGAACGAGGCCGTCAAGATCAACGGCGCCGATCCCGATTATCACCGCAGGGATATGTGGGACGCCATCCAGCGCGGCGACTACCCGTCCTGGGAACTTGGCCTGCAGTTGTTCGACGACGAGTTCGCCGACCGCTTCGAGTTCGACGTCCTGGACCCGACAAAGATCATCCCGGAGGAACTGGTCCCGATCCGCCGGGTTGGCCGGCTGGTCCTCGACCGGGTCGTCGACAACTTCTTCGCCGAGACCGAGCAGGTCGCATTCTGCACCCAGAACATCGTGCCCGGCATCGACTTCACCAACGACCCGCTGCTCCAGGGCCGCAACTTCTCCTACCTCGACACCCAGCTCAAGCGGCTCGGCAGCCCGAACTTCACCTTCCTGCCGGTCAACGCGCCGCGCTGCCCGTTCGCCACCTTCCAGCAGGACGGCCACATGGCCATGGCCAATCCAGCAACGCGGGCGAACTACGAGCCGAACTCCTGGGACCCGGCAGAAGGCGGTCCGCGTGAAAGCTCAGAATGGGGTTTCAGCAGCTACCCGTCACAGGAGGCTGGTCCGAAGCGCCGCCTGCGCCCGGAGAGCTTCGCGGACCACTACAGCCAAGCCCGGCAGTTCTATCTCAGCCAGACGCAGGTCGAGCAGCAGCACATTGCCGAGGCCTTCACGTTCGAGCTGAGCAAATGCCACAGCCCGGAGATCCGGAACCGGATGGTCGCCGGCCTCAGGAACGTGCACGACGAACTCGCCAGGCGCATTGCTGACGGGCTGGGCATGGAGCGCCTGCCTGACCCGCTGCCGGCCGCGCGTGAGCCGAGGACTGACCTGCCGCCCTCCCCGGCTCTCAGCGTCATCCGCAACGGGCCGGGCTCGTTCGCTGGCCACAAGATCGGCGTGCTGGTTACCAACGGCGCCGACGCGGATGTCCTGTCCGGTTTGCAGTCCGCCGCTGAGCAGGAGCACGTGCTTGTCGAGTACGTCGCGCCAGCCGTCGGCGGGGTCGCCGCTAACGACGGCTCCCCCCTCGATGTCAGTCAGCAACTCGACGGTGGTCCCTCGGTCCTGTACGACGCTGTCGTGCTGGCGCCATCCGCCAAGGAGGCCGATAGCCTGGCCCGACATCCGACGGCGCGGGATTTCGTAGCGGACGCGTACGCGCACTGCAAATTCGTCGGCCACACCGCC
Organism: Streptosporangiaceae bacterium; assembly: GCA_036488155.1. GTDB lineage: Bacteria > Actinomycetota > Actinomycetes > Streptosporangiales > Streptosporangiaceae > JAJYUU01. The sequence continues at coordinate 411 of DASXIA010000277.1, read as the reverse complement.
AGCGCCGGGCCGCTGCTGACCTCAGCGGGCGTCGACGACGAGCTGGACGACGGCTTCATGAGCGTTACCGGGGAGAACGCTCAGGAATTCGTGGCCCGATGCGGCCAGCTGCGGTACTGGGAGCGCGCGCAGTCTCTGATGCGGTAACTGCTGGACTGCGGCTGCATAGCCGCATGCGCAGCGCCCAGCGCGCCGCCTGCACTTAGCGCGCCGCAGCTGGGCACTGGTTTGACTACGGCTGTGGGGGTAATGGCCACTTCCAACCGACCGTGGTCGTTGGGTGACCAGCGCGAGAGGAGACCGCTGTGCCACGCGGATCGAGCCCGAAGCGAGAACGACAGTACGAGCACATAAAGGAAAGCGCGAGGCAGCGCGGAGAGAGCCCGAAGCGCGCTACGGAGATCGCGGCCA
>DASXIA010000257.1:0-38559 GCA_036488155.1 Streptosporangiaceae bacterium | reverse complement strand
GCCCGTGGCCGGGAACTGGCCGGCCAGTTTCTCCCAATCCGCAGTGCCGGGCAGGACGATCCGGCCGGTTCCGTATAGCCGGAGGATCTTCGTCTCGTGCCCGAACGAGCAGAACATGATTGTGATCTTGCCGTTCTGCCTCAGGTGGGCGATGGTTTCCGCGCCGCTGCCGGTGAGGTCGAGGTAGGCAACCTGCAGCGGGCTGAGAACCGCGAAAGTGCCCCGGTAGCCTTTCGGCGACAGGTTGACGTGCCCGCCCTCGCCGGCAGATGTCAGGCAAGGCGCAGTCGCGACAAAGAAGACAGACTGCTTACCGATAAACTTCCTGAGCCGTTCGTCCAGCTCCGGGTAAAGCTTGCCCATGATGCCGTCCCGAAGGTATGACGGGGACATTCCCCGAGCGCGGGGTATCCGGAAGGTGTCGGCCCGGTATCCCCTGCGCGAAGGGGGATCCGGGAGCGTGTCCCGCAGTGTGACTATCTTGCGATAAGCCGGCGGCCCAGAGCCAACGCAAAAGGAGACCAGGTGACTGAGGTCACGAGCCATCCCAGGCCAGGTTCGCTGCTTGAGCAGCATCAGGCGGCGGTCGCGGCGATCCAGCTCGCGTATGGCGCGGTCCCCGCGGGCAGCGGTGTCCGGTTGGCGAAGGCCACCTCGAACCTGTTCAGGTTCCGCGGCGACGCACCAGCCCACCAGCTTGACGTCTCGCACTTCGGCCACGTGATCTCGATCGACCCGAAGGCCAGGACAGCACTGGTCGGTGGCATGACTACCTATGAGGATCTCGCCGCGGCGACGCTGCGGCACGGGCTGATGCCGCTGGTCGTGCCGCAACTGAAGACGATCACGCTGGGCGGGGCGGTGTCCGGCCTCGGCATCGAATCCAGCTCGCTGCGCAACGGCATGCCGCACGAGTCGGTGCTGGCGATGGAGATCCTCACCGGCGACGGCCGGGTCGTCAGCGCCACTGCCGATAACGAGCACGCTGCCCTGTTCCGCGGGTTCCCGAACTCCTACGGCACGCTCGGCTACAGCCTGGCGCTGACCATCGAGCTCGAGCCGGTCAAGCCGTTCGTGCACCTGCGGCACTTCAGGTTCACCGACCCGGCAGAGTACTTCGCGGCCGTGGCGGACGTCGCGGCGCACGGCAGCTATGCCGGGCACCAGGCCGACTTCATCGACGGCGTCGCGTTCAGCCTGGGCGAGATGTACCTCACCGTCGGCGCATTCAGCGACGTAGCCCCGTGGCGTAGCGACTACACCCGGGAGCGGATCTATTACCAGTCGCTGCGAGGGCCGAAGGAGGACTTCCTCACCATCAGCGACTACCTGTGGCGCTGGGACACCGACTGGTTCTGGTGCTCGCGGCCGTTCGGAGTGCAGCGCCCGCTGGTCCGCGCGCTCTGGCCGCGCCGGTACCGGCGCTCAGACGTCTACCGCAAGCTCGTCGCGCTCGATCGCAAGCATGGCTTCACCCGGAAGCTCGATGCCCGCCTCGGCAGGCCGCAGCGGGAAATGGTCATCCAGGATGTCGAGATACCGGTCGAGCAGTCGGCCGCGTTCGCGACCTATTTCATGACCGAGGTCGGCATGAGCCCGGTCTGGATGTGCCCGCTGCGCCTGCGCGGCGAGATGACCTGGCCGCTGTACCCGATGCGGCCGGGCCAGGTGTATGTCAACTTCGGATTCTGGGGCGCAGTGCCGCTGCCGCCAGGAGCCGCAGACGGTTACTTCAACCGGCGCATCGAGGAGAAGGTAACCGAGCTTGGCGGTCACAAGGGCCTGTACTCGACGTCGTTCTATTCCAGGCAGGAGTTCTGGGACCGGTACAACGGCCCGGAATACGCTGGGCTGAAGCGCGCCTACGATCCCCAAGGCCGGCTGGCTGACCTGTACGACAAGTGCGTGCGCGGCGTCTGAGGGTCCGACGTCGGCGCGGGAAGTAACGAAGGAAGCAAGCGAAAAGAGGTCACAGATGGCTCTGGCCGAGGTATTCGAGCAGGTAGCGGGCCCGGATGCCCCAGTCGGTTTCGAGGCTTTCGACGGCAGCTCGGCGGGCCCGGGTGACTCGCCGGTCAAGATCACCGTCAAGTCGCCGACAGCGGTGGCATACCTGGCGCAGGCGCCTGGCGCGCTCGGGCTGGCGCGCGCCTACGTCTCGTCGCACCTGGACGTGGACGGTGACATGTACATGGCGCTGTCCAGGATGGCCCACGCGCAGGAGACAGACGTCAGCCTGGCGCAGAAGGTCAGGCTGCTCAGGAGCCTCGGCGGGGTAAAGGTGCTGGTGCCGCGGGTGCCTCCGCCGCCGCAGGAGGTGCGCGTCAACACCCGCTGGCTGACGGGCCGCAGGCACTCAAAGCAACGCGACGCCACGGCGATCTCGCATCACTACGACGTGTCCAACACCTTCTACGAGTGGGTACTGGGGCCGTCCATGGCCTACACGTGCGCGTGTTACCCGTCCGACGACGCCACCCTGGAGCAGGCACAGGCGGTCAAGTTCGACCTGGTGGCTCGCAAGCTGGCGCTTAAGCCGGGCATGCGGCTGCTGGATGTCGGCTGTGGCTGGGGCGGCATGGTAATGCACGCTGCGCGTCACTACGGTGTCAAGGCACTCGGCGTCACGCTGTCCGCCGAGCAGGCCTCCTGGGCGCAGCAGGCGATCAAGGAACGCGGCCTTTCCGACCTGGCAGAGGTCCGCCACCTGGATTACCGCGAGGTGACTGAGACCGGCTTTGACGCGGTCAGCTCGATCGGCTTGTCGGAGCACATCGGCAAGGACCAGCTGGCCGGCTACTTCCGCTTCCTGCACGACAAGCTGGTGCCGCAGGGCCGGCTGCTCAATCACTGCATCACCCGGCCGGACAACACCGGCCCGGCCCGGGTGCCTCACGGTTTCATCTACCGCTACGTGTTCCCCGACGGGGAGCTTGAGGGTCCTGGCTTCCTGATGTCGCTGATGCATGACAACGGCTTCGAGGTCCGGCACACCGAGAACCTGCGCGAGCACTACGCCAAGACCCTGGCCGCCTGGTGCGCGAACCTCGACGAGCACTGGGACGAGGCGGTCGCCGAGGTAGGGGAGGGAACGGCCCGCGTGTGGCGGCTGTACATGGCCGGGTCGCGGCTCGGCTTCGAGCGCAACCAGATCCAGCTGCACCAGATGCTGGGGGTGAAGGTCGGCGACCGCGGTGAGGCGGGCATGCCGCTGCGCCCCGACTGGGAGCCCGCTAAGGAATTCCCGTTGACCTATCCCTCTGCCAGCTAACAAGCCGCTGAGGCCCAACAGAGCCGGGTGGTCGCGGGGCGCGGAAGCGGGCGTAAGCGTGGCCTCGGTTCGTGGCGTCCAGCCCGCCTCGGGCCAGATACGGGCCGCTGCCGGACGCCTGTGCCAAGCCCGCGGAGCGTCGCGCGACCACCTACGCAGTCGGCAGTGACCGGTAGTAGTCGGCGACGGTAAAGGCGAGGTCCAGGGCCTGGCTGCGGTTCAGCCGGGGGTCACATGCAGTCTCATAGCGCTGGTGCAGGTCCTCGGCAATGATCTCGTGGCTGCCGCCGACGCACTCGGTCACGTTGTCCCCGGTGAACTCGATGTGGATGCCTCCGGGATGAGTGCCGGCGCTGCGGTGCACCTCGAAGAAGCCCTGCACCTCGTCGAGAACGTCCTGCAGCCGGCGGGTCTTGTGGCCGCTCGGCGCCTCGAACGTGTTGCCGTGCATCGGGTCGCAGATCCAGCCGACCGGGATGTCTTCTTCCTGCACCGCTTTGATCAGTGGCGGCAGCAGGGTGCGGATCTCGCCCGCGCCCAGCCGGGTGATGAGCGTCAGCCGGCCGGGCTCGCCGTCCGGGCTGAGCCGCCGGATCAGTGCCCGCAGGCCGTCCGGCGTGGCGTCCGGACCGACCTTCACGCCGATCGGATTGCGGATGCTGGCCGCGAACTCCACGTGCGCGCCGTCCAGCGCTCTGGTCCGCTCGCCGATCCAGAGGAAGTGCGCGGAGACGTCGTACGGCAGGCCGCTGCGCGAGTCGATGCGGGTCAGCGCGAGCTCGTACGGCAGCAGCAGGGCTTCGTGACTGGAGTAGAACTCGACCGAGCGCAGTTCCTCGGAATCCGCGCCGCATGCCCGCATGAACGACAGCGCCCGGTCAATCTCCCCGGCTAGCCGCTCGTAGCGCTGGCCGGACGGGCTGTTCCGGACGAAGTCCCGGTTCCAGGCGTGTACCTGGTGCAGGTCGGCGTACCCGCCGGTAGTGAACGCACGGCACAGGTTGAGCGTGACGGCGGCGCAGTGGTAGGCCCGCAGCATCCGCTCGGGATCGTGTGCCCTCGACTGCGGGGTGAAATCGAACCCATTGACCGCGTCACCGCGGTAGGCCGGCAGCTCGACGCCGTCCCTGATCTCGGTCGGTCGCGACCTGGGCTTAGCGAACTGGCCGGCCAGCCGGCCGATCTTAATGACCGGGACGCTGGCGCCGTAGGTAAGCACGACTGCCATTTGCAGGATCGTCTGCAGCTTGGCGCGGACGGCATCCGCATTGGCCCCGGTGAAGGTCTCGGCGCAGTCGCCGCCCTGAAGGACGAACGCCTCGCCCCGGCTGACCGCGGCTAGCCGCTCCTTTAGCTGATCGCACTCGCCGGCGAAGACCAGCGGCGGCAGGCTAGCCAGCTCCGCCGCCACCGCCTCGACCCTGGCTGGATCGGGCCACTCGGGCTGCTGGGACGCAGGGCTGCTGACGGTGACGACGGGGGAACGCACGGGAGTAACGGTACTCACCGCCCGCGACTGCGCAGAACCCGCCGGTAGCGACTGCACCGGGCTCGACCCCGCTACTCTCACCGGCTCGAGGAGTAGGGCACTCACCGGATGCGACCGCGCCCGGTACTGGTGAAGAATGACCGGGTGGAATCCGCGAGTACCGGCCAGCGCCGGGACATCATCCTGCTGGGGTCAACGGGCTCGATCGGGACCCAGGCCGCCGACATCATCGCCCGTAACCCGGACCGGTTCAGGCTGACCGGTATCGCCTCCGGCGGCGGGAATCCGGGCCTGCTGGCCAGGCAAGCGATCGAGCTCGGTGCAGAGGTAGTGGCGGTTGCCACCCCGGCCGCGGTGCCCGAGCTCCGCGAGGCTCTGGCCGCCATCGGGACAGCCGACGGGGCCCGGCGCAAGCTTCCGGACTTGCAGGCCGGCCCAGATGCCGTGGCCGAGCTGGCCGCCCGGCCCTGCGACGTGGTGCTGAACGCCGTCACCGGGGCAGTCGGGCTAGCCGCGACGCTGGCTTCCCTGTCCGCCGGGCGCGTGCTGGCCCTGGCCAACAAGGAGTCGCTGATCATGGGCGGCCCGCTCGTCGCGGGCATCGCCGCGCCCGGCCAGATCGTCCCGGTTGACTCCGAGCACTCGGCGATCGCTCAGTGCCTGCGCGGCGGCCGCTCAGCTGAGGTAGCCAAACTGGTCGTGACCGCCAGCGGCGGGCCGTTCCTGCACCGTAGCCGCGCTGAGCTGGCCGACGTGACGCCCGCAGAGGCGCTCGCCCATCCCACCTGGACCATGGGGCCGGTGATCACGGTTAACAGCGCGACCCTGGTGAACAAGGGGCTGGAGCTCATCGAGGCGCACCTGCTGTTCGGAATCGGATTCGACCGGATCGACGTCGTGGTGCACCGCCAGTCGGTGATCCACTCGATGGTCGAGTTCACCGACGGATCCACGCTTGCCCAGGCAAGCCCGCCGGACATGCGCATTCCGATCGCGCTGGCGCTGGGCTGGCCGGACCGGGTGCCGGACGCGGCCCCGGCAGTCGACTGGACGACCGCGCACACCTGGACATTCGAGCCGCTGGATGAGAGCGCGTTCCCGGCCGTACCCCTGGCCAGGCAGGTAGGAGCGGCTGGCGGGACGATGCCGGCGGTCTATAACGCGGCCAACGAGGTATGCGTCGATGCGTTCCTGGCCGGGCAGATCCCGTTCGCGGGAATCGTCGATACGGTCGCCCAGGTAGTCTCGGAGCATCATGACTCAGCAGGTGCTGCCGTGACGCTGGCAGACGTGCTTGGCGCTGATGGTTGGGCCAGGGACCGCGCACGAGAGCTAACGGGGAAGGGAGGCGCCACCTGATGAGCCCTGCAGGCGCGGGCGATCCCGGCGAGCAGGACGGCCAGAACGGGAATAACGGTCAACGTCGCCGTACGACCGGCTCGGCCGCCCAGCTCTGGATGTGGATCTTGGTCGTCGCGGTCGTCGTGACGCTGATCGTGATCGACCGGCAGCACCTTGCGTTCCTGTTTGGCGTCCTGGTGTTTGTCGTGGCCCTGTTCACCTCGGTCATGCTGCACGAGTTCGGCCACTTCGCCACGGCGAAAAGGTTCGGCATGCGGGTCACCCAGTTCTTCATCGGCTTCGGCCGGACGCTGTGGTCGACCTTCCGGGGGGAGACCGAGTACGGGGTTAAGGTGCTGCCCTTCGGCGGTTTCGTGAAGATCACCGGGATGACGTCGGTCGAGGAAATAGACGTCGCCGACGAGCCGCGCTCGTTCCGCAACCAGCCGGGCTGGCAGCGCATCATCGTGCTGGCCGCCGGGTCGTTCATGCACTTCGTGCTGGCTCTGTTCCTGTTCTTCGTGCTCGCGGTCGCGATCGGGCAGCCGAAGCTGCTGACGAACGGCCAGATCGACCTCGCGGGCTGCACGCCGGCCAGCGCGAAAGCGCTGAACAGCGCCAACCCGTGTGCCGGGCACAACCTCGGCAAGTCGCCCGCGCAGCAGGCCGGCCTGAAGGCAGGCGACAAGATCGTCTCGGTAGCAGGCAAACCGGTCGGTACCTGGACTCAGATTCACACCACGCTCGCGGCGCAGAAAGCAGGCACTGCCGTCCCGATCGTGGTCGACCGAAGCGGCCGCAGCCTACATCTCACTGTCACGCTCGCAGCTATCCCCGGCCGCGCCGTTGGTTACCTTGGTGTCGAGCCGGCGGTGGAGTACCAGCGAAGCAGCTTCTTCGGCGCCTGGGGCTACGCGGGGGACCAGTTCGCGAGCACGCTGACGTCGTCCGCCTCGGCCATCGCCAAGCTCCCCTCGGCAATTCCTGACCTGTTCAACCAGAACCGGTCGCACACTGCGGCCGGCCAGGTCAGCAGCGTGGTGGGCGTCGGCCAGGTGACGGGTGATGTAGTGCAGGCGGCGATACCATGGCAGGCCAAGGTCAGCATCCTGCTGTCCATCATTGCCTCGCTCAACATCTTCGTCGGGGCGTTCAACCTGCTGCCGCTACTGCCGCTGGATGGTGGTCACCTGGCGGTGGTGATCTTCGAACGGATCCGGGCATGGTTTAACCGGCTCCTCGGCCGGCCGGATCCGGGGTTGGTGGATATCCAGCGGCTGGTGCCGCTGAGTTTGCTGGTATTTGCTCTGCTGGTTGGCCTCGGCACGCTGCTCATAGCTGCCGACATCTTCAATCCCGTTCACCTTCAGGTGTGAGGCGAAAGCGAGTCATGACAGTAGACCTAGGCATCCCACAGCTTCCGCCGGAGCCGCTTGCGGCCCGCCGGCCGTCGCGCCAGATCATCGTGGGCCACGGCAAGCACGCGGTCCCCGTCGGCGGCGGCGCGCCCGTGTCTGTGCAGTCGATGACTACCACGCTGACGGCGGACGTGAACGCCACGCTGCAGCAGATCGCCGAGCTCACTGCGGCTGGCTGCCAGATTGTCCGGGTTGCCGTTCCGTCACAGGACGACGCGGACGCGCTCCCCGAGATCGCTCGCAAGTCGCAGATCCCGGTGATCGCCGACATCCACTTCCAGCCGAAGTACGTCTTCGCGGCGATCGACGCAGGGTGCGCGGCGGTCCGTGTTAATCCCGGCAATATCAAAGCCTTCGATGACAAAGTCGGCGAGATCGCCAAGGCGGCGTCAGCCGCGGGCGTGCCCATCAGGATCGGCGTCAACGCAGGCTCGCTGGACAAGCGGCTGCTGGTTAAGCACGGCAAGGCCACGCCCGAGGCGCTGGTGGAATCCGCTCTGTGGGAGTGCTCGCTGTTCGAGGAGCACGGGTTCAACGACATCAAAATCTCAGTCAAGCACCACGACCCGGTGGTCATGATCAACGCCTACCGGCTGCTCGCCGAGCGCTGCGAGTACCCGCTGCACCTGGGCGTCACCGAGGCTGGCCCGTCATTCCAGGGCACCGTCAAGTCGGCCGTGGCCTTCGGCGCCCTGCTGGCCGAGGGGATCGGCGACACCATCCGGGTATCGCTGTCGGCGCCGCCGGTCGAGGAAGTCAAGGTTGGCATCGCGATCCTGGAGTCGCTGGGCCTCCGCCAGCGCGGACTGGAGATCGTCTCCTGCCCGTCCTGCGGGCGCGCCCAGGTAGACGTGTACAAACTGGCTGACGAGGTCACTGCCGCCCTGGACGGGCTCGAAGTGCCGCTTCGGGTGGCGGTCATGGGCTGTGTCGTGAACGGGCCTGGCGAGGCGCGGGAAGCTGACCTCGGGGTGGCGTCTGGCAACGGCAAGGGCCAGATCTTCGTTCGCGGCGAGGTCATCAAGACGGTGCCCGAGGCGCAGATCGTCGAGACACTCATCGAAGAGGCGATGAAGCTGGCCGCCTCGGCCGAGCCGGCCCAGTAGCCTGCCCGTCCGCTCGGCTGCCAGCCTGGTGCGGCTGGCTCACTAGGCCAGACGCTCGCCGTCGGCGCGGATCATGCCGGGCGTAGCTGGGCAGGATGGCGCTATGAGCAGAGCGATGACCGTGGTTCTTGCTGCCGCGATGGCCTGGGCTGGCCTTGCCGGATGCACCTCCTCGGCGCCGGCGGCGCGGAGTGGCGCCTCGCTCGTCACTGGCCCGCCGGAGCCGAGCGGGGCGGCGCTCTCGGCGGGGCCGTCGCGGCTGACCTGGCACCGGTGCCCGAAAGTCACGATCGGTACCCCGACCACCAGCCGGTTGCGGTGTGCCAGCTTGCAGGTGCCGCTCAACTACGCCGATCCGGCCGGCCGGAAGATCACACTGGCACTGTCGGAGATCCCGGCGACCGCCCCACCCGCGCAGCAGCAGGGCGCGCTGCTGGTGAACCCCGGCGGCCCCGGTGCCAGCGGGCTGTCGATGGCGCAAGACGTGGCTTCCGGGCTCGCGCCGCAGGTAGCGCGGCAGTACGACATCGTTGGCTTCGACACCCGCGGCGTCGGGGCGTCCAAGCCTGCCCTCAGCTGCGAACCAGGCTTCTTTTCACGGCCGCGGCCGAGCTACGTGCCACCCAATGCGGCGGCTGAGCGGGTCCTGGTTGACCGGGCGAAGCAATACGCAGCCTCCTGCGAGAAGCGATATGGCTGGCTGCTGCCGCACATGACGACCGAGGATCTGGCCAGGGACATGGACTCGATCCGGGTAGCACTGGGCCAGCGGCAGATCAACTACTACGGCGTGTCGTATGGCACCTACCTGGGCCAGGCCTACGCGACGCTATTCCCGCACCATGTCCGGCGGATGGTGCTGGACAGCGTGGTGAACCCGGCCGGGGTCTGGTACAGCGACAACGTTGAGCAGGACTACGCATTCCAGGGCCGGATCAGGGCGTTTTTCTCGTGGATCGCTCGCCATAACTCCACGTACCACCTCGGCAAGACTGAAGCAGCCGTCAACTCGACCTTCAGCGCCGCGATGCGCCGGCTGGCCGCTCATCCGATCTCGGGCCCGTCGGGTCCGCTGATCGGACCTGACGAACTCGACGACACCTTCCTGGTCGGCGGTTACAGCAACTCGTGGTGGCCGTATCTGGCAGCAGGTCTGTCGAGCTACCTCCGGTCCGGGTCCGGCGCTGAGCTGATCCCGCTTTACCAGCAGATCGGCAAGCAGGGCGAAAACGAGTTCGCCGTCTACAACGCGGTGGAATGCAGCGACGTCAGCTGGCCGCGCAACTGGGCCTTCTGGAATTCCGACACGCGCAGGGTCTACGCCAAGGCGCCGTTCGAGACCTGGGGCAACGCCTGGTTCAACGCCGCGTGCGCGTTCTGGCCAGTAAAGGGACCGGCTAAACCGTTGCATATTCACGCCGCAGGGCTGCCACCGATCCTGATGCTGCAGGGCACCCTGGATGCGGCCACGCCCTATGCCGGAGCCCTCGTCGCCCGGAAACTGCTGCCCAGCGCGCGCCTGGTGGTGGTGCAAGGCGGCGGGAACCACGGGCAGTCGCTGTCCGTTCCGCCCAACGTCTGCGTGAACGGCTACCTGAATCGCTACCTGGCGAACGGATCTCTTCCGGCCAGTCCCGGCCTGGTCAACGCGACCTGCCCGGCCCTGCCGCCGCCCGCGCCGGTCAGTCCCTAGCTCGCCGCTGCCGCTTGCCCTGCCCGGACGTACGCTGCCCTGACGTGTGAGGCACCGGCGAGCCGTTACTCTGGAGGTGTGCTGCGCACCAGGCCATGGCGTTCGGCGTCGCTGCGGCTGCTGACAGATCACGATCGCGATGAGGCACTGGCCCTCTGCGATCGGGACCCAATTGCCAACGTCTTCGTCAGCGCGCGCATCCGGGCGACGGGTCTAGAGCCCGCGCGCATGGGCGGCCAGCTGTGGGGTTACACCGATGGCGGCGCGCTCAGCGCGCTGTGTTACTCGGGCGCCAATCTGGTGCCAGTTGAGGCAGGCCCGGACGCGGTTGCGGCGTTCGCGGCGAGGGCGCGCACGCAGGGCCGCCGCTGTTCGTCGATCGTCGGACCAGCCGAGGCGGTCAGTCAGCTGTGGTCCCTGCTCGCGCCAGCCTGGGATTCGCCGCGCGACGTGCGGCCGGTGCAGCCGGTGCTGGCGATGTCCCGCCCGTCCACGATCCAGCCCGATCCGCTGGTCCGCATGGTGCGGCCGCGCGAACTTGACGTGGTGCTCCCGGCCTGCATCGCCATGTTCACCGAGGAAGTCGGCGTGTCGCCGGTCGGCGCTGACGGTGGCGCCGCCTACCGGGCGCGAATGGCCGATCTCATCGGCGCCGGGCGATCGTTCGCGCGGATCGACGACGGCAAGGTGATTTTCAAGGCGGAGGTCGGGGCGGTGACGCCGTACGCCTGCCAGGTGCAGGGTGTTTGGGTACCCCCGGAGGAGCGCGGGCGAGGGCACGCGGTGCGCGGCATGGCGGCTGTCGTGCAGGCTGCGCTACGGCTCGCGCCGGTCGTGACGCTGTACGTCAACGACTTCAACGCCCCGGCTCGGGCCGCCTACCGGCACGTCGGTTTTACTCAGGCCGGGACGTTCATGTCTGTGCTGTTCTAAGCGGGCGGCGGCCGGCTGCCGGCGGAAATTCAGCTGCCCCTGTTGCCGCGACGGTGCTAGGATCTCGAGCCCTTGTGCCACCGCCGTTCCCGGTTTAAATCGAAGTTCTCATCCGTTCTTCTCCACACGGGGGTGATGAGTCATGCCGTCGGCGAGTACCCCGGACGCCGCGGACCGAATACTTGCTGCCGAGCGCGATCATTTGCGCTCCTCCCGCCGCTACCTCGAGCTGATGCGCACCGACGTGCTGTCGCTGCGGGCCATGGGCGGCGACCCGGTCTCCGAGGAATACCTCAAGGCCGACTTGTACCGGCGTGCCGAGGCGCTGCGCGACTTGCCCGACACGCCACTGTTCTTCGGCCGGCTCGACTACCGGCCGGGCGCGCTGGCCAGCGGCCCGGATGCGGCCGACGCCCGATCGGGGGCTGGCCAGCCGCAGGCTGTCGTGCCGGATAGCGAGCACTTCCACGTCGGCCGCCGTCACGTGCACGACACTCATGGCACGCCAGTCGTGATCGACTGGCGCGCGCCGGTGTCGCGGCCGTTCTACCGGGCCAGCCAGGCCGAGCCGATGAGCCTGGACCTTCGCCGCAGGTTCGGTTTCTCCGGCGGCGAGCTGACCGCGTTCGAAGACGAGCAGTTCGGCGATGGTGCCGGGCAGCCGGCGGCTACGAGCCGGATCCTGATCGACGAGATCGAACGGCCTCGGTCCGGGCCGATGCGCGACATCGTCGCGACGATCCAGCCCGACCAGGACGACATTGTCAGGGCCGGGATCGACCAGACGGTATGCGTTCAGGGCGCTCCCGGAACCGGGAAAACGGCTGTCGGCCTGCACCGGGTGGCCTACCTGCTGTACGCGCACGCGCAGCGACTCGGCCGGGGCGGCGTGCTGGTCGTCGGACCGAACAAGGCATTCCTCGCCTACATCCGCAACGTCCTGCCCGCGCTGGGCGAGCTTGACGTGGCGCAGCTTTCGGTGGCCGACCTGACTGCCGCCGTGCCGGTCCGCGCCACCGACTCCGAGTGGGCGGCCCAGGTCAAGGGCGACGCGCGGATGGCGCAGGTGCTCGCGAACGCGCTCTGGGAGCAGCTGGCCGAGCCCGCCGAGCCGATCATGCTGGCGCGCGGTTCGCGCCGGTGGCGAGTGCCGGCGAGTGAGATCGCTGAGCTTGCGGCTGAGCTGCGCGCCAGGGGAGTGCGGTACGGGACCGGCCGGGACATGCTGGCGCACCGGATCGCACACGTGATCCTGACCCGGATGGAGGCAGCAGGCGAGACCTGCGACGACCGGACGCACGAGTCGGTTCGCCGCACCAGGCAGGTGCAGGCGGCAGTGGCGCAGGTGTGGCCGAAGGCGGACCCCGTCCGGATGGTCTTCCGGCTGCTGTCCGAACCGGACTTGCTCAAGCGGGCTGCTGACGGCCTGCTGGACGCTGAGGAGCAGACCCTGATCAGCTGGGCGAGCCCGCCGCGAGGCCCTGGCTCGGCCCGCTGGAGCGCGGCCGACACGGTGCTGATCGACGAGATGGCCGACCTGATCGAACGGACGCCTAGCCTGGCGCACATCGTGGTCGACGAGGCACAGGACCTCTCGCCGATGCAGTGCCGGGCGATCGGGCGCCGGTGCGCAACCGGGTCGGCAACCGTGCTCGGCGACATCGCGCAGGGAACCACCGCCTGGGCGACGAGTAGCTGGGAGCAGATGCTGGGCCATCTCGGGAAGACGGACGCCGACCTGCGCGTGCTTGATACCGGTTACCGGGTGCCGCGGCAGATACTCGATTTCGCCAGCCGGCTGCTTGGCCAGATCGGGCCCGCTCTCCGGCCGGCCTCATCAGTGCGTCAGGACCCGGAGGCTCTGCTGGTCAGGCGGCTGCCGCCAGCCGAGTTCGCTAGCGCATTCGTGACAGCGTGCGCGGATGCGCTCGGCCTGCCCGGCTCGGCCGCCGTGATTGCCGCCGACGCGCAGATCCCGGCGCTCGCCGCCGCACTCGCCGCGGCAGGCCTGCCGCACGCGGTCCTGGACGGCGCAGCCGACAGCGGGCTGATCACCTTGGTGCCCGTTACCCTTGCCAAGGGACTGGAATTCGACCAGGTCATCGTCTGTGAGCCGGCCCAGATCGCCGGTGCGGAGGCACGCGGGCTGAACAGGCTCTACGTCGCGCTCACCAGGGCGGTCTCGCGCCTGACCGTGCTGCACGCAGAGCCGCTGCCAGCGGCGCTGATCTAACTGCCGGCTGGCCTGGTATCGCGGAGCCGCGCTACATGTCTTTCAGCACCGCGGTCATCAGCGCGGCAGAGTTCTCAAACGACAGTGCGGTTGCCTGCAGGTGATTGAAGAACACGTTGTACCGGTCGACTTCCTCGACGTTCTCCACCCATAGCGCGCTGGTCAGGTCCTCCAGGTAGACCACATCCGGATCGGCTTCCTCGCCAAAGACGAGGATGACGAACGGTCTTCCCATGGCTGGATGGGCGCCGCCACGGAACGGGATAACCTGCAGCGACACGTTGCGCAGGCCGCCGAGCTCACGCAGGTATTCCAGTTGCATCCGCATCACCTCGGGACCGCCTACCTCGCGGCGCAACGCTGCCTCGTCGAGGACGGCCCACACCTTCGGCGGGCTGGTGATGGTCAGCCGCTGCCGCTCCATCCGGAGTGCGACCTGGCGCTCGATGTCGGCGCGCGGGCTGTTGACCATGCCCGCCGTGATGACGGCGCGCGCGTACTCCTGCGTCTGGAGCAGTCCCGGAATGAGGTTGACCTCGTAGATCCTGATCTCCGACGCTGCACTCTCCAGGCCGAGGTACGTTGCGAAATGCGGCTGCACGCTGTCGCCATAAGCGTGCCACCAGCCCTTCTGCCGGGATTCCCTGGCAAGTTGCACGAGGGCGTCGCGCTGGAGTTCCGGCACGCCGTAGATCTCGAGCATGTCGCGCACGTCCCGCGGCGACACCGAAACCCGGCCGGTCTCTACCCGGCTGATCTTGGAGGCCGAGCACTCAAGCTGTTCGGCAACTTCCTCGCAGGTAAGTTTCGCTGCCTCGCGCAGGCGCCTCAGTTCGAGCGCAAGCCGGCGCCGACGGACGGTGGGACTCTGCGCGCCCGCCACTACGTCACCTCCCGCAGCAGCTCGCTTTACCGGTTCGTAACCTCGGCAGTGCCTCACAGTGTGGCCGGGACGCCGACCTCCCGTCCAGTGCCGGCACTGGCTTCCCAGGAATAACTCCAATTAAACGCGCCGTGCGAACTTCGTTATGCACATTGCACATCTGGCTGAACGCAGTGCATAGTGAGTTCAGTCTCATTACTCTATGCTGTGAGACAGCTACCTGAGGTGACAAGATGATGGCGAAGGCGCAGCCGGCGACCGATACCGCCGGGGGCCAGAACGTTCCTTCCCGTACGGTCGGCGCGGCCATCCCGGCCTGGGTTCCGGATGCGTCCGCCCTTGCCAGAGGAATCCCTGCCGCCCGGTCGGCTGCCACTAGTGCCTGGGCAGCCACCTCCGCACTGGATTCCGTGACCGCACCGGCAGCCGCCGTACCGGAGGCGACGATCGCGCGGAGCTCGACCGCGCCAGTCAGCACTCCCGCGCCAGGCACGCCTGATTCACCGTCCGCCGCTCCCGCACGCTCATCGACCTGGCAAGCAAACCTCGCCCGGCTGGAAGGACTGGCCGAGGTGCTCAGCCATCACGGCCTGCGAGCCAGGCTGATGACGCCGCCGGGCCGGGTGCCTAGCCTGCATGTGGTGAACCCGTCCGCAGCCGTTCTGGCGGAGGACGTCTATGCCGGACGCGGTCAGGACGGACTGTGGTGGTTTTGGTGGTCATGGGCCGAGCGGATCGCAGTCGGTGAGGACCTCGAGGGCGCGGCATCCCTGATAGAGCGCGTGCTCGCGGCGGGCTAGATGCCATGATCCGTGAGAGTTGTGCACCGGCTCCCGCGTGCAGAATTCTCAAGGATCTCCAAGCGCGCCCGATTTGCCCGGCAGACCGGGGAACGCCTGGACCGAGCCGCGCCACGCCTGCGCCCGCAGCGCCGCCGCCCTGACTTGCCTGGCGCCGAGGCTGCGCAGGCTGGGGTCCGGCAGTGCGACCAGCGCAAGGTAGGACTGGGCGAGCCGGTCCTCTAGCGTCGCAGCGAGCGCTCTGGCTGCGGCAGGAGTGCGTACCGGCTCCGGCAGCTTGTAGGCCACGGCGGCCGGAACCGGCGTTGCGCCTCGGGCGGTGATCAGCGCTGAGAGCTGGTCCCTGGCACGCATGTGCACCACCCAGTCGGTGGTGGCGGTGGCCTGCTCGGCAGAGCCCTGCGGAAGGTAGGCGCCGACAACGCCGTAGCCGTAGCTAGCCGCCTCCTCGGCTGCCAACGCGCTCTGCAGTGCGGTGATCACCGGCTGCGGCGCCCCGGTCGTGCGGGATGGATCAGCCGTTCCCGACGGAATGGATCCGGACGCGCTCGTCATCGACCCCGCCTCGCCGCCCGCAGGTAGGGGACGTGCGTTGCCTCCGACGCCGCGATGCTCGCGAAGAGCTGAGCCAGCGTCGGCGGCAGCCCGGCCAGCTGGGCGATTAGCCGGTCCGATGCCGCCTGCTCAGCTTGCTCAAGCCGGGTGACTGTCATGATCACCCGTTGGCGACTGGCTGCTCCGGGCGGTGTCGCCGAGCCGCGCGCCGCAGGCTCGATAAGCCTCGAGGAGAGCTGGGCCAGGTGCTGACGATGATCGGCGAGAACTACCGCAAGCGCTGCCGCCATTCGCCCGCCGGCTACGCCAGCGGAGCCCGCCTGACCTCCCGCAGCAGCCGGCCCCCCGGAGGAGGTGACGGCGGCGTAACTCGCGACGAGCGCGGACTCGCGCTCGATTGCGTTACGCAGCGTGTCGACGTCGGCGGGCGGCGGTGGTGGCGTGCCCAGCGCCTGGACGCCCCGGCATGCGGTGAGCACTGCAGGCAATGCCGCCACCGAGGCGATGAGCAGCGCCCGCCGGGCAGGCCCGGTTGCTGCCAGGCCGGGAACCAGCCGGTCATCTGCCACTACCCAATCCTCCGCACCTCAGGACACCCAGGGCCGAACTGCCAGGGCGCGAACCATAGCTCCGCGTCCCGGCTAGGCTAGAGGTCGGCGCCGTTGCCAGTACAAGCGCGAATACCAGCGCAGATAACAGCACAGATCGCGGGCGAGGAGGTCGTCATGCACGGTGGCTCCCGTCGCGGTTCGCATCCCCGGGCCAAGGGCAAGGTTAGCGGTCAGGAGGCGGGGCCGCGGGCCGCCCGGCCCGGTCCGCTGCCCGACTCTGACCGGCTGGCGCGCCTGCTGGAGCCCGTGGTGCACGCGATGAACATGGACCTGGAAGGCGTCCGCGTGACCTCGGCCGGCCGCCGGCGGGTCCTGAGGGTATTCGTCGATGCTGATGGCGGCGTCAGCCTGGACGATATTGCGCTCGCCAGCCGTGAGTTGTCGATCAAGCTTGACAACTCGAGCGAGATGGGTGACCAGCCATACACCCTCGAGGTGTCTTCGCCCGGTGTCGATCGCCCGCTAACCCAGCCGCGGCACTGGCGGCGTGCGGCCGGGCGGCTTGTCGTGGCTCCGCTGACAACCGAAGACACCGGCCTTAATGGCGGGAACGGGGCAGCCGCCGCCGAGGGCCGGATCACCGGCTGGAGCGAGCATGGCGTGACCCTGGAGCGCGATGGCATCACTCGCGAATATCAGTACGCGGAGCTGGGCCCTGGGCGGGTCCAGGTCGAGTTCGGTCATTTCGACGACTCCGCAGACGAGGGTGACTCAGACGGCGCTGACTTGGGCGACGCTGACGTGGGCGAGGAGGACTAGGTGGACATTGACCTGAGCGTCCTGGGGAGCCTGGAGGCAGAGAAGGACATCTCGCTCGACCTGGCGATCAAGGCAATCGAGGATGCGCTCCTTGTGGCGTACCACAAGACAGACGGCGCCGCGCCGGTCGCGCGGGTCGAGGTGGACCGGAGCAGCGGGCACGTCACTGTCTGGGCACGCAGGCCCCCCGGCGCGGACGGTGAGCCAGGCGAGGAATATGACGACACTCCGGAGGGATTCGGCCGGATCGCCGCGACTACCGCGAGGCAGGTGATCCTGCAGCGGCTGCGGGACGCCGAGGACGAGCTGACGTTCGGTGAGTACGCGGGCCGTGAGGGCGACGTAGTTGCGGGGGTCATCCAGCAGGGCAAGGACCCCCGGGCCGTACTGGTGGACCTTGGCAAGCTGGAGGCGATCCTGCCGCCGACCGAACAGGTGCCGGGCGAGAAGTACGTGCACGGTGAGCGCTTGCGGTGCTACGTGCTGCACGTGCGCAAGGGATACCGGGGCCCGTCGGTCACTCTGTCGCGGACGCACCCGAACCTGGTGAGGAAGCTGTTCGCGCTGGAGGTGCCCGAGATCGCCTCGGGCGCCGTCGAGATTGCGGCGATCGCCCGCGAAGCCGGTCACCGCAGCAAGATCGCGGTCATATCGCACCAGCCGGGCGTCAACGCGAAGGGTGCCTGCATCGGCCCGATGGGCAGCCGGGTCCGCAACGTGATGACCGAGCTGCACGGGGAGAAGATCGACATCGTTGATTATTCGCCCGATCCGGCCCAGTTCGTCGCGCATGCCCTGTCGCCCGCGCGGGTGACAAAGGTCAACGTGGTGGATCTGGCGGCCAGGGTCGCCCAGGTCATCGTGCCGGACTACCAGCTGTCCCTAGCGATCGGCAAGGAGGGGCAGAATGCCCGCCTTGCCGCCCGCCTCACCGGCTGGCGGATCGATATCAGGCCGGACACAGCCGAGGCTGGGCCAGCTGCCGCATCGGCAGCGCCGAACGAAGCGACCGCCGTGGACGCGGCCGACGCCCCGGACCCGAGGGCTGCACCGCACGTTGCGGCCAGCCCGGACGTCATTTCCGCGAAGGGACCAGCGCGGGCCGGCAGAACCGCACCGGCTGAGGGAACAGCATCGCCCAGGGGCACTGTTAGAGCAAAGGCAACCTTTACAGCTCAGGGGCCAGCAGCCGCAGCGGAACGGGTGGCAGGACCGGAAGGCGGTCCGGGGCGGCAAGCCGGTCCGGGACCGGAGGCCGCGCCCGGTGCCGCTCAGGCAAAGGCACTGTAAGCTGGACAGCGCACGTGCTGCGCCGGTTCGCACCTGCATCGGGTGCGGAACGCGCGCGGCTAAGCATGACTTGATCCGCCTGGTGGCGGCAGGAGACCAGATTGTTCCTGACATCACCGCGCGGCAGCCTGGGCGAGGTGCATACCTGCATCCGAGCCTGGCATGCTTGGAACGAGCCCAGCGCCGTAAGGCCATCTCGCGAGCCCTTCGCGTGCCGGCACCATTGCCGGCGAGCAAGGTCACGGACTACCTGTCCGGCGAGAAGCCCGTCGGCTGGGTCAGAGGAAAGAAGGCTGAATTGTGATGAGCGCCCGATGAGCACGCGGCGATGAACAGCACAAACTGACGCCGGACGGAGCACGCCCTGCCTCGCCCGGCTGACAGGCCCGGTACATCCGGGCCGAGTAGAGGAGCGCAGTGGCGAAGGTCCGGGTATACGAACTCGCGAAGGAGTTCGGCGTCGAGAGCAAGGCCGTGATGGCCAAGCTCCAGCAAATGGGTGAGTTTGTCAGGTCCGCGTCCTCGACTATCGAGGCGCCGGTAGTACGCAGGCTCAAAGACGAATTCGCAAGTCAGGCAGCCAAGGGAGCAGCAGCGGACGGTGCCGGGAAGGCGCCAGCCGCGGCCCGCCAGGCTGCCAACGGCAGGGCCAGCGCTAAGGCGGAAGTGGCCGCGCCGCCGGCCGAGAAGCCTCAGGCTGCCAGTGTTGAGCCGGCGCCACCGCAGCCGGCACCCCCGCAGCCAGCAGAGCCAGTGACAGAGCCCGAGCGGCCTGCCGCGCCGCGGCCCGGCCCGGCTATCACGGTGCCATTCCAGCAAGACCAGAGCGTCGGCCCGCAGGTGCCCCCGGCGGCGACCACCCCAGCCCCGCGCCCGCAGGCCGACAGGCCGACGCCGCGGCCCGGCGCACCCCGCCCGGCCGCGCCCGGACCGCGGCCATCCGCGCCGCCGTCCCCCGGCCAGCGGCACAGCGGCCGGCCCGGACCCCGGCCCGGCAACAATCCGTTCAGCTCGACTGCCACCGGTATGGGCGCGACGCCGCGGGCTCCGCAACCAGGTGCCCCGGCGGCGCCTGGCGCGTCTACTCCCAGCGGCCCGGGTGCGCCGGCCGGCCCGCGCCCGGCAGGCCCGCGCCCGGCCGGACGGCCAGGACCAGGTGGTCACGGTGACGCCGGGCGCCCGGGCGGGCCCCGGCCCGGCGGCCCGCGGCCGAGTCCCAGCAGCATGCCGCCTCGGCCGGTCGGCGGCCGTGGCGGCCCCGGCGGCGGCCCTGGCGGCCCGCGTGGCGGGGGTTACGGCGGCGCAGGCGGTCCCGGTGCCGGCCCGCGCCCGGGCGGCGGCCGCGGTGGCCCTGGCGGTCCCGGCGGCCCGCGTGGCGGCCCAGGGGGTGGCGGCGGCGCGCGGCCGGGGATGGCCCCGGCCCGGCCAGGTCCGGGCGGTCGTGGCCGCGGCGGCACCGCAGGCGCTTTCGGCCGGCCAGGCGGCCGGCCCTCGCGCGGCCGTAAGTCGAAGAAGCAGCGCCGTCAAGAGTTCGACAACATGCAGGCGCCGTCGATCGGCGGCGTGTCGATCCCGCGCGGCAACGGCCAGGCCATCCGGCTGTCCAGGGGTGCCTCGCTTAGCGACTTCGCGGACAAGATCGGCGTCAACCCGGCATCGCTGGTGCAGGTGCTATTCCACCTCGGCGAGATGGTCACCGCGACCCAGTCGGTGAACGACGAGACGCTGCAGTTGCTCGGCGCTGAGCTCAACTACAACGTCCAGGTCGTCTCCCCGGAGGAAGAGGACAGGGAACTGCTCGAGTCCTTCGACATCGAGTTCGGCGAGGACGAGGGTGAAGACACCGACCTGGTGGCGCGGCCGCCGGTGGTGACCGTGATGGGTCACGTTGACCACGGCAAGACCAAGCTGCTAGACGCCATCAGGCACACCAACGTGGTGGCGCACGAGGCTGGCGGCATTACCCAGCACATCGGTGCTTACCAGGTCAACACCGTAGTGGACGGCCATGAGCGCAAGATCACCTTCATTGACACCCCCGGTCACGAGGCGTTCACCGCCATGCGTGCGCGCGGTGCCGAGACGACGGACCTGGTGATCCTCGTCGTGGCCGCTGACGACGGTGTGAAGCCGCAGACGACCGAGGCGCTGAACCACGCGCAGGCGGCGGGCGTGCCCATCGTCGTCGCGGTGAACAAGATCGACAAGGAGGGCGCGGACCCGCAGCGCGTCCGGGCCCAGCTGACCGAGTACGGCCTGGTCGCGGAGGAGTTCGGCGGCCAGTCGCTGTTCGTCGACGTGTCAGCCAGGAACAGCACCGGCATCGATCAGCTGCTCGAGGCCGTCATCCTCACCGCCGACGCCGAGCTTGACCTGCGGGCGAACCCGACGCAGCAGGCCCAGGGCGTCGCGATCGAGGCGCACCTCGACAAGGGCCGCGGCCCGGTCGCGACGGTGCTGGTGCAGCGCGGCACGCTCAAGGTCGGCGACTCGATTGTTTGTGGCGAGGCGTTCGGCCGGGTCCGGGCCATGCTGGACGAGAACGGCGACCAGGTGCAGGACGCACCGCCGTCCCGCCCGGTGCTCGTGCTCGGTCTTACCGCGGTGCCCGACGCCGGGGACAGTTTCCTGGTCGTCGACGACGACCGGATCGCCCGGCAGATCGCCGAGCGGCGCGAAGCCAGGGAGCGGACCGCGATGTTCGCCCAGCGGCGGCCGCGGGTCACGCTGGAGGACCTGGAGTCCGCACTCAAGTCCGGCGAGCGGGAAGAGCTGCTGCTCATCATCAAGGGCGACGTGTCCGGCTCGGTGGAAGCGCTGGAAGACGCGCTGCTGCAGCTCGACGTCGGCGAGGAAGTCCAGCTGCGGGTCATCGGCCGCGGCGTCGGCGCGATTACTCAGGACGACGTGAACCTGGCGATCGCGTCCGATGCCGTGATCATCGGCTTCAACGTCCGGCCGGCCGGCCGGGCAGGCGAGCTTGCCCAGCGCGAGGGCGTCGACATCCGCTACTACTCGGTCATCTACCAGGCGATCGAGGAAGTCGAGGCCGCGCTCAAGGGCATGCTCAAGCCGATCTTCGAAGAGGCTCAGCTGGGCACGGCCGAGGTTCGCGAGGTCTTCCGGGTGCCGCGGGTCGGCAACGTGGCCGGCTGCATCGTCCGGTCCGGCACGATCACCCGCAACAGCAAGGCCAGGCTGGTCCGGGACGGCGTTGTGGTGTCCGACAACCTCACCGTGGACTCGCTGCGCCGGTTCAAGGACGACGCCACCGAGGTCAGGGAAGGCTTCGAGTGCGGTATCGGCATCGGCTACAACGACGTCAAGATCGGCGACGTGATCGAGACGTTCGAGATGCGGGAGAAGCCGCGGGCCTAGGCCGGGAACGCCCGCTGAACGGGTAGCCGTGTACGTCGGGGCGCTGACCCTGGACCTGCTGCTAGGCGACGTCCGGTCGCTGAAGCAGAAGCGCTCGGTGGTCAGGCCCCTGATCGCCGACGTGCACCGCCGGTTCCCCGGCGTTGCCGTTGGCGAGACCGGTCACCTGGATCTGCACCGGCGGACTGAGATCGGCATCGCAGTGGTCAGTTCGAGCGCTGCGAACGTCAGGGAGATGCTGGACGCATGCGAGCGATTCGTCGCCGGGCGGCCCGAGATCGAGCTGCT
The DNA here is from genome assembly GCA_036488155.1 of Streptosporangiaceae bacterium. Taxonomy (GTDB): domain Bacteria; phylum Actinomycetota; class Actinomycetes; order Streptosporangiales; family Streptosporangiaceae; genus JAJYUU01. Next base: position 16,511 of record DASXIA010000257.1, on the reverse strand, counting down.
GGCCGCGAGGCAGCGGCTGCTGACCGATGAAGGGGAGTGAGCCGATGAACCAGGGCCGTGCTGGCTCGGGGGGACGACCCCCCGGGCCCCCCCGCACTCCTGGCTCGGGGGGACGACCGTCCGGTAACTCCGGCACTCGCGCGAACAAGCTGGGCGACCGCATCGCCGAGATCGTCGCCGAGATGCTCGAGCGGCGGATCAAGGACCCGCGGCTCGGCTTCGTGACCGTGACCGAGGCCAGGGTCACCGGCGACCTGCGGGAGGCAACGGTGTTCTACACCGTGTACGGCTCCGACGACGAGGTCGCGGGCACGGCAGCGGCGCTGGCCAGCGCGACCGGGCTGATCAGGTCCGAGGTCGGCAAGCAGACCGGGCTGAAGCACACGCCGTCGATCAGCTTCAGCCAGGACACCGTCCCTGACACCGCCAGGACCATCGAAGACCTGGTGGCCAGGGCCAGGGCGGCGGACGCGGCGGTCGCCGCGGCGCGCGATGGTGCGGTGCACGCCGGCGATCCTGACCCGTACCGGGCACCTGACAACGGTTCTGGCCAGGAAGGGGCCGGCGAGGAAGAGGACGCCGAGGTCGATGACGACGTGCAGTGAGGCTGACTGGTCCAGCGCCGTCAAGATGATCGACGGTGCCGGGCAGGTGTGCCTGGCTTGTCACGTCCGTCCTGATGCCGATGCGCTCGGGTCGATGCTCGCCGTCGCGGTCGCGCTGGCCGACCGGCCGGGCGACCGGACGGTAGTCGCGTCGTTCGGTGACGACCCGTTCGCTGTGCCGGGCATCTTGCACTTCCTGCCGGGCCAGTCGCTGCTGCGCCTGCCGGGGGACGTCCCGGACCGGCCCGACGTCATGATCTCGTTCGACGCGGCGAGCATCGACCGGCTCGGCCGGCTGACCGGACCAGCGGCAGCCGCCGGCGCGCTGATCGTGCTCGACCATCACGCGTCCAACACCGGATTCGGCACGATTAACCTCGTCGACCCGACCGCGGCGGCTACCGCGGTGCTCGCCGCCGAGCTGATCGACCGGATGGGCATCAGGCTGACGCAGGACATCGCGCTTGGCCTGTATGCCGGGCTGGTCACCGATACCGGCTCGTTCAAGTACGCGTCCACCACGCCGCAGGTGCACGAGCTGGCTGCCCGCCTGCTAGCCACTGGCATCGAACCCGGCACTGTCGCCCGCGAGCTGTATGACCGCGCGCCGTTCAGCTACCTTGGCATGCTCGCGGCCGCGCTCAGCCGTGCTCAGCTTGACCGCGAGGCGGCCAGTGGTCTTGGCCTGGTCTGGACGACGGTCACCGTCGCGGACCGCGCGCAAGCCAGCCTTCCGCTCGATGCCGCTGAGTCCGTGATCGACATCGTCCGCAAGACCGACGAGGCGGAAGTCGCCGCTGTCCTGAAGGAGGACGACGACGGTACCTGGCAGGTCTCGGTCAGGTCGAAGTCGCAGGTCGATGTGGGCGCGGCCTGCACCGCGCTGGGCGGCGGCGGCCACGCCCGGGCCGCCGGTTTCTCCTATTCCGGCGGGGCGGGTGCGGTCATCTCCGCCCTCCGGCCTCAGCTGGACCGCCAGTGACGGCACCGGGCGGGCTCGTCATCGTCGATAAGCCGGCCGGCTGGACTTCCCACGACGTCGTCGCGCGCATCCGCAAACTGGCCGGCACCAGGCGCGTCGGCCATGCCGGAACGCTGGACCCGATGGCAACCGGGGTGCTGGTGGTCGGCGTGGAGAAGGCGACCCGGCTTCTCGGCTATCTGGCGCTGACCGAGAAGGAGTACACCGGCACGATCCGGCTCGGTCAGGCAACTGATACCGATGATGCCGACGGGGCGGTGCTCGAGGTCGTTCCCGCCGGGAAAATAGGGGAGGACGAGCTCCTGCGCGCCGTTCGCACGCTGACTGGCGAGATCAGCCAGGTCCCGCCGGGAGTCAGCGCCATTAAAGTCGGCGGCAGGCGGTCATACCAGCTGGCGCGTGCGGGCCAGGCACCGGTGCTGCAGGCCAGGGCCGTGACAGTCAGCAGGTTCGAGGTTACCGCGGTGCGCCGCGACGGCGAGCTGGTCGACGTCGACGTCGCGGTGACGTGCTCCAGCGGGACTTACATCCGGGCGCTGGCTCGTGACCTCGGCACGGCGCTGGGTGTCGGCGGGCACCTGACCGCGCTGCGGCGCACCAGGGTGGGGCCATACCTGGCCAGCCAGTCCCGCACGCTGGATCAGCTTGCCGCCGAAGCCGGGCAGGCATCGGGAGTCGGGCTGACCGGCCTGGCCGAGGCTGCGGCGGCGGCATTCCCGCGGCGTGAGCTGAGCGCGGACGAGGCACGGTCGCTCAGCCACGGTGGCAAGCTCAGCGTGACCGGGACCGGCCCGGCGCCGGTCGCTGCCTTCGGTCCGGATGGCTCGTTGGTGGCGCTGCTGACCGAGGATGGTGGCCGCGCACGATCGCTGGCGGTGTTCGCAGCGGAACCGGCGTCCGCTGGTCCGGTTGTGGCCAGTGCCGGGAGCGACAGTACCGAAAGCGACAGTGCCGGGAGCGACAGTGCCGGGATCGACGGGCCGGCTGGCGGGTCCTGAGGTACGCTCCGGCCTGGCATGCGAGGCTTAGACCACCGCCGGCCAATTGCCGAAGATTCAGGAGACGAGCAGATGCAGCGGTGGCATGGCCTGGACGACGTACCAGCCCAGTGGGGCAGGTGCGTCGTTACTATCGGCGAGTTCGACGGTGTACACCGCGGCCACCAGCGGATCGTCTCCCGCGCCCGGACCGCGGCAGCCGAGCTTGGCTTGCCGGTCGTGGTGGTGACCTTCGATCCGCATCCGGACGAGGTCGTCAGGCCCGGCTCGCATCCGCCGCTACTGTGCACGGCCAGCCGCCGGTCGCAGCTACTAGCCAACCTCGGCGTCGACGCCGTCTGCGTGTTGCCGTTCACACTTGAATTCTCCCGGCTCGGGCCGGACGAGTTCGTACGGGCCGTGCTGGTCGAGCGGCTGCACGCGGCGCGGGTAGTGGTGGGGAGCAACTTCCGGTTCGGCCATAAGGCCGCTGGCGACGTGGCACTGCTGGCCGAACTGGGCGAGAAGTATGACTTCACCGCCGAAGGCGTGCCGCTGCTCACCGAGAACGGCGTGACGATTTCCTCGACCGGCATCAGGGCGCTGCTGGCCGCGGGCGACGTAGCCGGGGCGGCGCATGACCTCGGGCGGCCGCACCGGGTCGAGGGGGTGGTGGTGCGCGGGGAGCAACGCGGCCGCTCGCTCGGCTTCCCGACAGCGAACCTGGAAACGCTGCCGCATACTGCGATCCCGGCCGACGGGGTATACGCAGGCTGGCTGAGCAGCCTGGACCCGGCCGGCGTCGAGATGCAGCGCTGGCCGGCCGCGATCTCGGTGGGTACTAACCCGACCTTCGACGGGCGGCACCGGACCGTCGAGGCGTACGCACTGGACCGTGACGATCTTGACCTGTACGGGACGCACGTGGCGGTGGACTTTGTCGCGCGGCTGAGGGCGACGCTGAAGTTCGCCTCGGCCGGGGATCTCGTGACGCAGATGCGCGTTGACGTCGACGACGCGAGGCACCTGCTGACGGCGGGCTAGCCGGCTACCACGCGACTATGGCGACCGGGGTCTGCATGGCAAGAGAGCTCCAGGCCAGCTTCGCGCGCGTGACCTTGGCGTTCACCACGTCCTGCGCGGCTGTCGGGCAGGTCACCAGCTAACACGCGCCGCCGGGCATGCCGGATTGCACGCTGGGTAACATTCGGGTAACGGTAGTTCCGCGCCTGGTTGGCCTCTGAGTACCCCGAGGCGGCAGTGGCGTGGTACCGTGAATGATCGGCCGGAGCATCCGGCCAGGTTAGCTGTGCCCTCATAGCGGCTAACTAACGGCAGGCATTGCCCCGCTGCGGCGCTGTGCCTGCTGCAAGCCCAGGCGAAGGCTCTTCAGAGCGGCAGCTTGGGCGGATACGGAACGACGGATAACTGATGTTAAGGGAGCAATGTGCCGCTCAACACCACGGTGAAGAACGAGATCATCGCCTCGCACGCGACCAATGAGGGTGACACCGGTTCGCCGGAGGTCCAGGTCGCGCTGCTGACACGGCGGATCGCTGAGCTGACCGAGCACCTCAGGGTGCACAAGCACGATCACCACAGCCGTCGCGGGCTGCTGCTGCTCGTGGGCCGCCGCCGGCGGCTGCTGCAGTACCTCGCCCGGAAGGACATCAGCAGGTACCGCGCTCTCATTGAGAAGCTCGGGCTGCGGCGGTAGCCAGTTCCGCGGGACGGCGTGGCGCCGTCCCGCTTGGCTGATCCTGCCGTATACACAAGGTAGTCAGGACAACTAGATAACGTAGAGGTAAAACGTCCCGCGGCTCCGACCAGGAGCGCAGACAGCGCCGTTTGGGCCGGTCCTCGGTAGTGGTTCTCGGGTTATGACAGTCCGCCTGCGAGCGGACTGCCAGGGCCGAGGGCTTCGATCGAAGACCGGCCGGCAGCTGATCCGGCAGCGTGGCTAGTGCTTCCGTGCGGTTCGCGCGGCGGCCTGCCCAGCGAGCCGGCCCTGGCGCTTGCAGTAGCGCGGCGGACAGGCGCGGGACCTCAGTCAAGGAGGTCACCCGTGGAGGGTGTCTACACCGCCGAGGTCACCATTGACAACGGCGAATTCGGCGCGCACAAGATCCGGTTCGAGACCGGCAGGCTCGCCAAGCTAGCAGGCGGCTCGGCTGTCGTCTACCTGGACGACGAAACGATGGTGCTGTCCACCACGACCGCGTCGAAAGGTCCCAGGGAGGGCTACGACTTTTTCCCGCTCACCGTGGACGTGGAGGAGCGGATGTACGCGGCGGGCCGGATCCCCGGCTCGTTCTTCCGACGGGAAGGACGGCCGTCTGAGGACGCGATCCTGACCTGCCGTCTCATCGACCGGCCGCTGCGCCCGTCGTTCGTGCATGGCCTGCGGAACGAGGTCCAGGTCGTCGAGACGATCATGGCGCTGCACCCGGATCACCTGTACGACGTCGTCGCTATCAACGCGGCGTCGATGTCCACGCAGCTTGCCGGGCTGCCGTTCTCTGGCCCCATCGGCGGCGTCCGCGTCGCGCTGATCAAGGGTCAGTGGGTGGCGTTCCCGACGCATTCTCAGCTTGAGGACGCGACCTTCGACATGGTCGTGGCCGGCCGGGTGCTCGAGGATGGCGATGTCGCGATCATGATGGTCGAGGCCGAGTCGACGCCGAGCACGCTGCGGCTGCTTGCCGACACCAGCAGCGGCGCCGTCGCGCCGAGCGAGGAGACGGTGGCGGCAGGGCTCGAGGCGGCCAAGCCGTTTATCCGGCTGCTTTGCGAAGGGCAGCAGCAGGTGGCCAGGTCGGCCGCCAAGGAGGTAGCTGAGTTCCCGATCTTCGTCGACTACGGTCAGGACGTTTTCGCCGCGCTCGAGGCCGAGGTCGGCTCCGACCTGGCGCATGCCCTCACGATCGCGGGCAAGAACGAGCGTGGCACGGAGACCGACCGGATCAAGGCGCTCGCGACCGAGAAGCTGTCCGCTCAGTTCGAGGGCCGCGAGAAGGAGATCAGCGAGGCCTTCCGCGCGCTGACCAAGAAGCTGGTCCGGCAGCGGATCATCGCTGAGGGGCGGCGCATCGACGGCCGCGGTCTCGCCGACATCCGGCAGCTGGCCGCCGAGGCCGGCGTGGTGCCGAGGGTGCACGGCTCTGCACTGTTCGAGCGCGGCGAGACGCAGGTGCTCGGGGTAACGACCCTGAACATGCTCCGGATGGAGCAGATGATCGACACGCTGAACCCGGAGCGCACCAAGCGCTACATGCACAACTACAACATGCCGCCGTACTCGACCGGCGAGACCGGCCGGGTTGGATCGCCGAAGCGGCGCGAGATCGGGCACGGCGCGCTCGCCGAGCGCGCACTAGTCCCGGTGCTGCCGACGCGAGAGGAATTCCCGTACGCGATCCGGCAGGTTTCCGAGGCGATCGGATCAAACGGCTCGACGTCCATGGGCTCGGTATGCGCATCCACGATGTCGCTGCTCGACGCAGGCGTGCCGCTGAAGGGCATGGTGGCCGGCATCGCGATGGGCCTGATTCACGAGGGCGGCGAGTACGTCACCCTGACGGACATCCTCGGGGCCGAGGACGCGTTCGGTGACATGGACTTCAAGGTGGCAGGCACCAAGGACATCATCACCGCGCTGCAGCTTGACACCAAGCTCGACGGCATCCCGGCCTCGGTGCTGGCGGCCGCGCTCACTCAGGCACGCGGTGCGCGGCTGACGATCCTCGACGTGATGCGCGAGGCCATCGACACCCCGGCTGAGATGAGCGAGTTCGCGCCGCGAATCATCACGATCAAGGTTCCGGTCGACAAGATCGGAGAGGTCATCGGTCCGAAGGGCAAGATGATCAACTCGATCCAGGAAGAGACCGGCGCCGACATCACGATCGAGGACGACGGCACCATCTACATCGGCGCCACCGACGGAGTCTCCGCGGAGGCGGCGCGGGCGACCATCAACGCGATCGCCAACCCGCATATCCCGGAGGTGGGGGAGCGGTTCCTCGGCACGGTCGTGAAGACAACCACGTTCGGCGCGTTCATCTCGCTGCTGCCCGGCCGGGACGGCCTGCTGCACATCACGCAGATCCGCAAGCTGCACGGCGGCGCCCGCATCGAGAACGTCGATGACGTCGTGAAGGTGGGCGACAAGATCCAGGTGGAGATCCGCGAGGTGGACGACCGCGGCAAGCTCTCCCTGGTGCCGGTGGAGGTCGTGGAGCGCGAGGCAGCCGGCGAGGACCTCGGCGGTCACGACGAACCTCGCTCCCGTGAGGGCCGTGGCGACAGGGGCGACCGTGGCGGCCCCCATGGTGACCGGGACCGGGGCGACCGTGATCATCACCGCAGCAGGCAGCGCAGCCGCGGCGGTGCCAGGTCAGGCGGCTCAGCCGACTCCGGCTCAGCCAACTCCTGACGGCCGGTCCGCGATCATGACAGCTGGAACTCAGCGGCTGCCTGGCAACGACGGTGCCCTGCGCACCGTCCTGCCAGGTGGCCTCCGGGTGGTGACGGAGTCACTGCCGGCCGTCCGGTCCGCTGCTTTCGGCATCTGGGCTGCAGTCGGCTCACGGGACGAGGATCCGCAGCACGCCGGCGCCACCCATTACCTGGAGCACTTGCTGTTCAAGGGCACTAGGCGGCGCACGGCGCTGGACATCTCAGCGGAGATGGATGCTGTTGGCGGTGAGCTCAACGCGTTCACGGCGAAGGAGTACACCTGCTACTACGCCAGGGTGCTCGACGCTGACCTCCCGCTGGCCATCGACGTGCTGTCGGATATGGTCACCGGCTCGCTCCTCGAGGCCAAGGAGGTCGACGCCGAGCGCGGCGTGATACTCGAAGAGATCGCCATGAACGAGGACGACCCGTCCGACCTCGTGCACGAGGCGTTCTCGGCGCTGCTTTTCGGCGATACTCCGCTCGGCCGGCCGATCCTCGGCACGGTCGACTCGATCAACTCGATCTCTGCGGACCGCATCGCCGAGCACTACCGCGCGAGGTACACGCCGGCCAACCTGGTGGTCGCTGCCGCGGGCAGCCTCGATCACGACCAGGTAGTCGAGCTCACCGCTGCCGCCTTCGGCCCGGCGCTCACTGGCGATGCCGCACCACTGCCTCCGCGGCTGGGCGGGACGCAGGCGGGCGCGGCTACCGGGACCGGGCTGCGGGTCGTGGGCCGTCCGGTGGAGCAAGCCAACCTCGTTCTGGGCTGTGCGGGCCTGGCGCGCACCGACAGCCGCAGGTTCGCGCTCGGGGTGCTGAACGCTGCCCTGGGCGGCGGCATGTCGTCCCGCCTTTTCCAGGAGATCAGGGAGAAGCGGGGCCTTGCGTACTCGGTCTACAGCTTCAGCTCCCAGAACGCCGACTGCGGTCAGTGGGGCATCTACGCTGGCTGCCTGCCAGCGAAGACCGAGGAAGTGCTTGCCATCTGCCAGGATGAGATCGCCAAGGTGATCGACTCCGGGCTGACCGACGAGGAACTCGCCCGCGGCAAGGGCCAGCTGCGCGGATCGATTGTACTCGGTCTGGAAGACCCGTCGTCCCGGATGAGCCGGCTCGGCAAGTCTGAGCTTGTCTACCCGTTCCTCGAACCGGTGGACGAGATCCTAACCGAGGTCGAGGCTGTCACCCACGATCAGGTGCGAGAGGTAGCCGCAGCCGTGCTCGGCCAGCCTAAGGCGCTCGCGATCGTAGGCCCGTTCGACGACGACGCGTTCGCCGGAGTGCTGGCAGGCTAGCCCAGCGCGCAGCGAGATACGACGCCACCGGGGCCTGGCCGCGTCCAGGCCCCGGTGTGGCGCAAGCACAGTTTGGCGTTACCCTGGCCGGCCAGCAGCGGAATTGCACGCGATCCGGTAACTTCCTGGCATGCCAGCATCTGACCCGCCTGGTCCGCTGATCGGCGCCGGCCGGGCAGCGGACGTCTACGCGATCGGCGCGGACCGGGTACTGCGTCGCTACCGGACGCCGTTCGACGTGCAGGCTGAAGCCGAGATGATGCGCTACCTCGGCCAGGCCGGTTACCCGGTTCCGGCCGTCTACGACGCGGACGGACCTGATCTGGTGATGGAGCGACTGGATGGCCGGGACATGCTCGCCGACGTCAGTCGTCGGCCCTGGCTTGGCCAGCGGCATGCTCGTACCCTCGCTGACCTGCATAATCGGCTGCACCAGATAGCAGCTCCGCCTGGCTGGCCTCAGGTAGTCGGGTCTGGCGACACGGTGCTGCACCTGGACCTGCATCCTGCCAACGTCATGCTAACCAGCCGCGGGCCGGTCGTCATCGACTGGAGTAACGCGCGCTCCGGCCCGGCCGGCGCGGACGTGGCGATGGCGTATCTCATCATGGCCAGCTCCGAGGTCAGCGACTTGTCCCTGCTGGTCCGCGGCGCTGTGGGCGCGCTTCGCGGCGCCTTCATCCGGCAGTTCTTGCTCGCCGCTAAGGACGATCCTGCTCCGCATATCGCGCGAGTCGCCCGGCACCGGATGACCGACCCCAACGTCCGGCCGTCTGAGGCGGACTGGCTGGCGCGGAAAGCCGCCGAGGCCGAGCGGGCCGCTGCGGCCAGCTAGCGCCGCCCTGTCCTGCCGGATGATCCTGCTGGCCGGCTCAGCCCGCGTCAGGCGGGCCGGCGAAGCGTGTTCCGGCGGAAGGCCTTCCTGATCGACGCGGCCACCTGTTCGGGCGCATGGGTGATCTGCTGCCAGGTGAAATGGACGACCTCGAAGCCTTCGTCGCGAAACAGCGAGTCGCGGCGCAGTTGCGCCCGCGCCCGCTCCGGGTCGGCGTACTTGAGCGCGCCGTCGACCTCGGCGATTGTCCGGTACTGCTTCCAGTAGAAGTCGACCCTCCCAATGGGCTCGGCCGTGCCGCCGAGCCAGACCTGCAGCTCCGGCGGCGGCAAGCCGCAGTCTTTGAACGCGATCCTGGCGATCGACTCCAGCGGTGACTCGGCCAGTGCGTCAGCGAAGTCGATGACCGCGGTGGCCTGTCGGGCTCCTGGCCAGCCGCGGCAGTCGGTGAGCACTTGCCCCAGCTCCGCCTTCCTGACGAGCTTGCGGTGCAAGGCCGAGTCGGCGGTGACGACGCCGGCCCGGAAACTCAGCGTCCGGGCCAGGTCGACCACGGTCCTGGCGGGGGTCGTGACCGGAAGGAGGCCCGTCGTGTCCACGTGCTCGGCTGGCAACGCCGTCGCGTGTAACCGGGCCCCTGGGCTGGCTCTCCAGCCGCGCCCTGGGGGACACGTCAGTGTTGCCACACCCGGCGTGGCGAGCAGGTCGATCGAGTGCAGGTAAGCGGCGGATTCGTGGCTGACCACGGTGCCCGGGCCGCGGACGGCGACCGCGGTGGCGAGCTGCAGTAGCTGCCTGCCGTCTGCAATGGCCAGGATTTCCCGGGCCCGCGGGCCATTTGCGTAGACGCCACGATCGACCCTGAACAGATCGCCGCGGCGGGTCAGGGTTTTGATCCGGGCGTCGGAGAATCCGGCTGCGGTGAGTTCGGCCGTCAAGACAATCCCGGCAACTCGGCCTGTTCGCGGCATTCTTGGGTCATTCATAAGCCCAAGGCTGTCGCGTAGTACTGACATCCGTGGCGGCCTAGGACTCCCTAGCTGTTGGGCGACTTCTGGTGGGGGATTTGCCAGTTATGTGGTCGCCTAACGACTAGGGAGTTAGTTCCACGCAACCTGCGGTGCTAGCCCTGGAGCGGTCCGGCGCCGGTGTCGGCGAGCCAGGCTCGGATCGCCTTACCGTGCTCGTCCAGTGCGGGTGGCGGCAGGTCGTACCGCGGGGCGGTTGCGGAGAACGTCAGCGGATTGCGGATGCCGGGCACCGCAGCATCGCCCTGCCCGGCCAGGACGACCGGATCCAGGCCGATCTGCTCGGCAAAGGCCACGCCGCCGGCCACACTGTTGATCGGCCCGCACGGGACGCCGGCGGCGATGAGCTTGTCGAACCACTCGGAGGCCGGCCGGGTCTTCAGCCGCTCGATCAACAATGGCCGCAGTTCATCGCGGTTGGCGGTCCGGCCCGAGTTCGCCGCAAACCGGTCATCGGTACTGAGCTCGGGCGCCCCGAGCACGGCGCACAGGTTCCGGAACTGGGCGTCGTTGCCCGCCGCGATGACCAGGTCGCCATCTGCTGTCGGCAGCGGCTCGTAGGGGAACAGGCTGGGGTGCGAGTTGCCCATCCGGTGCGGGACGACCCCGGCCGAGGCATAGGCACCGGTCTGATTGACCATCCCGGCGAGCGCTGTTGCCATCAGGTTGGTCTGCACGCGCTGCCCTTCACCCGTGCGGTTTCGGTGCTCGAGGGCTGCCAGCACGCCGATCGCGGTCTGCAGGCCGGACATCACGTCGAATACCGCGATGCCGGCCCGGTACGGCAGGCCGTCGGCGTCGCCCTGGAGGCTCATAAGCCCGGACATCGCCTCGACGATCAGGTCGTAACCGGGCAAGTGCGCGCCCCCACCCGCGCCGAACCCAGTGATAGACGCATAAATCACCGCGGGGTTAGTCGCCCGGACCGTGTCGTAGTCGAGACCGAATTGGCGCAGGCCGCCGGGCTTGAAGTTCTCTACCAGGATGTCGGCCCGCCTGGCCAGTTCGGCTGCCGCCGCCCGGTCGCCGTCATCCCGGAGATTGAGCTGGACGGAGCGCTTGTTGCGGTTGATGGACAGGTAGTAAGTAGAAATGCCGGAGCGGACTGGCGGCATCCAGTGGCGCGTGTCGTCGCCGCCGGGGCCTTCCACCTTGATGACATCAGCGCCGAGGTCGCCGAGAATCATGGTGCAGTACGGCCCGGCGAGCACCCGGGAGAAGTCGGCGACGAGCAATCCGGCTAGCGGCCCCGGCCGCGCCTGTTGACCAGCAGGAACCTGATCCATAGACCGGTGGCACACCCTTCAGTAAGAGGGCAGGTGGGGGCATCCCGCCGCGTTGCGGTCAGGGTACCAACCTGCAGCAACGCGACTTACCGGGACCCGCGCTGTCATGATCACCGAGACTGTGCGCCCGGGCGCCGCCGCGGCAGGCGGTGCTCAGTTCCGTCGAGTTTGCAGGCTCCCGCGGTGCTGAAGATCGTGATGCGGCGGTCGGCCGTCCGCCGGATGTCCGTGATCGCTGGTTCGCCGGTGGGCACCTAGCCCTCGCCGAGCTGCCAGGTGCCAGAGGGCGTGGTGCAGGCCGGACGGCCGGTTCGGCCGGGTGCGGCGTACCTCGTGCGGCTCCGGCCTGCTTGCGCCGGGGCCCGGAGCCGTGCCGACGTGTACTGGGTTCGCCGCTGGCCTGAGCTGACTGAGCCCGGGCTGCGTCGACGTGTTCGTCGCGGTCACTGGGGCTGACATAGCCCCCGTCGCCTTGGCGCCGCGCCAGGCGACCAGCGCGGCGACCGCGGCCGCGATAGCGGCAGCCAGCATCGCCGCCCTGGTTCCGCGTGCGGTTGTGGTCACGGCGTCATTGCTGACCGCGGCCGAGATAGCCGGCAGCAGCGCAGCGCCCAATGCGGCGCCGATCTGGCGACTGGTGTTGATCACTCCGCCCACGATGCCTTGCTCGGCGCCGGCCACTCCGGTAGTAGCGATCACCATGGTGCCGAATGCCGTGCCGGCTGTGCCGAAGCCCACCAGCGTGACGGCTGCGAGAACCGGGCTGTAGTGGCCGCCGGCAGGCAGCTGAGTGAGGACGGCGAATCCTGCGGCTGCGAGGATGCCGGTCAGTACCAGCACGCGGCGGATGCCGATGCGCCTCGCGAGCCTGGCCCCGAATGCGCCGACGGCGAAGCCGATCACACCCTGCGGTGCGATAACCAGTCCGGTCGCCAGCGGCGAGTCCTTCAGCACCTGCTGCAGGTAAAGCGAGAGCACGAGCATCTCACCGCCGTTCCACAGGCCAAGCAGCAGATTCAGCATGCCGGCCGTGCGTAGCGCGGGCCGCCGGATCAGGGCTGCTGGCAGCAATGGATCAGCGTGCCGTCGCTCCGCGACGACGAAAGCGGCCGTTCCCGCGGCAAAAACGATGATCGCTCCGACGATCAGGGGTGACAGCCAGCCGACGACGTTAGCTTCGGATACCGCGAAAACAACCGCGGCCATCGCGGTGGTGATCAGCACGGCACCCCGGATGTCCAGTTTGCGCCCGGTCGCCGGGCCGCGGGAGTTGGCCAGCAGTCGCGGCGCGACGAGCGCAGCGATCAGCCCGACGGGCACATTTACCAGGAACACGGCCCGCCAGCTGGTGAACTGCACGAGGACCCCGCCGAGGACCTGTCCAGCCACGAAGCCGATGGACGCGGTCGCGCCGTACATGCCGAGCGCCCGAGTTCGGCGATGGCCTTCCGGAAAGCTGGTGGTGATCAGTGACAGCGCGGCCGGCGCCACGACCGCCGCGCCCGCGCCCTGGATGATGCGGGAGGCGATGAGCAGCGCCGGGTCGTGCGCGAGTCCGCCCGACAGCGACGCTGCGGTGAAAGCCAGCAGCCCGGCGATGAACATGCGGCGGCGGCCGAACAGGTCGGCGGCCCGGCCCCCGAGGATGAGCAGGCCGCCGAAGGCGATCGCGTAACCGGTGATCACCCACTGGACGGCTGCCGCGGTCATGCCGACCTCGCGCTCGATAGACGGCAGCGCGACATTTACGATGCTGAAGTCGAGCACGACCATGAAGGCAGCGATGAGGATAAGCGCCAGCCGGAGGCCCTGGTGCGCCGTGTCGCCCGAATCGCTGACCGGGCGCGGAGACAACCGGAGACGACTGGCCGGGGCCGAAGACATGGTGCCGAGCCTCATTTCGAGACGCTACGGATCGTATTTAAATGTACCCGACACCTGCGCCTGGAAGTCAGCCCTTGGCGGCGGGCAAATCCGGCTGGGTGCTCTAACGGAGCGCAATCGCACCGATACGCTACGGCGCGTTTCCGTTAGCTGGTGTAGGATACAGCGCCATGGCAGACGCGCGTATTCCTGCCAGCGGGCAACTTGTGCCTGAGGCTGGCCCCGCTGCGCCTAAGCGCGGCCGGCCCCGCAGTGAGCAGGCTGACCGGGCAATCTTGCAAGCGGCGGCTGAGGTCCTGGCCGAGCGCGGCCTGGCGGGGATGTCGATAGAGGAAGTGGCGTCCCGAGCCGGCGTGGGCAAGACCACGATCTACCGGCGCTGGACCTCGCGCGGCACGCTGGCCCTGGACGCCTTCCTCGCGGAATTTCAGGGTCAGCAGCCACTGCCGGACACCGGCTCGCTGCACGACGATCTGCTGGCCGCGCTGCGAGCCTGGATCCGGTCAGTGACCGAGACCAGTGCCGGCCCGATCCTGGCCAGCCTGATCGCGGAGGCCCAGCGAGATCCAGTCCTCGCCGCGAGCTGGCGCGAGCGCGTGGTCGAGCGGCTGCGCGACCAGCACAAGATCATGCTCGACCGTGCCGTCGCCCGTGGCGAGATTCCGGCCGAGACCGACTACGAAGTGGTGCTCGACCTGATGTTCGGGGCCGGCTACCACCGGCTGCTGCAGGGGCACCGGCCGCTGACCGACCAGTTCGCCCGGCAGGTCGTCGGCTACATAGTCGCCGGGCTGCAGGCTCCTGAGATAAGCGCGCGGCAGCGGAGCCGCTAACCCGGGCGAACGGGAACTGGCTTGTCGAATGCCGGCGGCCATCCCACCCGATGACGAGCGCCTCGTAGCCCGCCAGCCGTTCGACGAGGTCGAGACCTGCGGTGCCCGCGACTGCGATTCCCGTGGCGAGGGCGTCCGCTAGCCCGAGATCTGGCCCGATGACGCTCGCCGACGCGGCTCGGGCTGCGGGCAAGCCGGAATGCGGATCGACGAGATGGCTGCCGCGCTCGTAGGTTCCCGACGTCGCGATGCCCCCGGTGAGTTCCGCGATCTCCGCTAGTCGCCGGGGCTCATCCGGATCGGCTATGCCGATGCGGAACACGTCACCAGATGGCTGGCGGCCGGTGCAGGCGATGTCGCCGGCCGCGTTCACCAGCGCGCCATGCATCGCCAGGCCGTCGAGCGCGGCCAGCGCGCGCTGAGCCGCCCAGCCTTTGACGTATCCAGTGGGGTCGAATCCGCCGGGCATCGCCCACGGGTCGAACCAGCCATCGGACAACTGCCGTGCAACCTCGCACGCTCTCATCACCACAGTTACCTCGGGCGGGACTTGCTCTGGCGTGATCTCAGCCCGGCGCAGGCGACTCACCGGACTGTCCCGCCGCCACGTGCTGAAGACATCGTCGGCACGCTGAAGCTCCACCCTGGCCCGGTCGAGCCGACGGTGCAGGTCAGCCGCCCAGGCGTCGTCAGCGTCCGAGATCGGGTACACGTCGATCGTGATGACGGTGCCCATGACGTGCTCGAGCTGGCGGATCGGCGACGGTGACACTACATGCCCAGGGTATGCAGGGCGGACTGCAGCGACTGTGCGAAGCCCTGGCTGGTGTAGCTCGCTCCGGACACGCCCTGGATGTTAGCGCTCTGTGCCCGGAGCGCCTCCTGTTCCAGGATCGGAATGGACTGCTGGTCGATGAACTGCGAGCGGGGATTGCCGCCATCGTCCAGGGACGCGATGGCGATCTTGGTGATCTTGCTGCCCGACACCGTGACTTTGACCGAGAGCACGCCGTAGCTGTAGTTGACTTCCTGCCCGGTCGCGCTGCGCGATGCGGTCTGCCCGCCGGCCGAGCGGTGCTGTGCGGGGCCCGCCGACTTAGTCCCCCCGGAGGCCGGCTGTGTTGTCGTGCCCGAGCCCGGAGTTGCGGCCGGCGGTAGCGATGACCCGCCGGCCAGCGTCACCGGCGCGGTGTGGAACTCCAGCACCGCGATCAGCCCGGCCACGGTTCCGGCGATCACGATTGGCGCGCGCTTCACGATGGCTGGCCCTTCTCGTCTGTAGTCATGTCAGGATGTTTGACTAGAAACCGAATGATTCAGTATGGATCTGATCATCGGGGACGCCGAGGTTCCGGGCCGCGGTGATGACCTCGTCGTCGAATCCGGCCGGGCCGCAAACATAGACATCCCGATCGGCAATGTCCGGGACGAGGTGCCCGAAAGTGCGCGCAGTGAGGCGGACCTTGTGCCGTGATCCGATGAGCTCGTGCAGCCGTCCCCGCCGGTGCTTGACCAGCGCGGCGATCTCGGCACGGTGCGGCACGTCGGCGACTGTCGACGCACGGACGATGACCACGACGTCGGAGTCAGCGGGCAGGTCTTCCAGCAGCGCGCGCAGCGGAGTGACGCCGACGCCAGCGGCGATCAGCAGCACGCCGTCAGACAGCCGGGCGTGGTCGGTGAACACGCCGTAGGGCCCCTCGAAGGCGACCGGAGTACCAGGCCGCAGCCGGGCCATGGTGCGGCTGGCGTCGCCGAGCCCTTTGACGGTGAACCGCACGTATGGCGGCTGCGGCAGCGCCGACAGTGTGAACGGGTGCGCCTGCCACCACAGCTCCCTGGTCAGGAACCGCCACAGGAAGAACTGACCGCCGGATATCGGGAGCTTGTCCAGCCCTCGCCCGCGGCATATCACCGAGACCACCCCAGCAGCCTCACGGCGGACCTCGACCACGCGCAGCCCGTACCGCAGACTCCGCCAGGCCGGCAGGCCGATGCGGCACGTCAGCACGAGCCCCGCTGTGCCGATCCAGATGGCGATCCACAGCGCGCGGACCAGCGGATGACCGATGAAGCTCAAGCCGGTGACGATCTGGTGGGCGAACGCGAGCGCCAGGCCGAGATAGAGGTACAGGTGGACTGCCCACCAGGTCTCATATCGCAGCCTTCTGCGGACCGCCCGGTAGGACGTGATCGCGGCTAGCATCAGCAGGCTAAAGCCGACGACTGCAGCCAGCATGTCCCGGTAAGAGCGAACCAGGAGCCAGGCCTCACTAACGACATTCGACCCGGCGGTTTGCGCGTAGCCCAGGGTGATCAGCA
>DASXIA010000254.1:0-4318 GCA_036488155.1 Streptosporangiaceae bacterium | reverse complement strand
CCGGTGGCGGCTGAACAGGGCCCCGAATGCGTCAGGGTCGCCTTCGACATGCCTCCTCAGCAGGTCGTCATCGGACGGCGCGCCGCTTTCATCCCTGGCCGCACCGTCGCGTCGCCGAGCGGAAACGGATCCCGTCACAGGCACCGATCGGCGATATAGGTCGGCATTACCGCATCGGATGGCTTTGGCAGCAACCTCGGTGACGATGAGCTCGGCGCGTCCGGCGTGCTCGACATAGCCCCACCCGCAATGCGCCTTAGCGGCCTGCTTGCGCGGCTGCCTGACCAGGACTGGCTCGTGGCTCAGCTGGCAGGATGTGGAAAGCTCACGTGTAGCGGTCATGCTCAGCCCCTGCTGATGTGCAGCTCATCGCTGACACTCATGCGGCAATTGCCACAGGGTGGGTCAAACTACTTCGGTCAGCTGTGACAGTACGGCTGTCAGGAAGCAGTTCGCCTCCGTCATCGAACGCGATGACGGCGGTCCATAGCAGGCTCCAGTCCTGCCGGGGCTGATCCGCTACTATCCGTGCTGCGAGGTGGTCTGGTGCGGGCCATTCCGGGCACCGTGGCTGATGCGTACACATTCTTTCCCCTGTTGCAGAGCAACTCGTGGAACCTCCGCGAGCGTCACGCTCGTCATGCCGCAGGACGGTTGAGGTATGACTTCCACGCTAGGGTCCCCTCGCATCGATGCGCATCGGCCAGGGTCGGTAGTCGTGACCCGATAGTGGATAGCGTCTTTGATAGGCGGCCGCGCCAGGACTGCCGGCGCAGTGCGCGGATTGCCCTGGAATCAGGCTTGCGGCGTGGCCGGCGGTGCTGCGCTCACCGTGCGGGAAGGGCGAGAGCAAGCTGGCTGCGCGAGCTGACGCCGAGCTTAGTGAAGACTTTTCGCAGGTGGTAGGCGACGGTGGCGCGGCTGATGAACAGCTGCTCGGCGATCTCCGGGTTGGAGGCGCCTTCGGCGGCGAGGCGGGCGATCAGCGCTTCTTGCGAGGTAAGGGTATCTGGCGGCTCAGCGGCGCCCTGCCGGGCGTGCCCGCCGGCCGCCCGCAGTTCGATGCGCGCCCGTTCGGCAAACGCCGCAGCGCCGGCAGAGTCGAAGATCTGGTACGCGCGGCCGAGCTGATCGCGGGCGTCATGTATGCGCCGCTGGCGGCGCAGCCATTCGCCGTAGACCAGATGGGCGCGCCCTAGCTCCACGCAGAGGCGAGTACGGGCGAAGCGGTCTATCGCCTCGCGGTAGAAGTTCTCCGCGGCTGCACCGTCGCTGACCAGCGCTCGCGAGCGGGCTTCGACACCAAGCGCCCAGTCAGTCCCGCAGGCGCGGGTCATGCCGGAGAGCCGCTCGAGGGCGCCGGCCGCGCGGTCGGGCGCCGCGCTGCGCGCCGCCGCCTCAATCAGCTCGACGAGCGTCCAGTTGGGGAAGTGCACCGCAGGCGAGTCCTCGCTCGGCCGCTGCGCTGCGGCCAGCGCCTCCTCATAGCGGCCCAGGCTGTTGCACAGCAGCGCGGCCGCCCACTGCACGAAGCTCAGCGCTCCTCCCTCACCCCGTCGCCCCACGTCGTCGGTGACGGCCTGGATCAGATGAACGGCTTGAGCTTCCCGGCCGCGGAAGACGGCAAGGGACACGGCGCCGTAAGGCGCGATGCTGCTCCCGGTCGCCTCGGTTACCGACTCGGCCTGCGCCACCGCCGAGGCGGCCTTCGCGAACTCCCCTGCGAATACGTGCACTCCCGCGCGCGTGTTAAACGCGATGGGAAGCGCGATAAGCGCACCCGCATCGCGGGCGAGCCTGGCGTGGCGGCTGGACAACACGTCCCAGCTGTCATAGTCCCACACCATCTGCGCTGCGCGGCAGGCGAGCCAGAGCCAGCGCATCCCCTCTTCTGTAGAGATATCTGCCCCGCTGAACGCGCTCACCGCTTGCCGGAGCACCGGCGCCCCGGCCGCGTAGCCTTCGCAGATCAGCAGGGCCAGGCCAGCCAAAAGCAGGTCTGGTGCGCGCGCGGACTCCGGCGGCGGCGCCGCAAGTGCCGCATCGGCCACCTCTCGTGCACCACCACCAAGAGCCAGGCGGCCAGCGAATGTCGCGGCGGCAAGTGCGTCCAGGTACGTCTCGCGCGCGAGCCGCGAGTCGAGCGGCTCGAATTGCTGGGCCGCCTTCAACAGCAGCGGGGGTGCGTCACTGCCGCGGCTGGACGCGAATGCGATCTGGCCGCGCAGCCGGTCCGCCAGGGCGCGCCGGAACTGATCCGGCGGCCCAGCCTCCGCAGTCGCCAGCAGCCCCAGAGTTGCATCGAATGCGCCAGCCTGGAACTTGGCCTGCGCAGCGGCCAGTGCCCGCTCCGCTCGGCGCACCGGGTCGAGGGTCAGTGCGGCCGCGCGCTCGAGGAAGGCGGCCGCCGCGGCCAGTCCGCCGCGAGCCTGGGCACGGCTCGCCGAGCTCTCCAGCTCGGAAGCAACTTCCTCATCGGGCCCCAGAGTGGCCTGCGCGCGGTGCCAGGCACAATGATCGGGGTCGGCCTGCCGATCCGTGGCGCCGGCCAGGGCCTGGTGAGCGGCCCGCCGTTCCTGCAGCGACGCGGCCAGGTATACCGCCGACCGCACCAGCGGGTGACGAAACGTCACTCGCTCGCCGATGACCAGCAACCCGGCGTCCGCCGCGGGCACGACGGCCTCGGCCCCGATCCCGAGCCGCTCGGCCGCCCTCCGCACAAGTGCCGGCTCGCCGGTCGACTCAGCTGCGGCGACCAGCATCAGCCGCTGAGTGGCGGCCGGCAGAATCTCCAGCCGCCGCCGAAAACTATCCTCAATCCGTGTCGACAATTTTCGCGTGCCTGGTATATCGGGCATACCGGGCACACCTCGCGGCAGCTCGAGCAACGCCAGCGGATTGCCCCGCGTCTCCGCGATGAGGCGCTCACGGACCCGCTCATCAATCGGCCCCCTGATTACTGAGCTGAGCAGCTCCCGCGCATCGCCATCACGCAGACCTCCGACCAGCAGCTCCGGCAATCCCCGGAACTCCTCACCCGGCTCACGTGTGGCGAAAACCAGCGCGACCGGCTCGGCCAGCACCCGGCGCGCGACAAACGTCAGCGCCTGCGCCGACTCCCGGTCCAGCCACTGCGCGTCATCTATCACGCACAAAAGCGGCTGCTGCTCAGCTACCTCGGACAGCAGGCTGAGCGCGGCCAGCCCGACCAGAAACCGGTCCGGCGCCGGTCCCCTATTCAGGCCGAACGCGACGCCGAGCGCGTCGCGCTGAGGATCCGGCAGGCCCTCCAGCTTGTCCAGCATCGCTGCGCACAACTGCTGCAGGCTGGCGAACGCCAGCTCCATCTCCGACTCGGCGCCAGCCACCCGCGCAACGCGCAGGCCAGCCGCCGACTCAACCGCATGTTCAAGCAGCGCGGTCTTGCCGATTCCCGGCTCCCCGCGCACCACCAGCACGCCGCTCCGCCCAGACCGCGCTCCGTCGAGCAGCTCGCTGAGCGCTGCGCGTTCCGGGAGACGATCTAGCAGCATCACAGAGCCTCACCTGGAACCGCCGGCGCGGATGACGCCACACGCCAGGATTTACGCTACCGGCCGCTTACACGTGCGCTAACACCGGCCGCCGCTACCCGCGAGTGATCCCGCAGGCGAGGACGAACTGGTCCAGGGCGGTGGTCAGCGAGCCTGATCTCGTACACACCGCGAGCGCTGTTTCACGCCGCCCGGAAGGGCGGGGCGGCGGACCGTGACCGTGTCAGGATGAGGTCTGCCGCGCGTTCGGCGATGGCGTAGACGGTGGCGTTGGTGTTCGCGGAGGGGGCGGAGGGCATTACTGAGGCATCGGCCACCCGCAGTCCGCTCATGCCGCGCACGCGCAGTTCGGTGTCGACCACGGCCTCCCCGTCTGTGCCGATCCGGCAGGTGCCCCCAGGATGAGCGTAAGTGCTGATGTTCCGCCGCAGGTATGCGCGCAGGCTGGCGTCGTCATTCACGTCGGGGCCCGGAAGCACTTCTTCGCCGCGCCACTGATCCAGAGCTGCGGCACGCCCGATCTCGCGGGCGGCGCGCAGTCCGGCGATAAAGACTTCCAGGTCGCGCTGGTCAGCGTAGTAGTTAGGGTCGATCAGGGGTGGCGCGCCCGGCTCGGCACTGGCAAGCCGGACCGAGCCGCGGCTGCCGGGGAGCATCAAGGAAGTAGCGAGGGTATAGCCCTCGCCGAATGCGGGGCCAGGCAGCGTCGCGGCGCGCAGCGGGACGTCCACGAACATAACCTGGAGATCGGGCGTCTGTGCCTCTGGGTTGCTGTGGATCAGGCC
>DASXIA010000230.1:0-2775 GCA_036488155.1 Streptosporangiaceae bacterium | reverse complement strand
GGCAACAGGATGAGCGACGGGCGGGCAGAACGAGCGCGCGCTGCCCAGCCCGGGAGTGCGGTGCGCCTGTGGGCCCCAGGGGCTCTTGGTGTCGGCCCATACATCGGGGCGGAGTCCTGGCTGCTTCGGGTAGTCGGCTGCATACGAGGGTTACCTGCCGTGCCCGCTAGCGCTGGGGCCGGCGCAGATGCCCGCCGCAGGACCAGCGCCGGGACGCCGCGTAGTCCGGCGCCCAGTTCGCCAGGCCCTGGCCGCCCGTCGCGCTCGCGCTGTCGTCGCGTTCGTTCCCGCCGCCAGGCACGCGCGCGCCGCAGCCAGCCCCAACCGGCAGCCAGGACGACCAGCATTGCCAGCGCGATGGCGGAGGCAATGATCCCGGCATGGTAGACGCGGTCTGGAGTGAACGTCATGGTGATGGTGCCGCCCGAGCCAGCTGGCGCGATGAAGGCCTGCTGCCAGCCGTCGAGAGTTACCGGCATCAGCTCCCGGCCGTTGAGGCTGGCTGTCCAGCCAGGGTTCGCGTTCTGGTGAATCTCGAGGTAAGACCGCGAGCCGGGCCCGATCCGCAGTTCGCGGCTGTCCGCCTGCCAGGACAAGATCCGCAGCTTCCTGCTGCGGCCGAGGGCAGGTGAAACCGGATTGTTCAGATCGGCGGCCGCGCCAGCAGTCGCCTTTCGGGCCAGGCTCAAGCTGGTCACGCTAAAGTCCGCTGACGAGGGGGCCGACAACACCTGGCGGCCTGCGGGCAACGTCAGCGCGCCGCCTGGCGTGCACAAGTGCAACTGGACTGGGTTGAGCTGCAGCAGGTCAGCGACGGTTCCGGTCACTGAAGTCAGATACCGGCGACCGTCGACTGAGATCGCCGGGCCCCGGCCGCACTCCAGGCGGAAAGTCGCGGTGGGCGACGGCGCCGCCAGTCGCAATCCGGCCAAGCCAGGAACCCGAACTGCGGCGAGCCCGGTAGGCAGCTGCGCAGGTTGGCCGGCAGCGGTGTTGCCGGCCGCGCTCGAGGACACCTTGGAGAAGATCAGGTAGAGCTTGTCAGTGCGCAGCGGACGGCTGAGCCGGACCACGCCGCCAAGGCCTACGCTGGTTAGCCGGTCCCCGGCCGGGCTGGCGACCAGCACACCCGTAGGTGCCGCAGCCATACCGTCAGCCGGCTGGAGCACAATCCCCCTGATCGTCCGGCGGCCGTGCCAGCTGATCTCAAGCTCCGGCTGCGGGTCGGTCGCTGCTGCCAGCCACGGCTTGCCGCTGCCCGGCTGGAAGAGGTTGTCGGGCCCCAGCTCAGGCAAAGATGCCCAGGTCGAGCTGGCGCTCACCCGGAAGTCAGACCGGCCGGCCGGTGTCAGGCTTTCGATCAGCGAGTTCAGCGCTGGCCCCGGATCGGGCCGGGCGGAGATCGAGGCAGTCAGGCGGGAGTTAGCCGGCGTAGTGAAAATGCGGTTCAGATCCGCAGGCAGCGACTGGTCGCTCTGAAGATACGGCGAGGGCAACTGCTGGCTGAAGGAGTACACATCTGCGGCAGCTTCCGTGCCCGCAGCATCACTGGCTGCTTTCAGGTAGGTGGTCACCCGGACGCCAGGGATCAGGACGTCGCTGATTCCAGCGCCCGGACCGCCAGGAACGACGTTACTGGCTCCGGTAATGGTGATCCGGAGCCATCGGGCTGGGCCTGGCGGAACCCGGATCGGCTGGACGTTCCCGGTCTGCACGGTACTCGTCGTTGCCGTGCCCGCTGGCGTCGTTACGCGAAGCTGGTTAGCGATGGACCGGGTCGGCGCGTCATCCAGGAGCTGGATACCTATCTGGGCCGGGAGGTCGACACTCCGGCCGAAGTTGATCTGGATCCATTGCCCGACAGGAGTCGACGGGCTGGCCTCGGTCCAGGCGGTCGCCGCGTTACCGTCGAAGGCATTGGCCGGGGCGTACTGCGGCAGCTCGGCCAGCCAGGTGCCGGCCGACGAGGCAGTGACGCTCGCGGCACCGGCGAGCTCGGCCACCGTCTGATGGCCTGCGGCGGCAACGGGTAGCAGCTGACTGGGCGGGTTACCTTGTCCGCCGAGCGGGTCGTCAGGCGGGTTGACCTCGGTGGCGGTGTAGGTGAACGACTGGAAGTTGTTCGTTGACCCGAAGTTGTTGGCGGCCCGCGGCTGCCCGTCCGTGTCAGCCCACAGTGCGGGCAGCGCAGAGAGTGAGTCGCCGGCGATCACCGCCGGCTTGTTGCCGAGCACACCCTGCCCGTCAAGCTGTAGGAGGGCGTCTGGTCCCCCGCTGACCAGGACGGTCTGACTCACCGGCAGCGCGGCTACCGGGCTGGCGACCTGGAGGTGAGGGTTCGCCGCTTCGAAGATCTCGACGCTCGGATAACTTCGCACGTAGCCAGCCGGCAGTCCGGCGAGGTCGGGGTAGCCGGGCGCGGCAGCCACCTGCGGCCCGAACGCCGCTACCCGGCGAAAGCCGGACTCGGTCAGTGTCTGGTTGACATCTTGCGGCGGGGTGTAACCAGCCGCTTCGGGACTAACGTCGTTGCGCACAACCACGTAGCTGATCCCGGCTCTGGCCAGGTACGCGGCCAGTCCGGGTACCTGCTGGCCCGACTCCACGGCCTGCTCGGCAGTCTGCAAGAGCACCTGCGACCCAGCCCCCCCGTACGGGACCAACCCCCGTTCGACCCATGGCGAGGTCGCCAGTGCCGCTAGCGGGTCATCGATGGTGTCGCCCCAGGTGAACTGCCCGTGCGCGTCGGCCGGGACGATAAGCGCGTCACCTGCA
>DASXIA010000216.1:0-23133 GCA_036488155.1 Streptosporangiaceae bacterium | reverse complement strand
GCCGACGAGCCGCTCGGCGCAGACGTCGGGAAGTACCTGCGGGCCGGGCGCGACTCGGTTGCGATCGTTTTCGACCTGCGCCGACATGAACTGGCCTCCAAGGAGGTTGTCTCGATGGCGAAGGCCCGCGGCACCAGCGTCCTCCTGATCACCGATGAGTCTCTCTCCCCGTCGGCGGAAGAAGCAGACATCGTGTTGCCGGTCGCTATCGACGGCATCCCCTTCGATTCCTTCGCTGCCCTGATCGTCCTCACCGAAAGCCTTGTTGATGCCGTCTTCCAACGTGTCGGCGAGGCAGCAATTGAGCGGATGGCTGACTGGGAGCGATCAGTGCACATCTACCGGGCCTTCCGGGCCAGCTCTAGGGACAGGAAATGACCGACACGCAGATCACTGCCGCAGGTGAACTCGCGCGGCTTGGCGAGGCGTACTTCGCAACGCAGCACAGCTACGACCCGTACAACGCCACGCTGCTCGGGGTAGATGAATTCGACGGGCTGTCCTTCGACCCGAGCCGCGAGGCGAGCCAGCGTGCCGCGCAGCAGCTCGCAGCTATCGGCCGCGAGGTCCGCGAGATCGACACTGCTGGCCTCACCGACGCCCAGCGCGTCGACCACGGGGTACTCACCGCCCTCGTCGAAGGAGCGCGCGGCGACGCCGAGTACTCGCTATGGGCCGCCAACGCGTCCGCGAAGAGCTACGTGAGCCGGCAGGGTCTCATCTTCCAGGCGGTGCCGGCCATGACCGTCTCCAGCACCGAGGCGATCGCACGCTACCTCAGCAGGTTGTCGAAGATCGGCGCAACCCTCGACGTGCTCGGTCAGCGGTACCTGGCGGAGGCCGCGGATGGGCGGACCCCCACCGCCGTCGGCGTCGATCACGCCATCCGCCAGCTCAAGGGGTACCTCGCCCTGCCGGTGTCAGAAGATGCCCTGCTCAAGCCTGTGCACGACGCCGAACTTACAATCCGCGAGGCCGCAACCGCCCATGTCACGGAGACCGTCAGGCCGGCCATGCTGCGGCTCGCAGAGCTGCTGCACCGCGAACTTGCGCCACTCGCCCGGCCGGACGACCGGGTCGGCATCCGCGAGATCCCCGGCGGTGAAGCCGGCTACCTCGCCGCGGTCGCGCGGCACACCACCACCATGCTCTCGCCCGAGGACATCCACGCTATCGGGCTGGCAGAGCTCGACGAGCTAGCCGGACTGTGGTCGCAGATCGGGCAGGAAGCACTCGGTGAGAGCGACTTCGCCACCATCGCCGCGCGGATGCGCGACGACCCGGAGCTGCGCTTCCGCACCCGCGAGGAAATCATCGCGGTTGCCCGGGACGCCCTGGACCGCGCTGAGGCGGCGCGGGACATGTACTTCGACCACTACGAGATTCCGGCTTGCGCTATTGAGGAGATCAATCCGATCGATGCGGACAACACCGCGATGGCGTACTACCGGCCCCCGGCCACCGACGGGAGCCGCCCCGGCGGGTTCTGCCTGCTGACAACCGATCCGGGCCAGCGTTACCGCTACGAGTACCAGGCACTCGCATTTCACGAATCGGTGCCCGGGCACCATCTGCAGCTCGCGACCGCGCAGACGCTCGACATCCCACGGTACCGGCGCCACATCGACGCCGAGCTGTGCGCCTTCAACGAGGGCTGGGGCCTGTATGCCGAGCGCCTCGCTGACGAGATCGGCCTGTACAGCAGCGGAATCGCGCGGCTCGGGATGCTGTCCTTCGCCGCACTCCGGGCCTGCCGGCTCGTCGTGGACACCGGCATGCACCACCTGGGGTGGTCGCGTCAGCAGGCGATCGAGTTCATGTACGAACGCACGGCCACCACGCGCGTCAACGCCCGCAACGAAATCGACCGGTACATCGCCTGGCCCGGCCAGGCCCTCGCCTACGTGACCGGCAAGCGGGAGATCGTGCGCTTGCGCGAGCAGGCGCAGCACGCGCTCGGCCCGCGATTCGATCTGCGCCGGTTCCACCACGCGGTGCTGCGCAACGGAGCCATCCCCCTCACCGTGCTCGATAACGAGGTCAAGCGCTGGACCGCTGCGGAGGCGTGAGGATGAGAGTGACCATCAACGGATGCGAGCTGAACATCGAGGTCATGGGACCCGAGGGCGGTCCGGTGCTGATCGCCCATCACGGCGGGGGAGGGATCGGCTCCCTGGCTGAGCCCAAGGCCACCTTCGGGCCGCTGTCCGACCGGTTCCGGGTCGTCGTCTTCGACGCGCGCGGCTGCGGGCACAGTGAGGGCATCCCGCCGTACTCCCACGCCCAGTGGGCTGCCGACGTCGACGGCTTGCGGGAGTGGATCGGCGCGGACAAGATCGTTGTTGCAGGCGGCTCTTACGGCGGATTCATCGCCTTGGAGTATGCCGTGGCGTACCCAGAGCACGTTCAGGCGATCGTGCTGCGTGACACCTCCGCCGACGCGAGCAACCTGAAGCTCGCCTATGAGAACGCGCGGAACCAGGACCGGGTCGAGATCAACTGGGACAACTTCAACCGCTACTGGTCTGGGCAGATCCGCGACGACGAGGACCTCAAAGCGCGCTGGGCGGAGATCATCCCGCTGTACGACTACGAATACGATCCCGTCCGTTCTGCGGCGAGGGTCGAGTCCGGCATCTACCGCTACGAAGCTCACAACTGGTGCTTCCAGCACAACCAGCCGAACTATGACCTGAAGCCACAGCTCCCGTTGATCACAGTGCCCACGCTCGTCACTGTCGGGCGGCTCGACTGGGTGACCCCGGTCAGCGCGGCGGAGACCATCGCGTCTCTGATACCGAACGCGAAGCTGGTGGTGTTCGAGAAGTCCGGCCACTCGCCGCAGATCGAAGAGCGCGAGCTGTTCCTGTCCACCGTGCGCGACTTCCTCGACAGTGGCTTCCCAGCACCCTAACGAGACTGGATAACTCATCTCATGGAAATCACTATCATCGGCTCGGGTGCCATCGGCGGCACGCTCGGCGCCCACATGATCCGCGCCTGCCACGACATCACACTGTGCGACACCGACGAGGCACATGTCGCCGCCATCCGCGAGCACGGGCTGATCATCGAGGGCCCGGTCAACGAGTTCACTGTGGCCGCGAACGCGATTACCCCCGACGAACTCCCCGACCGCATCGGACACGCCATCGTGGCTGTCAAGAGCCTGCATACCCGAGCCGCCGCCAAGTTGCTCGGCAATCGGCTCGCCCCCGACGGCTATGT
Source organism: Streptosporangiaceae bacterium (assembly GCA_036488155.1). Taxonomy (GTDB): domain Bacteria; phylum Actinomycetota; class Actinomycetes; order Streptosporangiales; family Streptosporangiaceae; genus JAJYUU01. The sequence goes on along the minus strand of DASXIA010000216.1, from coordinate 19,905 downwards.
GCTCACCGTGCAGAACGGCCTCACCGCTGACATCCTCATCGTGGCAGTCGGCCGCGACCGGGTCGTCTCTTCGTTCGTCAACTTTGGCGCCGACGTCATGGCCCCAGGGCGCATCATGCAGGGCAACGTCGGCACCTTCCGCGTCGGCGAGCTCGACGACGGCCGCATTACCCAGCGCGTACTGGACCTCGTCGAGGCCCTTCCGTACGCGAAGCCCACTGACAATGTGCTCGGCTTCCTGTGGGGCAAGGAGGCTTACGGTGCCATGCTCTGGGCAGGCGCCGTCTCCGACCTGACCATAGCCGAGCACCTCGAGGACCCCCGCTACCGGCCGGTCATGATCGCCATCGCTCGGGAGGTCCTCGCGCAGGCGCCGGTTCACGTGGAGAGCTTCGATGGCTTCGATCCGGACGACCTTGAGGCGTCTCTCGACCGGTTGGCCGAGTTCAACCGCAACAGCGCCAAGAAATACAGCGGCATCTACCGTGACCTCGTGGTGCGCAGGCGCAAGACCGAGATCGACGAAATGCTGCGCGACATCAACGGCCCCATCTTCAACAAAGTCGCCGAGATTATTCACGACATTGAAGGCGGCAGGCGGGTCAACGAACGCGCGAACCTCGATGAGCTAGCGGAGTTCGTCGCCGCGCTTCCGGCCGCCTGAGAGCGGTCAGAGCGCCCTATTCGTGCGCAGCCGCGGCTCCGAGCACAGTGACAGGGAAGTTCTGATCGAAGACGTTATCCGGGTCGTAGCGGGCCTTGAGCTGCCGGAGCCGGGTCAGGGTGTCGTCAGGGAACGCGTCGTGCAGCCGCTCCGGGCGGCGGTCTGTCTCGAAGCTCAGGTAAAGACCGTCTAGAGCCGGGCGCAGCTGGTCCCAGTACCGACGGAAGCGCTCGGGGTTCGCGCCTACCGAGGAGACGTTGAAGTTCTGGTGGCGGTGGGCGAAGGCAGTGGACTGCGGGTCCACGTCGTTGACCGCCCCGCCGACTGCGCGGATCGCGACGAAGAATGCCGCACCTCTATCCAGTCCTGCCGCGATGCGCTCGGTCAGTTCCGGAGTCAGGTGCATGGCGAAGCCGTTGCTGAACAGCGGCTCGGCCTGGCCGCCGTAGTGCGCGGCATCCTGCGGCGCAACGACCGAGGCATACGGCAGACGCTGTGCCTGTTGCCCCAGCACTGGCCCGGCCGACAGCAGCGGCGTGAGCGCGCCGACGGCGGCGTCGGTATCGTCATCAGCCCATACCGAGGTGGCCTGCGCTACCGGAGGCGATCCGGGCCGACCTGGGGACACGTACAGGAAGCTGGTCAGCTCCCGCGGCGCGGCCTCCACGAGCTTGCCCCAGCGCTCCAGCAGCCCGGCGGTCTCCGTGGCGTCGTAGATCATCTGGGCGACCACGACGTCGCCGAGCGGGTAGGCGGCTAGTTCGAACGCGGTGACGATGCCGAAGTTGCCGCCGGCGCCGCGCAGCGCCCAGTACAGGTCCGGGTTCTCGGTGGCGTCCGCCCGGACGATCCGGCCGTCAGCCAGCACCAGCTCGGCGGCGGTCACGTGGTCGATGGTGAGGCCGAACTTGCGCCCGAGGAACCCGATGCCGCCGGCCGTCGCGAGCCCGCCCACGCCAACGTCTCCGAAGTCACCGCTGCTCATCGCCAGGCCGGACGGCGCCAGCGCCTGCGCCAGGTGGCCCCAGGTCGCGCCGGGCCCAACCCGCACCTGGGTGCTGGTCACGTCGATGCTGTGGAGCCTGGCCAGGTCGATGACGATCCCGCCGTCATTGGTGGACCGGCCGCTGATGCCGTGGCCGCCGGACCGGATTGAGAGCGGGACCTCCTGCTGCCGGGCGAATGCGAGGGCTTCGGCGACCTCTGGCGCCGTGCCGGGCCGCAGCACGAGTCCGGGAGCGCCGGAACGCAGGTAGGTGGAGCGCACCTTCGGGTAGGCCCTGTCGCCCGGCTCCACGGCCGTCGCCCTCAGCGCGGCCGGCAGCGCGTCGTAGGCGATGCCGTCACGCCGGAGCGCCACTGCTTTTGGGCCGCGCACCACCTGCCCCGATGGCGTCCCGGCCGCGTGCCGCTCGCCGGCCACGGCCTCCCTCAGCCCGGGCGCGACCTCTTGGCCCCAAGCCTGGATGGCCCCGGGGTCGTCGCTGCTCAGGATGAATACAGAAACGCCGTCGTCCAGGGCGAATGGCAGCAGGTCTGCGACCGTCGCTTTGTCCGCCGTGATGTTCAGCATGCGGCGGATCTCGCGCGGATCCCGGCCAGCCGCACCGGCGGCGTCGTCGATGATCGCGTTGCCGCGTGCCAGGTCGCCCGGCTTGAGGTAGGGGAGGCTGGGCAGCCAGCCATCGGCCTTCTGCCCGGTCAGTCGCAGCATGCGCGGCCCGAGGACGCCGAGCCAGATGGAGATGTCATGGGCGGGCTCCGGGCCGCGCTTGGCGCCGCGGATCCGGTACTGCTCGCCGTCGGTGAAGATGCCGCCTCGCTCACTAGCCGCCCAGGTGGCCCGGATGATGTCGATCGCCTCACTCAGACTGGTCACCGCACCGGCAGGCGAGCGCCTCGGCCCGCCCATCGCCTCGATGGCGTCCCAGAATGCTCCCGCTCCGAGCCCCAACTCGAACCGGCCATTCGACAGCAAGTCCAGGCTGGCAGCCTGGCGCGCGAGCAGCACCGGCGGGCGCAGCGGCAGGTTAATCACGTTGCCGGAGATCTTGATCCGCTCCGTGCTCGCCGCGACGTAGGACAGCAGGGTCCAGGTGTCCAGGAACGCGGGCTGGTACGGATGGTCCTGGAAGGTCACCAGGTCCAGCCCCGCCCGCTCGGAGAGACTCGCGAGGGTGACCGGCGCTTGCGGCTCTGCGTTCTGCGGGGTAATGAACGTGCCGAAAAGTAGATCGTGTCCGTAGTCCGCCACGACTACCCTCCTCGCATCGACTACACTGGCACTAGTAACTTCTAATAACGAAGCTAATATTCCTTCAGGAGCGCGCCGTGCTTCAGGCGGATGAGTGCCAGCCAGCGGCCGAGCACCTGGCGCGCGCGTTCGAGTTCCTTGGCAAGCGGTGGAACGCTGTACTACTCGGCCACCTGTCCCACGGGCCCGCCGGCTTCCGCGATCTTTCGCGCGGGATCGGCGGGATCAGCGACTCCGTCCTGTCGGAGCGGCTCGGCGACCTCGCCGCTGGCGGCCTGATCACGCGCACGGTAGGTGGCGGTCCCCCGGTGACCGTCAGTTACCAGCTGACGGAGCGCGGCCGGGCGCTGATGCCCGCCCTGGACCAGATCGCTCAGTGGGCGCGCGAGAACTTGCCGGCGAGCAGGTGCTGAGCCAGGCGCCGAGTGTCCAGCCGAGCTTGGGACCATTGTGTGAAGCAGACCGTTTGACAGCTGCACCCGAAGCCCTATCAGGCGGGTGCGTTCGTCAGGTCCCGGTCTTCTAGCTCCCAGGCGTGGTCGAGCATGTGCCAGGCACAACGCCGGATCAGAAATGGCAGCGGCCACGACCGCGCCGGCTCGCTGCGGGCGTGGTGTTCGCGGATCCCCTCGACGAAGGCTTCCCGGTAGGCGCGTAGGGCCCGGGCGTCGTCCCGCGTTTCCAGCGGCACCTTCACGCCGACCTTCGGAGCGAACTCGTCGATTTCTGCGCCGTTCACGTGTCGAATGATCCGCTCCTTCTCCCAGCCGCCGCCCCGCGGGCCCTTCCGGAGCTCAGCCGAGACGCGTGCGGCGAAGTCGTCGAAGGTACGCCAGGAGGCCTGGAGCAAAGCGACCTTCCGCTCGCACTCGGCGTCGGTCATCGGGTCGTTCTCGGGCGTTGCCGCCCTGCCCGAGACGCCGTAGTAGTCGGTCATCCCGATCCCTTCGAGGCGCTCGACCACTTCGAGCTCGCCCGCGGCGCCGAACTGGGCGCCAAAGCCGGCCAGCTCGGCGACCTTGGCGTAGCGGGGCCGGTACGATTCCAGCACTGCCAGCGCGTCGTGACCGAGCCTGGCGCTCCGGTCCCATCCCGGCCAGTCGAAGGCGCAGGCCACCACCCGCTTTTTCTTGCCCTGCTCGAGCATTATGCGAACCGCATCAGCCATGCAGTCACCGTACGAGAGCCGTCCGCTGACGGTTGGGCAAGCGTCTGAATTGCAGGTCGTCAGATCTGCCTGGCCGGGCGTCGCTTCGCTGCGACGGTGAATCCTAGCTTTCCGAGCACCCGTACGGCGCCGGACTTCCCGCCCTCGAAATCGCCGGAGGCTAGGCGCTGGCCGGTGGCAAACTCATAGGCCGTGCCGAGGACGGCCTTGGGCGGATAACTGCGTCCCTCCCAGACCAGTTCGTAGGTCGTTGTTGGGGCGAACCCGTGCGCGGCGAAGAACTGCTCCGGGCCCAGCCGGTCGTACTCCTGCATCGCGCGCAACACCTCACTACGGGTCACGTCATCCCACCTCACCATGTGATCAGTCTCCCTCTCTGGCCTTCGCCGACAGCAGCACGGGTGGCCGGCTGGCGCTTCGCGCCCTCGCACCACCAGGCCGTCCGCCGCGCGCCGCCGATGTCGTGTACCTGCACAGACCTTTTTACGGGCAGAAGGTCTGACCCGCCAACGGGCCGCGTCCTGCCTGACGGACGTGCGAACGCCTTCGAATAGCCGGCGCCAGGTCACGGGAGGATGGGGCGCGGATCGAAAGTCACCCGGATCCGCGTGATGAGGCCGTTCTCTACGTGGCTCCAGTTGACGACGGGCAATGGCCCTGCGGTAGCGGTGCTCAGCTCGAACCAAGTAAGGACGTCCGGACCGTCGCCCCTGCGCTTGATCACCTTGACCTGTCTGGTCATAGCGAACATGCCCGCCAGGCCCGCGCGCGTTTCCGCGACACCGCGAGTGCTGCCCAGCGCACCGACAAAATCAACCACCGGATGGAGCAACGGCCGCACATGATTGATGTCGCTGTTCTCCCAGGCCCGGAAGTAGGCTGCCGCCACTTCTCCGGGCGTCGTGATCCCTGCCGCTTCCATGGCCAGCCGTTCCTCTCTCGCTGCCCTGCGAGCGCTGCCTGCGGGCTTCTTCCTTACGAACCGACGTTACATAGGAAAAGCCCGCGCATCAGGTCCACTTTCACGGCTAGAAGGTGGGCCACCACTTATGACGTGCGGTAGCTTCCGTGGCGAAACTCGTCGGTCAGTGATGGATAGGACGGATGCCAGCCCAGCTCGGCCCGGGCCTTGGCGGCGTCGGTGCCCTGATCGAGCAGGAGCACTTCGGCGAAGTAGTCGCCGAGGCGTGCATTTGCCTCGTCCCTCGAACCAGGGACCGCTCCCGGAGCGCTGGAGGCGACAGCGGCCGCCCGCGTCAACTCGGCCACGGTGGCACTCAGCCCGTTGCCGATGACGTACCGGCCGTGAGCGGAGTCGTCTTCCAGGACACGCCGGAAGACATCTGCAAGGTCGGCGACGTGCACCGTGGACCAGTGCTGTTCTCCCGTGCCAAGCATGATCAGGTTGCCGGCGTCATCTCGCGGTGAGCCGAGCAGCAGCCGGGGAATCCCGCCCCCGTCGTCCCCATAGGCGACGCTGGAGACGATCACAGCCCCACGCATGCCTGTCGCGCTTAGTACGCGTTGTTCGATCGGCTCTTTCCATGACACCAGGGGAGGTGCCTTGACCGGAGATTGCTCGCTTACTGAAGTGTTGTCCCCGTAGATCCAGATGCCGCTGATGTGAAGGTAGGGCTTACCAGTGCCAGCGAACGCGTCGGTCACTGCATCGACCACCGCGGAGTCCAGGCCGGCACTGGTGGCGTCGCCGGGGTTGCAGTATGGATGGCGGCGTCTGCACGACTGAGCAGGCTGGCGACCGCCGGCCGGTCGTTCAGGTCGGCCACGGCTGGTGTCGCACCGCGGGCGCCGATGATGCCAGCACGCGCGTCGTCGCGGACGAGTGCCGTCACCTCGTGGCCGTGCTTGAGCAGTTCGGTCAGTACGTGTGATCCGATGAATCCTGTTGCACCGGTGAGTGCCACTTTCATGGCTGGTCAACCTCCTGCCTCGATCGCGCGGGCAGCGCACTCGGCCCGGCGAGCTCGCCGGTCACGGTCTCTCCGAGCGGACCGTAGTCGACGAGTTCACTTGTTCGTTCAAGTGAATTCTAAATCATAGAGAAGTTGAACAGTCAAGTTCGAAGCTGCGCAGCCTGGTTCGTTAGCTGTGGTTAAGCGCGAGTGTGATGTCACTCCAACCATATGCGAAGGCAGGCATTGACTTGCGCATTCAAGCCAAGTCTCGCTGGCGCGACTCTGGTGGAGGCGCGCCGCAAGGACAAGCGGTTCCGCAGGCTGCTGGAGGACAGCCTGGCCCGCCACCAGCGCTTGCTCGACCTGCTACGGGGTGACGAGCCGTGACCGCGCTGGATGTCGCCGATCTCGTCGTGATCGGAGGGCGGGCGGCTGGCAGGCCGACCTGGACCCGCCGCAAGTCGCCGCCATCGCCGTTCAGTTCCTGGCATCAGGGCGTATCGAGCCTGACGACATGGCCGGATGGCTAGCGGCCAGGCTCTCCGCTCCCGCAGCGCGCGGCATCATGATGCCGCACATCAGGAACAAGGAGAGCCTCGTGCGGGTCCCGATTCACTGCCGCAAACCCGGAAGGGCGTGTGACGCGTCGTGATGCCGCAGCCCGGGTAAGGAGGCACCACTTGGCCAGGATTACCTACGACGACCAGACCGCGGCGGCGTACAAGGCGGTCCGTGAGCTTCCCCGAGACGGGCTCGGGGAATGGCGTGACGCGATACGACGTCACCTTAGCCCGGTGCCCAGGATGACCGTGGTCGACATCGGCGCGGGGACCGGCCAGTTTGCCGCCGCCTTCAGCGACTGGTTCGGCCTTAGCATCGTCGCGGTCGAACCGTCGGCGGCGATGCGGGCCCACATTCCGCGCCGCCAGGGCATCCGGGTACTGGACGGCGACGCCAGCGCTCTGCCGCTACCGGACGGCTCGGTGGACGGCGCCTGGCTGTCCCTCGTGATCCACCACATCCCTGATCTTGAAGCTGCCGCGCGAGAAATCCGCCGCGTTCTGCGCCCGGGCGCTCCCGTTCTCATCCGCCAGGGATTCTCCGGCAGGGTCGACCGGAACGAGTTCGTCCGCTGGTTCCCCGAGACCGAACGGATGGTCGATACCTCCCCCTCCGTTGGGCAGATCTGCCAGGTGTTCGCAGCCAGCGGATTCAGCCGGGATGCCCTTGAGCCGGTTCCCGAGACATGGCCGACCAACCTCGCCGAGTTCCTCGCCCAGGCGGACACCTTCCGCCGCGCCGACAGCACGATCCGCAACCTCACCGAGGAGGAATTCCTCCGCGGCAAAGAACGACTCCGCCGGGCCGCACAAGAGGAGGCGACATCTAGCCCGGAGCCCAGAACTTCTTGGCTCGACCTTCTAGTTCTGCGCTGAGGTTAGTGCCCGCCTTGTGCGAGACCGAGGGTGCGCGCCGGACCTCGCGGGCGCGACCTTCTGGACTGGATGGCGCGAAACGTGGGGTAGCCGTCCTTGACGCCATCATCAAGCCTGTCGCACTGTGGCCATGTGACGCCCCGCCGCATTGTTTTCGTGATCTTCGATGGCTTCCAATCGCTCGACCTGGCCGGACCCTACGAGGTGTTCCAGCACGGTTCCCGGCTGACCGGCGGTTACCGCTGCGAGATCGTCGCGTCTGTCGCGGGGGTCGTTACTGCTGGCAGCGGCATGCCAGTGCACGCCGGAATCGGTGTGCTGGACGCGGATCCTGCCGGAATCGACACTCTGGTCGTGGCCGGCGGCCGCGGCGTTGACGACGCGGCGCACGATCGGGCACTCGTCGGCTGGGTCGCCGGTGTCGGTGCCGCCGCCCGCCGGGTCACATCGGTGTGCAGCGGTGTGTTCCTGTTGGCGGCCGCCGGACTGGTTGCTGGCCGCCGGGTTACCACGCACTGGTCTCGTGAGGACCAGCTCCGCCGAGAACACCCTGACGTCACGGTTGATTGCGATCCGATCTTCATCCGCGACGGCCGGGTGTGGACATCGGCCGGGGTTACCGCGGGCATCGACCTGGCGCTCGCGCTGGTAGAGGACGACGAAGGCCGCGCCGTCGCGCATCAGGTGGCCAGGGAGCTGGTCATGTTCCTGCGCCGCCCCGGCAGTCAGTCGCAGTTCAGCGTGCCGCTGTGGTCCGCGCAGCCGAGCTCGGACCCTATTCGCGCGGTGCTGTCGGCGATCCACGCAGATCCGGGTGCAGAGCACGGCCTGGCGGAGCTGGCCGGCCGGGCTGGCCTCAGCCCGCGGCATTTCCAGCGGAAGTTCACCGCAGAGGTCGGCATGCCGCCCGGTGCGTATGTGGAGCGGGTGCGGATCGAGGCAGCGCAGCGCGCGCTCGCGGATGGCAATGAACCGGTCGAAACGATCGCCCGGCAGTGCGGCTTCGGCACTGGCGAGACGCTCCGCCGTGCCTTTCACCGGCACACCCGCATCGCACCGTCCGATTACCGTGACCGATTCCGGTCCACGACTTACCCCAGGGAGTACGCGTGACAACCTACGGAATCGTCGTCTTTGACGGCGCCGAGGAACTCGACTTCGCCGGACCGTGGGAAGTGTTCACGGTCTCCTCGATGCTCCGTGAGACTGCCGACACCGTGGTGCTCATAGCCGAGCGTCCGGAGCTTGTGCAGTGCGCCAAGGGCATGCGTGTCCTGCCTGACCACACGTTCGACGACCATCCGATGCTCGACGTCCTCCTGGTGCCTGGTGGCCGCGGCACCCGCCTGGAGGTAGCCAACCCGGCCGTCATCGGATGGATCCGTACCACCGCCGCGTCCGCAATGTGGGTGACCAGCGTCTGCACCGGTGCCTTGCTGCTGCACGAAGCGGGGCCCGCGCGCGGCCGGCGGGTCGCCACCCACTACAGCTTCGAGGATGCGCTCGAGGCCCGCGGCGATGTCAACGTCGTGCGCGACGCCCGCTACGTGGTTGACGGGAACCTTGTCACCAGCCAGGGCGTATCCGCCGGGATCGACATGGCGCTCTGGCTTGTCGGCGCGCTGCACGGCCGCGATCACTCGCGGGCCGTCCGGCGGTATATCCAGTACGAGCCGGCCCCGCCGTACCTCGCCGACGAGCCGTCGGCTGTCCCGTCCTCGGCCGCGCCGCTAGCCGACTAGGCCGGCCAGCCTGCCGTCTCGGCGCTGGGACCGGTTAGCTTCTGCGCGCCTTGAGCTTTCTGATCAACTTCGCGATCAGGTAGAACATCCGCCACCACCTCCTTCGCCGGCCATTCGCGGCCATCTCACCTTGTCGTGACCTGGTAGTCAGCGGACGAAGCAGCCGGCTGAGCGCGTGCCTGGCGGGCGGCCGCAAGACGGGACTTCATGGCGAGCAGCCCGCTGCGGCCAAGCAGCATCGCGATCGAGACGAAAATGAGGCTATCGGTCAGCGCGGCAACCGATACCCGGTTCGCGGCCATCCAACTGCCAAGCTGGACGCCGAAGATGTGGCTGGCGCCGTAGGTGAAGTAGATCCGCCCGGCTGTGACCGCGAGCCAGACCAAGGCGTACGGCAGGCCAGCACGGGAGATGGCGCGGCCTGCCTGGACGTCATAGTCGACGTGCATCAGCGTCGCGGCGACTGCGCCCAGGGCCAGGCCGACCACTAGGCCGACGATCTCCAGCGCGAGGCCGCTGCCAGAGGAAGCGACCCCCTTGAAGAAGAAGGGAATGATGATGGCTGCGCCGACAAGCGGGCGCAGCAGGCGCATTAGAGTGATCTTTCGGCGGCCGAGGTCGGTGGCCAGCACCAGTGCCAGGATGGCGAGATTGAGAATCCAGACGCTGGCGTCCATTCGTGCTCCTGGTGGCGTAGCCGACGGGGGATCTGCGGGTTCTGCGAACCGGCGAAACGAGCTCGCCCGCCGGCCGGGCGCTTCAACTGTGACGGCTGGCTGACGGCGGAACAAGGCCGATCATCTCAACTACTGTTTAACGAGGCTCATCAATAGAATCTGTTCGTGATTGAGATGTCCGAACTGCGGGCCTTCCTGGTAGCGGCGGATGAGCTGCATTTCGGGCGGGCCGGGGAGCGCCTGCTCATCTCTCCTTCGCGGGTTAGTCAGCTCATCAGGAAGCTGGAGACTCGGGTAGGTGCGCCGCTGTTTCTGCGGTCCACTCGCCGGGTGGAGCTCACGTCCATTGGCACGCAACTGTATGAAGACCTCAATCGTGTCTATGACGATCTCTGCACATCCCTGCATCGTGCTCAGTCGGCGGCCAGCGGACTCGACGGCAAGGTGCTAGTGGGATACCTCACCCACTGCGATGACGCCGCGTTCGGCCAGCTGGTGAGTCAGTTCCGCCGGCGGTTTCCGGCGTGCGAAGTCGCCACGCTTGACGTGACCGGGACGGACTTCCATGAGACCCTGCGCAGCGGTGGCGTCGATATGCTGCTCGGCCGGTTCGCCGGACCCCCGCCATCGGACCTGGCGCAGGGGCCCGTTATGTCAGAGGAGAACTGGGTACTCGGCGTCGCCCGCGAGCATCCGCTAGCGGACCGGGACGTGGTCTCGGTAGAAGAACTGGCTGATTACGCAATCTTCGGCATCCCGCACGCCGTGACCGGGGAACTCCATAACCCGCTCTATCCGTCGCAGACGCCGAAGGGCCGGCCCATTCCGCACCGCGGCATCGCCCGCACCTTCGCCGAGGTACTGACGCTGGTCGCGCAGCAGGAAAACGTCTTTCCGGTGGGAGAGTCATTCCCGAGCCACTACGTGCATCCAGAGGTGGTGTTCATCCCGCTCTACGGCTGGCCTGCCGCTACCCGCACCCTGGTCTGGCGCACGCAGCGTAACTCCGCCAGGATGGACGCCTTCATTGACACTGCGACCGCGAGTCAGCCGAAGTCGCGATCACGGCTTGGTACGCCCGGCTACGGGGACTGGCCAGGTCCGCGCGACCTCGGCTGACCGGGTAGCAGATCGCGACCCAGGAAGCGCGGGCGAGCGGGAAGCGCCGCCCTGACCGGCGTGCATGCATGCCTGCTGTCGCCCGATGCCACTGCGCGGGCAGCCGCGACGGAGAGCTTCGACTTGGTTCCGGCGAGCCTGCCCGAGTTGTAAGCGCGGCGACCGCGCGTGCGGCTGCTGGGTAGCGCTGTCAGCGCTGGCCCGGGGCTCCCCGTTCCCTCATAAGGGCGCGACAGGCTCCGGCTGATCGGACTACAGCACCGGGCTCTCTGCAGGGATCCTGGTGTCATCCGGTGTGGCCTGACGATAAGGATCGACATGACGGAGCGCTATCAGGACACCGGGCGCGATCATGGCTAGCAGGACAGCACTGATCACGGCCACGCCGTGCAGACCCGCTGTATATGCGGCGCGAGCCGACTCGAGGAGAGCCGCGGCGGCCGGGTGCGGCAGATAGCCTGCCGCACCCAGAGCCCCGGCGAGCGTGTCGCGTGCGCCCGCCGCCGAGCCGCCTGGCAGTGCTGGCGGCACTGCCGAGGCGACATGGTCCCGGTACAGGGCCGCTGCGACGCTGCCCAGAATGGCGATGCCGAGAGCGAACCCGAGCTGGGTGCTCGTCTCGTTGAGCGCGGCAGCAGCGCCGGCCCTGGCGGGCGGAGCGGCGCCGAGGATCAGGCTGACGCTCAGCGTGACCACCGCCGTCCGAACCGGTCGCCGAGCGTGCCCATCGTGACCAGGAAACCTGCGAGCAGGAAGCCGTAGCTGTCGCTGATCCAGAGCTGCTGGGTACTGCTGGCCCGAAGGTCCTCATCGATTTTAGGCAGGGCCAGCAGCAGTACGAAGATGTCGACCGAGACCAGTAGCGTTGGCAAGGCGAGTACGGCGAGCCCGGCCCATTCGCGTCCGGTTGCTCGCTGCATTGCGATCCTGGTGGTCACGGGAGTGCTCCTTCTGGGGAGTGCCATCGTCTGGTTAGCCCGGTCACGGAGGGGTCGGTGCCGGCGAGCAGATCTCGACACCACAGCTGTCGAGAATCTGCTGACGGTTCCGACTCACTGGCGGAACAGGCCAACGCCCGTACCCCTTGAGGAGGAATCAGGACATGCGTTACATGCTGCTCATCTACAACAACCCCGCCCTGTACGAGAGCTGGCCGGAGGAGGAGCGCCAGGCTTTGTTCGCTGATGTCGAGGCGATCATGGCGGAGCTGCGGCAGACCGGCGAGCTTGTGGATACCGCTGCGCTCGCCGACCCGTCCGTCACCAGGACAGTGCGGGTCCGCGAGGGTGCAGTCACCGCGACAGACGGCCCGTTCGCAGAGGCGAAGGAGCAGTTCGCGGGCTATCTCACCGTCGACTGCGACACGCCTGAGCGAGCCGAGGAGATCGCAGCCCGGTGGCCTGATGCGCGGTACTTCGCCATGGAGGTCCGCCCGGTCATGTACTCGTCTGGGGATGAGATGTGACCACGTTCCGGGTCGGCACCCCGGCCGCCGCTGAGGACCTGCTGCGCGAACTGGCGCCGCAGGTCCTTGGCGCGCTCCTGCGCCGCTACGGCCGCTTCGACGAATGCGAAGACGCCGTCCAGGAAGCGCTGCTCGCTGCGGTGGTTCAGTGGCCCGATGCGGGCGTCCCGGCGAATCCGCGCAGTTGGCTGATCACGGTGGCCACCCGGCGGCTAGTCGACCAGTGGCGTGCTGACTCGGCCCGGCGTAACCGCGAAGTCACGGCCGCCTTGATGACGCCATCCCACCGGACCGCCGCCCCGGCGGCCGATTCGGACGAGGTAGCGGCCGACGACGACACGCTGACGCTGCTGATCCTGTGCTGCCATCCTGACCTGCCCGAGGTTTCCAGGATCGCGCTGACGCTGCGCGCCGTGGGCGGGTTGACCACAGCGGAGATCGCCCGGGCGTTCCTTGTCAGCGAGCCGACCATGGCGCAGCGGATCAGCCGAGCCAAGCAGCAGCTAAGGGCCGCTGGCGCGCGGTTCGAAGAGCCGCCGCCGGTGGACAGCGCGCGCAGCGACGTCCTGCACGTGCTGTACCTGATCTTCAATGAGGGCTATACCGCTACATCCGGCCCTGGCCTGCACCGCGTCGAGTTGACCGCGGAAGCGATCCGGCTCACCCGCGCTATCTACCGGCTGCTACCCGACGACGGTGAGGTCGCCGGGTTGCTCGCGCTCATGCTCCTCACCGACGCGCGCCGTCCGGCCAGGTGCGGGCCGGACGGCAGCGTGATCCCGCTAGAGGAGCAGGACCGCACCCTGTGGGATGCGAACGCGATCCGTGAGGGAATCTCGCTGATCAGCCGTTCGCTGACCGCTGCGAAACTAGGGCCGTATCAGCTGCAGGCTGCGATCGCGGCGGTACATGCTGAGGCGTCGCAGGCTTCGGACACCGACTGGCGGCAGATACTGGCGCTTTACCTGGTACTCGAGCGCTATACCCCCACGCCGATCGTCCGTCTGAACCGCGCGGTGGCGACCGCCATGGTGCACGGACCGCAGGCCGGCCTGGACCTGCTCGCGTCGGTGGAGGCTGACTCGCGTACTGCCACCTATCACCGGCTTGCCGCCGTGCGCGCGCACATGCTGGAGATGGCCGGCGACCTTGAGGCCGCTCAGCGCAATTACCTGCTGGCGGCCCGGCGGACGATTAGCCTGCCGGAACGTCGCTACCTCGAGTTGAGGGCGGCACGGGCAGGGGTAGGCCGTCGGCCGACAGGCTGAGTGACCGACGGGCAACCCCCGTCAGGGAACTGCCCGCCGGCCCGCGTCAGGGGGCTGCGGCCGGGACTATCTGCGCGCTTTCCGCGAAATGGCACGCCACCGGATGCCCCTGCCCTCGGTCGACAAGTTCCGGCTCCTGTTCTGCGCAGATCGACTGGACCTTCCAGCAGCGGGTACGGAACCGGCACCCGCTCGGTGGTGCGAGGGCGCTCGGCACGTCGCCGGTCAGCAAGATCCGGGTGCGCTCTCGCTCGACGGCGGGATCGGGCACGGGCACTGCGGACAGCAAGGCCTGCGTGTAGGGATGTGACGGGCTGTCGTATATCTGAGCCCGCGTGCCGATCTCGACAATCTTGCCGAGATACATGACGGCGACCCGGTCGGAAATGTGCCGGACGACTGACAGGTCGTGCGCGATGAACAAGTACGCGAGGCCGAGCCGGTCCTGCAGTTCCTCGAGCAGGTTGACAACACCGGCCTGAATCGACACGTCCAGCGCGGACACCGGCTCATCGAGGACAATCACCTTGGGGCCTAGCGCGAGCGCCCGGGCTATGCCAACACGCTGCCGCTGACCGCCCGAGAATTCGTGCGGGAAGCGGTTGCGGTGCTCGGGATTCAGGCCGACCATCGCGAAGAGCTCGTCCACCCTGGCCGGGCCCGACGTGTGGTCCCAGCGTCCGTGCACGCGTAGCGGCTCGGCGACGATCTCGCCCACGGGCATCCGCGGATCCAGGGAGGCGTACGGATCCTGGAAAACCACCTGGACGTCCTGGCGCAAGGGCCGTAGCTGGCGGCGGGTCTTGGTGGTGAGGTCAGTGCCGTCATAGCAGACCGATCCCGAGGTCGCCTTGAGCAGCTGCAGTACCGTGCGCGCCGTCGTGGACTTGCCGCAACCGGACTCGCCGACCAGGCCGAGCGTCTCCCGCTCCTTAAGGTCGAACGACACGCCGCAGACCGCGTGCGCCTCGCCAACCTGATGGCGGATGAGCCTGCCGCCCTGAATCGGAAAGTGCTTGACGAGATCGGTCACTTCGATGACCGTCCTGTCGGTTGATTCGGCCCGCTGCACCGCCGCTGCCGCGTCGCTCGCGCCGAACTCGACTGGCAGTCCGTTTCCCGTGTCGGTCCAGGTGGGCGCGAACAACTCGGTGCCGACGTCAGCGAGCTCGCCCGCTCGATGGCAGGCTGCCTGGTGGTCGAGGGCAGTCACGTCCCTCAGGGCAGGGTCCTCGCGGAAGCACTGCTCGAAGGCAATCGGGCACCGTACGGCGAACGAGCAGCCGGGCGGCAGGTTGAGCAGCGACGGCGGCGAGCCAGGTATCGGGCGCAACGGTCCGTTCCTGTCGGCGTCGAGCCGCGGCAGCGAACCGAGGAGGCCCAGCGTGTAGGGCATCCTCGAGCGGTAGTAGATCTCATCGGCGGGGCCGGTCTCCACTGCGCGCCCGGCGTACATGACCATGACCCGGTCGGCCATGCCGGCCACTACGCCCAGGTCGTGGGTGATCAGGATCAGCGAGGCCTGCGCCTGATCACGCGCGGCTTTCAGCGCCTCGAGGACCTGAGCCTGGATGGTCACGTCAAGTGCCGTGGTTGGCTCGTCGGCGATGATCACCGTCGGATCGTTGGCCATCGCCATGGCGATGACCACACGCTGGCGCATGCCGCCCGAGAACTCGTGCGGGTAGCTCTCGGCCCGCTGGGCTGCCTGCGGGATGCCGACGACGTCGAGCAGTTCGATGGCTCGCCGGTCGGCGTCCTCCCTGGACATCTTGCCGCGGGTCCAGATGGCCTCGGAAATCTGCCAGCCGACCTTGAACGCCGGGTTGAGCGAGCTCAGCGGGTCCTGCGGGACGAACGCGATGGTCTCGCCGCGTATCTGGGCAAACTTTTCCTCGGACAGTCCGACGAGTTCGCGGCCCTGGCAGCTGATGGATCCGGTAACGGTGGCGTTGCCGGAGAGCAGTCCGAGCACCGCGAGCGCGACTGTGGACTTACCCGATCCTGATTCGCCGACGATGCCGAGCGTCTCGCCCCGGCCAAGCCGGAAGTCGAGTTGCCGGACCGCCTGTATCGCGCCCTCGTGCGTAGAGAACGTCACCGACAGGTCGGTCGCCCTGAGGATGTCCTGGTTCATGCGCGGACTCGCTGCTGCGGGTCGAGGGCATCGCGGAGTCCGTCACCGATGAAGTTCACCGCGAGGACGATCACAATCAGGAATGCCGCTGGGAAGTAGAACAGGTAGGGCAGCACCGTCGCGGCTCCCTCACCCTGGGCGATCAGGTAACCGAGCGACACCTGGGGCGGTTGGATGCCCAGGCCGAGGAAGGAGAGCGCAGCTTCGACCAGGATCGCTTGGGCAATCGTCAGTGTCGCGTTCACCACGATTGGCCCGATCGCGTTGGGGATCAGGTGCCGCAGGATGATGCGGGCGCCGCTGGCGCCGATCGCGTGCTCGGCCTCGATGAATTCCCGTTCCCGCAGCGAGAGGAATACCCCGCGCACTAGCCGCGCCAGGTAGGTCCAGAACAGTGCGGCCAGGATCAGGGCGATCCACAGCCAGTTCCCGGCAGCCTTGCTGACCGTGTTTGCGAGCACTAGCAGGATCACCAGGCCGGGCACGATCAGGATGAGGTCGGTAAACCGCATGAGCAGGGCGTCAGCCCATTTGCCGTAGTATCCGGCCGCTGCCCCGACAAGCGTGCCGAGGGCGGTCGCGATCCCGGCCACCACCAGGGCTGTCTCGATCGAGGTCGATGTGGCGGCCATCATCTGGGCGAAATTGTCATGGCCGATGGTATCGGTGCCGAACGGGTGCGCCAGCGACGGGCCGGTGCCGAACTGATTGGTGATCTGTGCGTAGTTGTAGTGCCAGAACAGCGGCCCGATGGTTGAGAACAGCAGGATTGCCACGAACGTGCCCAGGCCGATCAGTGCCATCTTGTGATGGATGAACCGCGCGTACGCCATCTGGAACTGGCTGCGCGCCTTGATCGTCAGGCCAGCCTGCGCAGCCGCCATCGCATCGGCATTCGCCAAGGCATCCGGCTGCGGTATCGCAGCGGGCCCTCCGAGGCTGAGTAGCGGGTCGGGAGGCCCGGAGCCTTGCTGCGCAGGCGTGCCGACGAGAGGCGTGGCCAGCACGGGCCGTGCTGCGGAGGTGGGTGAGTCGATTCTTGCGGCCTCGCGTGGCTCAGGCATATCGGATCCTCGGGTCGAGCAGGCCATAGGCGATGTCGGCGATGATGTTAAAGATGATGACCAACGCGGCGGTGATCACCAGGTAGGCCATTACCACGTTGACGTCGGGAGTGACCGGCCCGACTAGTCCCTGGTAGAAGAACCGCCCCATGCCCTCCCAGCCGAACACAATCTCTGTGATGACCGCACCGCCCAGGATGGCGGCGAAGTCCAGGGCGATCACCGTGGTGACCGGTATCAGCGCGTTGCGCAGCGCGTGCACATACAGCACCCGCCGCCGTGACAGCCCCTTTGCCCGCGCCAGCCGGACGTAATCGGCATTGAGCACATCAAGCATCGACGCTCGCTGGTAGCGGCTCCACGCGGCGTAGGTAATCAGAACCAGGGTGAGCACGGGCAGCACGTCGTGTGCGAGCGCGTCGACGAAGATGTTCCACGCACCTGTGGTCCCTGGATTGTTCTGGCCGACCGTATACAAGACAGGGTGCCCTGCGGCATTGTCGACCTTCACTGCCAGGAAGTCCTTGAGCAGGATCCCGATCACGAACACCGGGGTGGCGTAGAAGGCATATGCGAACCAGGTCGAGACGTGATCGCGAACGCTGTACTGGCGGACGGCGCTCATCACGCCAAGCCCTATCCCTATAACGATCGCGATGATCGTTGCCGGAATCACCATCTGCATGGTCACCCACATCCGCGGCCAGATCTGCGGCCCCACTGCCTGCCCGGTCGTACTGATCCCGAAGTTGCCATGCAGCATCCCGGTCAGCCAGGTCCAGTAGCGCTGCAACAGCGGCTCGTTCAGATGCAGTTCGATCCGGGCGGCCCGGATTGTGGCTGGCGAGATGTGGGGGTTCGCCATCAGGTTCGCTAGCGGGTTCCCCGACAGCGACACCAGGATGTAAAGGGCGAACGTGCCGACGACCAAGACCACGAAACCCGCGCCGAGCCGGCGCAGGATGTAAGCACCCATCGGATTACCCTCTCTGCCGGTCTCCGGCCGCCCGCCTGGGCGGGCGGCCGGAGCACCTCAGCATCAGTTAGAACAACCCCTCAGGGTCAGGCCTTGAGGCCCCAGTCCTGGGCATTCCACGGGATGCCTACGCTGCTTGCGTTCGGAATAAGGTTGACGTACTTCGTCGAATAGCCGTAGTACACCGGGTTCTCGAACAGCGGCAGCGTGGCCACGTCCTTCCACAGGAGCGTGTCAATCTGGTTGTAGAGCGACGCGTCGGTGGTGGGGTTGAGGTCCGTCAGCGCCTGGCTGAACAGAGAGTCGACCTTCGGGTCTGCGTAGTGGTCCCAGTTCTCGCCGCAGACTGAAGTGTTCGTGTAAGAGCAGTAGATGGGCTGGTTGCCGGACTCGAATGGCGATCCGACCCAGGCGAACTGGATCAGGTCGAACTCGCCCTTCGGGCCGACGGTGCCGAATAGCGTGCTGGCATCATAGTTCTGGATGTTGATCTTGATGCCGATCGCCTTCATGTCGGCCTGGAACAGCTCCTCGATCTGCTGGCGCACCGGCTCTCCGCTGGTGGTCGAGATCGAGAGACTGAAGTCCTTGCCCTTCAGCGGCCCGGAGTTCGGGTGCATATAGCCGTCCGAGCCCATGGTCATCCCGGCTGAGGTCAGCAGTTGCTTGGCCTTAGTCGGGTTGAAGGTGCCGTTGGAGCCGCTGGTGTTCGAGTACGACGGCTGGATCGGCATGTAGATGCGGTTGTTCAGCACCTGGGCCTTGGACACGGCGGCCGGATTGACGGCCGAGAAGATCGGCGCCACGATCCGCTGGATCATCTGCGTCCGGTTCGTGCCCAGCGCGATGGCCTCGCGGACCGCGAGCTTGGCCAGGTACGGGTTGCGCTGGTTGAAGTCGATGTGCTGGAACTCAAGGCCCGGCGTGACCGAGCCGGTGAAGTTCGGGATGCTCTTGATGGAGTCCGCGTACGCCACCGACGGGATTACCGGGTTGACGATGTTCACCTCGCCGCTCGAAATCGCCGGGGCGTCCTGGCTATCGTCCAGGATGAACCGGAAGACAACCTTCGACAGGTGCGGCTTAGGTCCCCAGTACTTCGGGTTGGGAACCTCGACCAGGTCCTCGCCCTTGGAGTAGCTCTGGATCTTGTAGGGTCCGCCGGACACCTGCACCGCGGATCCGAAGGTCTGGAACCCGGTGTTGAACCCGACTTTCGTCGCGATGTGCGCCGGCATCAGGTCACCGAACATACCTTGCCAGTCGGCGAACGGCTTGGCGAACACAACGGTCACCGTCTTGCCGCCGTTCGAACCCGTAACCGTCGAGATCTGGTTGTACCCGGACGTGCCGGCAGGCAGGAACGCCTTGCCGCCCACGTCTTTGTACTTGGGGTTGCCGCTCTGCGCCTGCCAGTTGTAGATGAAGTCGGTTGCGCTGATCGGCGTGCCGTCGGACCAGGTCGCCTTGGGGTTGATCTGGTAGACGACGGTCTGCGGGTTCGTGCTGGTGACCTTGGCACTGGTGACCAGTTCGGTGTTGAGCGCAACAGTTGCGTTCGGCTGCGTGACGTACACGCTCGGCCAAACCTGGTCCATGATCTCCTGCAGCACGAACTGGTTATCGTTCGCATAGTTGATGTTGAAGCCCGCCACGTCCTGATCGAGGGCGTACGTGATCGATCCGCCGTTAGCGATCTTGGAATTAGACTTTGGCGGACTGCTGCCGCTGCTTCCGCAAGCTGCGAGCACAAGCGCTCCGGCCGCGGCGACAGCTATTAAGTACATGTGTTGTCTAGATCGACCCATTACCTACCTCCATACAGGCTCCTATGCCAAAGGGCAGGCCGCACTACTGTGCCTATCTGAGCCTTGGCGCTGCCCGCGCGGCTCACGAGCGATTAGCTTGCCGGAAAGGCTACGGACGGCAGGTGTCAGCGACAAGAGTCAAAAAGGTTACAATTTAGGCATCGCCCGATGCGTCAGATGGTGGCTGCCCCTGAGCTACGGCCGGGCTGTG
>DASXIA010000252.1:0-27436 GCA_036488155.1 Streptosporangiaceae bacterium | reverse complement strand
CGGTCAAGAAGCAGGGCCAGATCGGTGACCATCCTGGATTTCGCCGGGGCCCCGGCGAGGCGATCCGACTCGATCGGCTGGCCTGATACCCGTTGCAGCGCCGCATGACATTGCCCGAGCGGCTGGCCGGCTGCAGCATCGGAAAGCAAACCGGGAATGGCAACAGGCATCTCACAGTTCCGCAAAGCGCGCAGCAGCGCCATCCGGGCCGGGAGAAGGCGCCGGGATTCCTCGTCCCGCGGGAAGCGGTAGGCAACGTCACCAAGCAGCACCACGTCATGGAATTGGCCGCGTAGCAGCTTCGCGCCGGCCTTATCGCCGTTGCCGCAACCGGCGCCGACGGCCGCAAGGTACGCCTCGAGCAGGTGGCTTTCCGTCACGCGGCTACCGTAGCCTCACTGCATCCTCCAGCGGACAGCTTTAGATGCCGATCAGCACGATGCCGGTTGCGATCACCATGGCGGCGGCGACCCGGCGCTTGCCGAAGTCCTCACCGAGAGCGGCCATCCCGATCAGGGCGGCGAAGACGACGCTCGTCTCCCGGATCGCCGCAACCTCGGCGAGCGGAGCCTTCGTCTGCGCCCAGAGCACTATGCCGTAGGCGACGACGCACAAGATGCCTGCCGCCAAGCCGCGTTCGGTGCCGGATCGATCGCGCCACGAGGCGGCCGGCCTGCGGATCGCCGCCACCACCGCCAGGGGTGGTCCTTGCAGAGCGAACAACAGCGCTGTGTACGCCCACGGATCACCCGCTCGCCGCACCCCGAGACCGTCCACGATCGTGTATCCGGCAATGGTAAGGCCCGTCAGGATCGCCGCGCCGACGGCCGGAACGTCTTGGCGGGTGAGGCGTCCCGAGGATAGCGCCAGGCTCGTCAGCCCTCCCGCCAGCGTTGCTATGCCGATGATGGCGACTGCGCCCAGGTGCTCACCGGCAAGGAAGTACGCGCCGACCGCGACCAGGAGCGGCGAAGTCCCGCGCGCTATCGGGTAGGTCTGATTGAACGCGCCAAGCCGATAGGAGTTCATCAGCGCCAGGTCGTAACCGACATGGATCACTGCGGACGCGATCGCGAACGCGATTGCCGCCCGGTAGGGCATACCGGTGATCAAGAGCACTGCGCCGCCGGCAATCGTCGCGGCGATACCAATCCAGGCAAATGCCATGAGCCGGTCCTGAACCTGCTTGGCGATAGCATTCCAGCAAGCGTGCAGCGCACCAGCCCCGATAACGACTGCGATAACTGCCGGGGTCAGGTGCGGCACCGGACTCACTGAGGCGGCCTCCTGAGTAACGGACATTCGGGCACGCAACGTCGCCCGGCAGACTTCATGCGTGCGATTCGCCCGCACGATCAGGCAATAGCAGCAATGATTCTATTGCGCATTAAGACGTAGGACGTGGGGGCGGGAACTCAGTGACCGACGAAAAGCGCGCGATGCTGAGCGCAGACGACGCGGAACTCCTCAATCGGGTGTGGGCCGGGGATACCGCGGCCTTCCAGGTTATTTATCAGCGACATGAGCATGCCGCGCGCCGGCTGGCACGCGATCTTGCGGTGACCGCCGACGAAGTCGACGAGGTCGTAGCCGAAACATTTGATCAGTTGCTGGAGATCACGCGGCGTGGCGGCGGCCCCGCCGATGCGTTCCGGCCTTACTTGCTCACGGCCGTGCTACGGGTTTGCGAGCGTCGGCGGGCAGAACCGCCGATGACGTCCAGCGATGACCTGGCCGATTCCGCCGAGCCGTATATCGACCTGGCCGTCGCCGGCCAGGACGACCCGCTCATCGTGCGCGCGTTCCTGTCACTGCCCGAGCGCTGGATGGCGGTGCTCTGGCATACCGAGATAGAGGGGGCGAGCCCGGCAGAGGTCGCGCCATTGCTCGGGCTCAGCCGCAACGGCGTCGCGGCGCTCAGGCGCAGAGCCAGGGACGGCCTCACGAGTGCCTACCTGCAGATGTACTCCGCCGGTGTCGCCGCCAGAGAATGCACCACCCTGGCGCTCGGGCTTGGCGCCTTCATCCGCGATGCCGTCTCCGGCCCCGAAAGCGCGGCGGTAACGGAGCACCTGAACGAGTGCGACGACTGCCGTGCCGTCTTCGCGGAACTGTCGGACGTCAGCATGGCACTGCGCGCCATAGTCGCGCCGGTTTTCCTGGGTGATTGGGCACCCTATTACCTATCAGGAACCGCGCCGGGCGCGAACGCTCGCACAGCATTTGCGCCGCTAGCCGCGACAACCGCGGCGGACGGAACTGCCGGGGCCGCCGCCGGCGCGGCCTGGTGGCTGCGACCGGGCGGGCTGGTCCGGGATACCGCACGACCGCTGCGCTGGCTCGTCGCAGGCGGTGCCGCAGTGATCGCGCTCGGTGCCATCGCCTTCGCGATGGCCGGGCATGGCACGCCGCTAAAGCCCGCGGATAGGAGTCAGGCCCAGGCTCCGGCCTCGTCGGAAGTGAGGGCCGCTGGATCGCAGCCCCTCTCAACCCCTGAGCAGCCCTCATCAACCCCCGGGCATCGTTCCTCAGTCTCTGCACGGTCAGCCACCGCACCAGCGGTAGTCCCGGCGTCGGCGAGCCGCAATGCGCCAGCTGCCCCATCGGCCAGCCCGCCAGGGTCGGCCAGTCCCGCCCGGCCGCCAGGAAGCTCGCCTCCGCCATCGCTCAGTCCCAGCCCATCTTCCGCGGTCCAGCTCACGGCATCTGTCGACGTCCACGGCGGGCGCCACCACTCCAACATTTTCTTCCAGGTCAGCAACACCGGCTCCGCGGGGACCGGAGAGCTCACGGTATCGGTGGCGCTACCGGCAGGCACTTCGCTTCTTACCGGGTCGCAAGGCGACGGGGGCGACGATCAAGTCAGCGACCACCCCGGCCAGCACGGCTGGTCGTGTACAGCAACGTCATCCGGGGCGCTCTGCAGCCACGGCCCGATCCCGGCTGGCGGTCAGTCCTGGGGCATGATCGTCATCGCGATCGACGCCTCCTCAGCCTGCGGCCAGACCGTTTCAGTCACTGCATCCTCCGGATCGGCTTCGGCCAGTGCGGAGTCGCCTGAGGACATCCAGTGCTAGCCAGTCCGGCGCGCGCCCGGCGGCGGCCCGATAGTAGACTGCCGCGCACCTGAAGCGCGAGGTGCAGATCACCGATATGCGCGATACCGGGTACCTTGATACGAGATAAGGCCAGCCTGACTCCCCGGTTCATGGAACGCTACCGATAGCAATGAAGGCCTGACAGGCGGCCGTGCATCAACAAACCATAAAAATGCCGGAGGAACTGGTGAGTCAAACCACTACCGTGAGCGCGCCGGGCAGATCGAATAGCCGACTGCTGGCAATCGTCCTCGGGATACTCGGAGTCCTGGCGATCATCCTGGGCGTACTCTACGTTGCGGGTGCCCTCAACTCGGTGCATTTCCTGGTCGGCAGCCACCACAAGGGTTCGCACGCGGTGCGGGCGGGTGTCTCGTTTGTCGTAGGCGTCGTGCTGCTCGTGTTCGCCTGGGCCGCAAACCGCTCCCGCAGCCGCTGAGCTACGCGGCAGCGTTACCGGCCGGCCGCCGACAGTTGCTCTGCAGGCGCACCCGGCATCCAGGTCAGCACCTTCTCGAAGCGAACCGTGGTGCCGGCCGGGCCGCTGCCCGTCAGGGACAACTCGTCGGTGACGGCATCGATGATCTTCAGGCCGCGCCCGTGCTCAGGCATACCGTGCTCTGGCATGCCTTGCTCGGATATAGCGGCTTGGTCACCGGCTGGGAGTTTCACGCCATCGCGGTCGCCGTTGTCCACCACCTCGATGACGCACCGTCCGTCCCTGGTAGTAGCGATGACCTCGTACTCCTCGCCGGGCCCGGCATGCCGGATCACGTTGGCACACGCCTCGCTCAGCGCTAGCGCGATGTCGGCGCGCGTCTCGGGCATCACGCCCAGCCGCTCCAGGCAAGAGTCCAGAACTTGCCGGGTGACGGGCACGCTCGCCACGTCGCGCGGCAACGACAGGGCCACATTGACTTCCACCCGAAACCTCCCGGCTCAGTCGTCTGCGCCTCGTTTGTCCAGGTCACCGGCCCCGCAGCGCGCTCGGCTCAAAGGCGCCTTATAACAAGATGTCCATTTCCCGGGCTCGCTAAGCGCCGCGATACGCGCGCGCCGAGGTTCGCCGGTGCCTCGGCTGCCCGCCCCGCCTCAGAGCCGCGGCCGCATTCCAGCGCAGTGCGCCCGCCAGGTCACGTACATGCTCGGCCGCGGTGTAGTCATGTCGCGCCGCCGTCGCGGCGATGGCCCGGTCGAGATCGAGGTCACACCGGTCCAGTACGACCGAGAAATCGCGCCGGACTGGCTCGAGCAGGTCGTAGCCGAACGAGGAGTGCATGCGGGCGAACAGTGCCCGGTACAACCGGGCGCGCTCGTGCAGCCCGGAAGAATGCGACATAGGGTTCTTGGGCCGCCGCAGGATGTAACGCGGCAGCACGTCCGCGAATGCTTGCCGCATGATCCACTTCTCCTGGCCGTCGCGGACCTTCAGGCCGAGCGGCAGCCGCGTAGCCAGCTCGACCACGTCCGGATCAAGGTAGGGCACCCGCGCCTCCACGCCGTGACCCATGCTGACCCGGTCGACGCGCTGCAGTTCGGTCCGGTGCAGGTTCCGGATCATATGCAGGAACAACCGCCGTGACGCAGCCGCGCCCGCCCGCTCGTACATCGGGTAGCCGGCGAATAGCTCATCCGACCCGTCGCCGGTGAGCACGACCTTGAGGCCAAGCTCGCGCGCCCGCGCGAATAGCGGCACCGACACGACAGCATTAATGATGTCGCCGTACTCAGTGAGCTCCGACATCCGGATCGCGGCGCTGATCTCGGCTGCCCGGATGTCGCCCGGCTGAACGTCAATGACCTCGTGCCGGACTCCGAACTCGGCGCACAGGCGACGCGAGTACACCAGATCGTCGCTGCCAGGCGCGCCGATGGTCAGCGCTACGCAGTCCGGGTGCATCGCCTGGACGTTGGCCAGCACGATCGAGCTGTCTAGCCCGCCGGACAAGAACACGCCGACCGTCAGGTCGGTGTCCACTCTGACCCGGATGCTGTCCTCGACGGCCAGGCGGAGCGCTTTAGCCGCTTCGGCCGGGTCATCGATCGGTGGCTGGTCCTCGCCAAGCAGAGTCAGGTCGACGTACGGTTTAAGGTCCGGTCCAGCACTGCGGGCGGGCTCGGCCCAGCCGTGATGCCCGGGCGGCACTTCCGACACCGGCGAGCCCGCCGGTACCAGTGCCTTGACCTCCGATGCGACGTGCAGCCGTCCGTCCCGCCACGACCAGTACAGCGGCTTCACCCCGACCGGGTCGCGGGCCAGGTATATCGAGCCCGCGGTGCGGTCCGCGATCACCAGCGCGAACTCACCACGGAACCTGCCGACCGCCTGCTCGCCCCACTCACCGAAGGCCGCGAGCACAAGTTCGGTGTCGCTCTCGGTGCGGAACCGCCGATCCCGGCCGATCAGTTCGGCGCGCAGCTGGCGGTAGTTGAAAATCTCGCCGTTGTAGCACAGCAACCAGCGACCGTCGGCAGACAGCCAGGGCTGCACTGCGCGTTCCCGGTCGATGATCTTAAGTCGTTGGACGCCCGCGAGAACCCGGCTGTCACACGCTGTCTCCTCGCTCTCGCCCCGCGGCTCAAGGGCGCGAAGCATCTGGCCGAAGAGGCCGGCATCCGGCTCTGCGCCGGCGATCAGCGCGATTCCGCACATCCGCTCAGCCGCCGCTGCGATGTGCGGGTACCAGGCGCAGCGCCCGGCCTGCTCCCGGCTGGATGCAGACGTGCCAGGCCTGGCCTTCGTCGATGACGTTGAGTTCGCCGGCATGCTGCCGCGCGAGTAGCACGCTCTGCAGAGCCTCGTCTGCACCGAACTGCCGGAACCAGGTCATCTCGATGTCCGCCGCAAACCCGACGCAATGCGAGCTCGGCAGCAGGGCGGCGTAACCGAGATCGCGCAAGTGATGCTGATGCGCGACGCTGCGGACGAGGCTAGTCACCCATAGCGGTGGCGCGCCTGGCGGCGCGAGGTCTGCGAAGTCGGCCGCGATCTGGTTGAGCAGAACGATCAGTTCCGGCCGGGCGTAGGCGAACCGCAAACCCGCGGTCTGCGGCGAGCGGCCAGGCGCCGCTTTCCGCTCTGCCGCGCGGGCTGCCCTGGCCACGAGCGTCGATGCCTGGCGACGGTAGTTGAACAGCAGCATGCCGTCGCGCCGCAGCCCGTCCAGGTCCAGCAGCTCAGCTGAGCCACGCACGTCGGCGTCGGACTGATAGGGAGGCAGGTGACCCCACCAGAGCACGTCGATCTGGGCGAGGAGCGCGATGCGGATCATCGCGGCGAGGTTCCGCACGGAACTGCGTGCGCTGGGCTGGTACGCCCTGACCTCGCGCAGCACCCGGCGCACGGCCGCGTCCTCGCCCGCCGGCGTCGCGGACAATATCATCGCGAACTCCGGCTCCGACAGGCGCCGGGTCAGGATCCTTTCGGCCGCAGCTTTCTTCGGGCACTCGCGGCGAGGTCCCGCCAATTCCGCGAGCACATCGGCTACGGCTTCGCGATAGGCGGCCAGATCAGATAGCCGCCGTATCTCCCCAGCGGAGAGACGGTCCGCTCGGATGTCGCCGAGCAACCAACCGGTCACAAGCACCCCCATACCCCGGCGCGCACCCCGAGCGCCAAGAACAGAGAGTAACAGGTTCGCGACGTAGCGTGATGCGGTGTGGCAAATCGCGCGCACGGTGTCCGTTCCGGCTCCTGGCGAACCGCACTCGTGACGAGTTCGGCGAGTTGCGCACTCACAATCCCGCAGGCTCATTTTCGCGCGCTCCGAGCCGACCGACCCTTACCCCCGCGCACATTTCCCAGGGGGCGGTTAAGGGCTTTTCCCGATGTGCGAGCGGTTCCCGCACGACCAACCTGGAACCATGACCCGCGCGAGTGTTTTGCCGCCAGCTTGCGGGGCCACCGTTAACCATGTTGCAGTTCGGCCCTCGTCGTCAGGATCGCAGCCGGCCGAGCCGAAGCCGGCCCAGGCACTGCAGCGACTGCTCGACCTGATGGTGCAGACTCAGCGGGCGCGCAAGCTGGCGTACGCCGTAGTACTGCTTGAGGTCGCAGTCGTCATCGGGTTCGCGATCGCGTACCGCCCGTTTGACCTGAACATCTATCTGTGGGGCGGCCACGCGGTCACCGAGGCCTCGCGGTTGTACCTAGTGCAGGCCCACGCGAACTGGTTCACCTATCCGCCGTTCGCGGCGGCATTGTTCGCGCCGCTGGCCGGACTGCCGGTCATCATCGTCGTGCTCGCCTGGGAACTGGCCACGGTGGCAGCGTTCGCCTGGGCATGCATCCTCTCGCTGCGGCTGGCTGGCTGCCGGCCGTCCAAGGCAGCAGTGACCGCCGTCGTCGGCGCCGGGCTCCTGCTCGAGCCCGTTTACCACACGCTGTTCCTCGGGCAAGTCAACGTCTTCTTGCTCGCGCTCGTGCTGACCGACATCTGGCTCGTGGCGGAGGGAAAGCGGGCCGGCGCAGGCATAGGTATCGCCGCCGCGATCAAGCTGACGCCCGCCATCTTTGTCGTGTTGCTGCTGCTAACAAGGAGGACGAAGGACGCGCTGATCGCGGTCGGCGCTTTTGCCGCCTGCGCAGTGATCGGATTCCTCGTCGACCCGAGCGCCTCACGGCTGTACTGGACGCGCCTGTTCTACGACACCGCACGGGTCCGCGTCACCTACATCAGCAACCAGTCGCTGGACGCGGCGGCCGCGCGGATACTGGGCGGGGTCAGCCACGCTGGAACCTGGTACCTAGCGGTCGAGGTGACCGTCGGCGTGCTCGGGCTGGCTGTCGCAACCTGGCTCGCCAGGCGTAACGACTGGCTCGGCGCGGCAGCGGTCACCGGCACGACCGGGCTGCTGGTTTCACCGGTCTCGTGGACTCACCACTGGGTCTGGAGCATGCCGGCACTGATCGTGCTGCTGCGTGGCCGCACTGCCAGCCGGGCAATTGCAGCCAGCGGTTACCTGTTGTTCGTCCTCGCACCTATGTGGTGGACGCCGCACCCGGGCGACAACTGCGAATATGGTTTCCACTGGCTGACGACGCTGACAGCGAACTGCTTCATGCTGGCCGGAATCGGGTTCCTCGCGTACATGGCCTGCTACGCCTGGCGGACACGGCGACGGCTACGCGGCGGCACTTGGGCGGTCTCCGCCTGGCGGCCAGGTTCAGCGTGCCTCCCCGTGTCCCGCGGCCCATCGGCCAGCCCGGAACCACCGAACCTCCCCGCGGCCCGCCGCCAATCGTCCGACCCGAGCGACCGAGGACCAGCGCATCTTCGTGCCAGCTGCTCCACATCAGCTCATGCCCGCCCGGATCCAGCGCGCCGCCCCGCCGCCGCGTGCCATGAGGCGACGATCGAGTTATGACTTGTCTTATGGTCCACCGCGACGTACGCTATCGATATATCGTGATCGTATCGCGAGAGATTGGCGGCGACGGCAGATGACAGCGGGAACAGCCTTCGGGCCCTGCGCGGTTCTCAATAACGTGTACGCGCAGGTCCGCGAAGCCATGAGGGCCAGAGCGGGCGCCGACCAGGGCGGCCCGTGGGGTTTCGGCGGCCGCAACGGCGGCGGCCACGGGCGCGGCGGCCACTGGGGCGGCGGGTTTGTCGGGTCTCGCGCAGCCTGGTGGCCAGGTCCTCCGGCCCCGCCGGGTCCGAAAGCGGGCAGGGGTGACGTACGGGCGGCGATTCTGGCACTCTTGCAAGAGGGACCCCGCAATGGCTACCAAATAATGTCCGAGATCGCCGAGCGCAGTCACGGCGCTTGGCGGCCGAGCCCGGGCGCCGTATATCCGGCGTTGTCGCAGCTAGCGGACGAAGGGCTGATCGCGGACGAGAAGTCTGGCGGCCGCCGCGTATTCAGCCTGACAGAGGCCGGCCGAGAGTATGTGGCGGCCAATCCGAGCATGGCCCGCGGTGCCTGGGAATCAACAGAACAACAGGAGGCCTGGCAAGTACCCGGTTTGTTCGCCGAGGCGGCGCGGCTGGGTAGCGGAATCGTCCAGCTTGCCCATGCTGGGACTCCCGCACAGGTCCGCGCGGCCGAGCAGTTGCTGGAACGGACCCGGCGTGAGCTTTACCGGATCCTCGCCGGCGACCATACGGCCGCAGGGCATACCGAGCAGGACAACTAGGAAATACGGGGCAGGGCAATGCACGAATATATGAGGGTCTCAGATGCCGACCGTGAGCAAGTCGCTGAACGGCTGCGCGAGCACTTCGCGGTGGGACGTCTCACGTCCGAGGAACTGGACGAACGAGTCGCCACGGCGCTGAGCGCTAAGACCGTCGGGGACCTGCGCGCTGTTATGGCCGATCTGCCCGAGCCGACTCCGCCCGGGCGACAGGCCCAGCAGGAGGCTCCAGACTGGACATATCGGCCGGTCTACGGTTACCGGCGCGGACCGCGTCTGCTACCGCTAGGGCTAATCCTGCTATTCGCAGTGATAGTGCTGCCGAGCGCCGGGTTCGTGCTCGTGGCGTTCCTGAAGCTCATCTTGCTGTTCTGGCTTGTGGTTTGCGTGGCGGGGCTGTTCGCCGCAGCCCGGTTCCGCCGCCACACGCGGCGCTACTGGCAGTCCGGCGGCCGCCGGTACCACGATCACTGGCGCGATTAAGAACCTCCCAGACCGTCAGACCCGTCAGGCGCGCAGCCAGGATCCGGCTCGTGGAATGGCCTGGTCGCGGCAGGGCTTGGCCAGGTAGGGGCGCTGTTCACAGTCACCGTACCGGGGCGCAGGGTACCCTGATGAACTGCAGCTGCCGCGCTCACCGCAGCGAGGCGGCGTTAGGGCTTACCGGAACGGGGTAACGCAAGCCGAATGGTTCCAGCTCAGCCGGGCGATCTGATCGCCGGCCGGTACCGTCTGCGGGACGTTATCGGCCGTGGCGGCATGGGTGTGGTGTGGCTAGCTGCTGATGAGCTGCTCGACCGCGATGTGGCGATCAAGGAATCCGTTAGGCCGCCTCAGGTCGACGACGCAGAATGGGACATTCTCCGCGAGCGCTCGCTCGGCGAAGCGCGAACAGCGGCGCGTTTGAACCACCCGAACATCGTCGGCGTATTCGACATCCTGGAGCAGGACGGCAGACCGTGGCTGGTCATGCAACTGGTGCCGTTCCCGTCGCTGAGCGACGTACTCCAGAGGTCAGGCCCGCTCTCGCCCGGTCATGCGGCCCGTGTCGGACTCAGCGTCCTGGCGGCCATTCAGGCCGCGCACTCGGCAGGCGTTCTGCACCGCGACGTGAAGCCGGGCAATGTCTTGCTCGGACCGGACAACCAGGTAGTGCTCGCCGACTTCGGCCTGGCGGTTACCGATGACAGCCCGCACGCCACTAGGTCAGGGCTGATCATCGGGTCTCCCTCCTACATGTCCCCCGAACGGGCTCGCGGCGAGCCGGCCAGCGGAGCAGCCGACCTCTGGTCGCTGGGTGCGACACTCTACGCAGCCGTCGAGGGCCGGGATCCGTTCGAGCGCAACGGCTCAACAGCTGTACTCGCAGCGGTACTCAGCGATGATCCAGACGCACCGTACTTGGCGGGACCGCTCTGGCCTGTGATTAGCGGACTGTTGGAAAAGGATCCACGGCAGCGCCTGACCGCTGACCAAGCTCAGTGGATGCTCCAGCCAGTGGCCGACACCGATGACGCCATATACCTGCCCGATGACGCCACGCAACTGGCACAGAACAGCCACACTGCGGTGCTCCCAGCACCTTCGTATAGGCGGCGCGATTCCGGGCGCCGCCGTCTGCGCGGTCCGGTCGCGATCTTCCTCGTCAGTGTCGCCGCCGTCGCGCTAGGCGCATCTCTGGCAGCTGGCGCGCTGACCGGACACCATGCTGCCGTCCCGTCGGTGACCCGATCGGCAAAGCCCGATCCGACCCCGTCAGCTGCCGGCTACAGCTACGCGCCTAAGCACAATCACGACTGGAAGCATGGCGACGGGAACGGGAATCAAGATCAGCACGGAAACGGCCATGGCCATGGCAACGGCGATTAGGAATTAACCGAGCTAGGGGCATCGGCCCGAGAATGACGACGTGCGCATCCTCCTGCAAACACAGCGACTGGCCCTGCGGCAGTTCACCGAGCACGACGCAGACCGCTTGTATGACCTCAACAGCGACCCGGCGGTGATGCGCTACCTCACCGGCGGCAGGCCAACGCCTCGTGAGGTACTGCGGGACGAGGTCATCCCGTTCCATCTCGCTGTGTATGAGCGGCTCGACAGGCTCGGGACTTGGGCGGCAGAGTCCAGCACTACAGGAGAGTTCCTGGGCTGGTTCCACTTCCGCCCGGGCCTCGACGCGGCCGTCACTAACATCGATCTCGGCTACCGGCTACGGCGGTCGGCGTGGAACAAAGGCTACGCAACCGAAGGGTCGCGTGCCTTGATCAACATGGGTTTCACCGACCTTGGCGTTGAGCGGGTGTACGGACACACCATGGCGGTCAATGCGGCCTCCCGCCGCGTGCTAGAGAAGTGCGGCCTGACGCTGGTGCGTACGTCTCCGTACGACGGACCCGACCTCATCGAAGGCTCGGAGCAAGGCGAAGTCGAGTATGCGCTCACCAAACCCGAGTGGGAGGCACGCACGGCCGGTGCCTAGCCAACCCACCGCGGGCGCGTCAGGCTGCTCGTGCTGCGGGGGGCTAAGCAGGGGCTGTGCGCCGGAAGCGGCCGGAGTTACTGTCTAGCCATGACGGGGGCGCATCGGCGGACGGAGCGGGACCCAGTCACGGTTGAGGGCGTCAGAGCGCTGCTCTGGCTAATCGGCTTAGTTGCTGTGATTGGAGTCCTTGCTTACGTCCTCGTCACGGACTGGAAAGACCTGCCGACCCTGCTTTTGGCGCTCCAGGCGCTCATCGCCGCGACATATGCCAAGGAGCTTGTCGTGAACGTCGTGCGCAACCGCGCGCCTACGCCGGTGGTGATCGCTGACTGGATCGGAGACCTAGCGGTCTTGATCGGATGGCTTGTCGTAGTGATTTCAGGCATCGCTCGGCACCTGGGATGGATGCACGGGGCGTTCGAATACGCACTGGTCAGCATCCTC
Source organism: Streptosporangiaceae bacterium (assembly GCA_036488155.1). Classification (GTDB taxonomy): domain Bacteria; phylum Actinomycetota; class Actinomycetes; order Streptosporangiales; family Streptosporangiaceae; genus JAJYUU01. The sequence continues at coordinate 15,273 of DASXIA010000252.1, read as the reverse complement.
GTGCTGTTCGCAGCGGGAATGCCTGTCTACTGGTGGAGGGGTCAGCGGCGCGTCGTCCTAGTGCTTACTGCGCGGAGCATCGCGGGCCGGTGGCCGTGGTCGGTCGGAAGTTAGCGGGCCCGGACGGCCAGTCTGCGGCTAGTGCTCTTCATGCCGCACACGCCGACACGCTCCCCGCCCGCGCGCCACGGCGAGACTTCGACCGCCGCGGCGATGAGGCAGCGCCGGATGAGGCAGAACCGGATGAGGCAGAACCGTCCGCAGCGCAAGGCGCGCCAGCATCAGGGGAAGCGTTACGCGGAACACCGGGAACGTCCCAGCCCGGATCCGTCATCGCCGCCTCCCTCCACCCGCCATTCTGGCCGCGCTACTAACCGATCACATTTTCGATTATAGCGCCACCCGCTGATATTTCTCGAGCCTTTATTCGCGGGAAGAAGGGACCGCCGCAGTCGGGCTCCGAGCTGGTTTCAGGACAGCTCATATAGCGCGCTGACGGCCTGGCTGGTTGCGGCCGGCGCAATCGCTGGCAGAGGAATGGCTAGCGCGAGGCACGATTCCCTACCGTCAGCTGAACGTGACCTGAAAGTTTTATTGACAGGCGTGTAGAAGTTGATATCTGATCGAGTGCAGTTGTTTCGATCGGGGGCGTTTCGATCGGGGGCGTGAGTGCGGGTGCCGAAGCATTGACGACCGACAGCGTGCTTGGCGTGTCCGAAACGCTGTGTATCCTCGCCCGCCCTGGCTCTCCCGTTTGCCAACTCGCCCATCGCTCCGAGGAGGCTAACCGCCAATGTTTCGTTCGATCCTGGGCCATCGCCGCAAAGGCGTGGTCGTACCCATCCTCGCAGTCGCACTCGCGGTGCCGACCACCCTTGCGCTGACTGGCGCGTTCGCCGCCAGCACCCCCAGCGCGGCGAAGACGACATTACTGCGGCAGGAAGCCGCGCAGCGCCTCCTGAAGTCGCCCGCCGCCCGATATATGACGTGGCCGGCCCAGGTCGCACTGCACTACCAGGCGACGGGCGACAGGTCGTTCGGCCAGCTACCGCTGACAGGCAGCGCGTCTGAGGCGGTGCTCGGCGGCGCCGCGCCGGCGACGGCACGGCCAGCGGCGCCATCTGCACCGTCGGCGCACCTCCCCAATGTCCGGGTCAACAATCCGGGCGAGGACACCCACGGAGTCGACCAGACCACGCAGAGTGAGACCGCACTCGCGGTACATGGGTCGCACGTCGCCGTGGGCTACAACGACAGCCAGAACACCGGGCTGTTCTTCACCGCCGGGAGCGACCTGAACGGTTACTCATACTCGACCAACGGCGGGCGTACCTTCACGGACGGCGGCGCACTGCCAAACGCTCCCCAGTTCATGAACCTCGGCGACCCGTGGATGGCCAGCGACCGTAGTGGCGCGATGTACTACTCGACGCTTGCCTTGGACGGCTTCACCGGCAACCTAGACGTAGCTGTCGCCAAGTCCACCAATGGCGGCAAGACCTGGGGCGCGCCGGTTCCGGTTTTCCGTCCGCCGCTCACTACTTTCTACAGCGGCGACAAGGACGCGATGGCCATCGGGCGGGATCCCGCCGTGTCAACGCGCGATGACATTTACGTCACCTATGACGACTCCGAGTTCAACGGTTTGACCGGCGCATCGTTCAATGGCCTGCCGGTTGCACACTCGACCGACGGTGGTAAGCACTGGAAGCTCAAGTACGCGGACAAGTTCATCCAGCCGCAGAGTGGTTGCTCGTTTGAGCAGTACATAGGCGCTACGCCGCTGGTGACAGCCAACGGGACCCTTTATGTAACTGCGGAGCAAATCGCCGTCAACGACCCCAACTGCACCGGGGCGCCGACGACGTTCTCCGAGTGGTTCTTCAAGTCCACCGATGGCGGCAACACGTTCTCGCCTGGCGTGAAGATCGCTGACATCACCCCGTCGGAACCGGACGGCCTGCTCCACCTTGGCCCCGGAAAGGGAGCGCGCACGATCGAATTCCCGTCTCCCGCCGTGCGCGGCAGCACGATCTACGTCGCGTGGAACGACGGCACCTCTGGAAAGAGCCACATCCGGCTCGCTACCTCGGCTGATGGCGGCGCAACCTGGTCGACGAAGTTTGTTACCGGCGGCACCGGCGAAGACGTGCAGCCGGCGCTTTCCGCCAACAGTTCAGGCCTGAGCCTGCTCTACTACCACAAGAACCCGAACAACACCTTGGACGTGCTGCTCGGCACCTCAGCCAACGGCACGTCCTGGAGCACCAGGCGGGTCAACTCGGTCTCCTTCCCGGGAACGCTGACCATCCCGCAATTCGACCCGATCATCGCCACCGGCTACATGGGTGACTACATCGCCAACGCCAGCGTTGGCTCGCACCTGTACTTTGCCTGGGGCGACAACCGCGACAAGGTAAAGGACTTCTTGTACCCGAAGGGTCGGAACGACCCTGACGTGTTCTTCGCCAGGAAGTAACTGAATCACGGTCGGCATGGCGTCTCGGGCTTCATACGCCGGGGCGCCATGCCGACGGTACGCTGCCGGCGAGGCACCTAGCCCAGACGCGAGGCACCTAGCCCCGATGACTCCAGCGCGGGCCCACCGTTAGCCACGCGCTCTCCCAGCGCGCGAGCCTGCGCCGGTCCAGAGCGCGGCGGATCAGCCAGGTCAGGCCGGTCAGCAGTATGGCCAGCGCGGTCAGGCCAACAGCCGTGGCGGTATCGGCCAGCCCGGCGACCTGGCTCGCCGACGCGGGCGGCACCTGCACCGCTCCGGCACGGTTCAGCCACACAGTATGCGTGCTGCCGGCTGGCGATCCGGCTGGCACCGGCACCTTCCCGGTCACGTGCAGCCCGCCGACCGTCCACTGAGCCCGCGCCCAGACCGTCCAGGTGTTCGTGCCGCCGTCGGACTCGGCAGCCCCCGGCACCGCCTGCAGCAGGATCGCCTTAACCGAATGCCAGGACTGCGCGGCACGCTGAGCTGCGGCATTGTCCGCGTGCACCCAGGCGCTCATCCCGCTGCCGACGACCGGGCATAGCGCCAAGAACACAGCGATTGCCGCCGGCACGAGCCACGCCTCGATCTTGTCCGCAGGCCGGCGCAGGGGATTGCGGTCCAAGCCGAACCGACGGGAAAGCTTCACCCACTTCGTCGTGGTTGCCATCATGGCCACTCCATTGGTGCCTCGCTGCACCCTTGCAGTCTGGCCCCGTTTGCGATTCTCTCCCCTCGCGGAGGCACTCCGCCATACCCGGGCGTGGTCAGTGCCGGTGGTAAGGGTCCGGTATGTCCGTCCGCACGGTCAGCTGGACGATACCGGCGGGCTCCGCAAACGTCACCTCAGGGTGCTCCGCAGAATCGAAGACGACCGCGGCGATCCCGCATCGCTTAGCGCCTAGCCTCGGCTGCACGTCGTCCGGCAGCACGGCCCACGTGGTGGGCGCCCACAAGTGGTCGGTCCCGTCAAGCTCAAGCTGGCGGTACTGGTGCACGTGACCGCTGATCGCCAGGGCCGGCGGCCTGCCGCCGAAAGTGTCCGTCAGACGACCGCGGGCCAGCCCCGGCAGGAACCGATAGGGCGGCGCGGCAGCGAGTTCCGCCTCCTCCGCTGTCAGCGGCTTATGCGAAACGAGGCCAATGCGCTGGCCCTCGCCGCACGCGCTGACCTGTTCGGCAAGCCACGACCACTGCTGCGCCTCTGCCGCCAGGCCCGATCCCGCTAGCTGCGCGTTGATCGCGAGCAGCGTCCAGCCGTCAATGGTCAGCGACCAGCGATCGGGACCAACGACGTCCAGCCAGCGCTGCCGGCGGCCGTCATCCACCGACGAGCCGTCCGGTGCGCCCGGCCACGGGTTGTCGCCGACGTCATGATTGCCGGGAACCACGTGCCAGGGAACGGGCAGCAGATCCAGCTGCCGCCGGGCGTAATTAAGGTCACCAGCGTTACGCGCGCCGTCCAGGGACAGGTCGCCGAGGTGAATGACGAAGTCGGGAGCAGCTGCGGCGACGTAACGCACGACTGCGGCCCAGTTCGCTTGAGCCTCCGGAGCATCCGGCGACAAATGCGTATCCGACACCAGGATCGCCCGCGTCGCGGTCATACCTGAACGGTAACGGCCGGCTCCTCACCAGCGCAGGTCATCGCCAGCCAGCGCCGCTACTGCAGTAGCCGGAACGAGCCCGTTCCCGGCCTGTTCAGAACCAGGGCGGGAACGGGCTCGTGGGCGCCAGCCTTAGCCGGCACTACGCGGTAGTCGCGCGGACTTCCTTCTTGCCTTGGTCGTGCTTCGGGTGCTGCCGGCCCGAGATACCCCGGCCGAAGACGAACGTCTCGAACGGCGTCGTCGGCAGCGTCGTCGTGCCGGTGTGCAGCGGGCCGCTCTCGTCGGACACCGCGGGGATCGCGAAGTACTTGAATGTGATCGTGGTCTCGCCGCGCCGCTGCCCGGGGTCGACGTCGAAGATCCCGTACCCGTAGGCATCGCTAGCATTGATAGCGGCCGACCATGGCGCGTCCTCGACCGAGTCCGCGGCATTGCGGTGGAAACCGGTCGCCTCCGAGCCGCTGATCGCGTTGCGCTCGGTGATGACCTTGGATTTCGGCATGCCGTTGGCGGAGTCGACGCCGTAGACGTTGGCCGGGCCGTTGGTCCCGCCACCGCCGAGGACGAGGAACACCGTGCCCTGCTCGGTGTCCCAGGCCTGCTGGCCGTCGAAGTTCACCGGCGTGGTCGTCGCGACGTGCGGACGCCGGGTGTCCACGCTCTGGCCGGAAGTCTGGTCCGGGTTCGGGGAGACCACGGTACCGAGCTGGCCGACGTCGTAGCCGCGCACCGGGTACGTCCGCTCGTAGTCGTGCTCGTGCCCGGCGAGAACCAGGTCGACCTCGTACTTGTCGAACAGCGGCAACCACGCCCGGCGGATGCCGAGGTCGGAGCCGTTGCCGGGAGCCGAGGTCGACATCGCGCACTGGTGCATGAACACCACGATCATGTCGACAGACGGGTCCTCGCGGGCCTCTCGCAGCGTCCGCTCGAGCCAGATGCACTGCAGGTTGGGCGTTCCGGTGCTGAAGTCCGGGACTGCGGAGTTGTTCTGCGGGACGATCTTCAGGTCGCCGGTGTAGCCGTGGAGGTAGGTCACAGTGCCGTTGGGGATCGAGGCGCCCGAGGAGGTGACCTCTGGCCCAGCGTTCGCCGCCGAGTTGAGGTAAGCGGACGCGCCGTCCTGGTAGATGACATCGTCGGCGTCCAGCGAGATGAACTTCACGGTGCCGACCTGGAAGGCATAGAAGTTGCCGCGCAGCCGGTTGCCGTCCCAGTTGGTCACGTTGTTGTCGGGCAGCAGGAACCTGCTCAGATAATGGCCGAAGCCGTACGGACCATTCCAGTAATTGCCGGCTGCGCCCTGCGCCGCAACGCCGCCCGGGGCGTCGCCCTGCTGGCCGGCCTTGTTATAGGTGCCGAACTCGACTTCGTGGTTCCCGAGGGCGGGCATCCACGGGCGGCTCTTAGCCGAGCGGGACACGTTGATGCCGAAATCGCGCCAGACGCCGGGCGCGTTGAAGATGTCCAGGTTGGCGTAGCAGAGGTCGCCGTTGAGCAGGTGAAACAACGGCGCGCCGTTGCCGTCGCCAGGGTTCTCGATGGCAGAGACCGCGTAGAAGGAGTTGTCGGAGGACTCGTGCCACTGGTTACCGGATTCGTTCAGGTCGTACGAGGGTGTGGCCAGGTCGCCGTAGCTGGAGAAGCGGAACTTGGCCCGGCCCGACGGCGCGGTCGTGAAGCTCGCGCCGGTCGTCGACGGCGTCGGCGTGGCGCCGTCGCTGACCTGGTAGTAGTACGTGGTGCCAGGCTCCAGGTCGCGAAGTTCCACGTGGTAGTAGTACGTCGTCTGAGCGTTGAGGCCGTCGGTGAAAGCAACGCTCGACGCCTGCGGGTAGCGCTGCGTCACGTCGAGCGGCTGGGGTGCGGGAAGCTGAACGGTGCGGCCGGGATTGGCCGTAGTGATCGGCCGCCTGGACCAGTTCAGCGTCGGTGCTGGCATCGGCACTGTACCCGGCGAAAGCCAGGAGACTGTGACGTCGCTAGACGGGTTACTCCCCCAAGTCAGCCATAGCTGCTCGGGCGCGGTCGTGGTCGGTAGCGGGATAGTCGTGGTCGGTGGGCCGGTTGGCGGTGCTGGCGGTGCCGCGAGCGCTGGCTCTGCGGCGATGGCGCCCTCCGCCACGCCCGACAGACCGACTGCAGCGCCGACTACTACCACGCCGCTGAGGAACGTTCGCCTACTGGGGCCGCCGTCAGATCCGTCTGCGGAGCGGCCGCCTCCAAACATGCCAGAGTCATCCATGGCGAGGACGCTAGGGAAGGTAGGTAAACCCTCCGTGACGCGCGAGCGGCGAGTATCACGCGGCGCGGGTAATTCGCGTGGACCACGGTCTGGCCTGAGTCAGGCGGGCTGCGGTTCGCCCAGCGACCAGATCTGCCCGGCGTACGAGTAACGTTCGCATCGCGCTGCGGCGTGAACTTGCTGCCTGCTCGCGGCCTGACTGCCGCAACGCCAGCAGCATGCTGATGCTCAGCGCGACCAGCGCGGCTTCGACGAGCAGTGACACCGTGCCGACCCAGTAGCCCCACTTGCCGACGTCACGAGCATCGCCCGGCATGCCGACAGTGCGCGAGACGACATAGGCCAGGAACGGTCCGGCGCCGAGTAGCGCGCCGGCTTCCCAGCCGAGCTGACGCGCCAGCCCGGACCACGAGGGGCCGGCCGATCGGGACGGCAGCGGCGCCAGCGGTCCCAGCAGGAGAGCGGCTGCGGTAACCACGCCGCCCGCCTCGATCAGCCGGTATCCCCAGCCCATCCAGTCCGGTGAAGCGAGCGCGGTCATGCCGCCCTGATCGGCGATGTGTACCGCTGAGACCGCGAGCGCGAGCAGAGCGCCGACGACTCGCACCGCGATCTCCGGCACGGCCGACGCGGGTGGCGCGATACCGCCAGCGCGGATTAGGAGCTGCCGAGAGGCCATCATTACTCCCTGCTGCCGAGCCACGGCTCGCCGGTGCGCTGCCGCTCCTGAAGTACGGCGGCATCGATCCCGGATGCCGGCGTGGCGGCGCAGCCGGTTCAGTTCACGGCTGAGCGGAAGCTCTGTACTCGGGGAATCGTGCAGTTAGCGGCGCGACGCCGCGTCGTTCTCCCTGACGATCTCCAAGGCCGCGCATTGGCTGACGCGGGCCAACTCTTGGGAATCTCATGCCCGGCGGGGCCCGCCGGATAACCACGGCCGTCTATGCGCTCACCGTCGCAGGTCGTGCAGGTTAGCGAAGGCCTCGAGCTGGCGGAGTTGCTCATTCAGATCTGTCGAGGTCGTGCCGACGACGAGGCGGTCGACGCCCTGGGCGGCGTAGGCGTCGACACCGCTGGGCTCCACGTCGATCGAGCCCCAGCGGGTGTACTCGAGAACCTTGGGGTCGCGGCCTTCGGCAAGCGCGGTCGTATGCATCAGTTCGATCTGAGCCAGCCGCTCGGCCGGGGTCAAAAAGCCGCCGGGGAAGAACCCGTCGCCTCGCCGACCGGCCCGGCGGGCGGCGGCCGCGCTCGAGCCGCCGACGTGGATCGGCAGCATTTGCAGGGGCTTCGGATAACTGGTCACGTTCTGGAACGAGTAAAACTCGCCGTCGAAACTCGTGCCGGTGGCGTCGCCAGCCCAGAGCGCGCGCAGGACGTCGATCGCCTCGTCAGCGCGCCGGCCCCTGGTCGCGAAGTCGACTCCGACGGCGGCGGCCTCGCCGGGGAGACTACTGACCCCGATCGTGAGCAGGCGCATGCGACCGCTGGAGAGCACGTCTATCGTCGCCAGGCGCTTGGCCAGCACTACCGGGTGGTGAAAGGGCAGCAGCAGCACGCCGGTGCCCAGCAGGATCCTGGTCGTCGATGCGGCCACGAAGGCCAGGCATTCGAGAGGGTCGGCGATCGGCAGATCAGGCGGGAACTCGACCTCACCGACTCGGGCGCCCGGATAGAGCGCGACGTGCTCGGGCACGTAGAACGACTCGAATCCCAGGTCGTCGGCGTGGCGAGCGACCGCCTTGAGCTTCGCCGGGTCGGTGCCCGCGACGGCGGTGTTGTAACTAAGGCCGAATTTCACCCTCCACTTTCTCATACACAGACGTGGAAGCGGACTGCGCAACGATAGTCTTTGCATAGTTAATCTGTGCGCAGACTAAATGCTGGAGAGAACATGTGGGAGTACGAGCACAGCACCGAGACCAGCGCCGCTCCGCAGGAGGTCTGGCGTCACTGGTCTGACATGGCGGCGTGGCCGCAGTGGAACGCAGGCATCCAGAAGATGGAGATCGATGGCCCGTTTGCGGCCGGCACCACGTTCACGATGACCCCGCCAGGCGAGGAGCCCATCCGGATGCGCCTGACCGAGATCAACCCCGGCACGTTGTTCGTCGACGAGATGGACGGAGGCGACTTCACCGTCCGGACTGTGCACCGACTCGAGCCGGCGACGGGCGGGCGGACCCGGATCACCTACCGGACAGAGATCACCGGCCCGGCTGCGGACCAGGTTGGCCCTCAGCTCGGCCCGGCAATCACCGCCGATTTCCCCGACGTCCTCGCCGCCCTGGCGAAGCTGGCGGAAGGCTAGACCGTGCCGCTCGACCCGGATGAGAGCCCGGGGTTCCTGCTCTGGCATGTCACGCTGCGCTGGCAGCGTGACATCACGGTGGCGCTGGCCCCGCTGGATCTCACCCATGTGCAGTTCGTGCTGCTCGCTACCGCGTGGTGGCTGAACTCCCACGGGGAGGATCCCAACCAGCTAGCTCTGGCCAGGCAGGCCGGCACCGACGTGAAGATGACCTCGCAAGTGCTGCGAAAGCTGGAGACCAAAGGCCTGATCCGCCGCGAGGTCGACACGGCCGACACCCGCGCCAAGCGACTGCGCGTCACTGACCGTGGCGCCGAACTGGCCGCGCAGGCCATCACCGCGGTCGAGTCGGCCGACGCCAGATTCTTTCAGCCAGTGCCCGAACTGGCCACGCTCCTGGCCACGCTGCGGCCACTCGCCGGCCGCGGCATGCCACCGCCGGACTGATTCCATGATGGCCGCTGCGCTCCGGTTGCGGTGCCTGCCCCCTTGCGAATTCATCTATCAATGTGATATCACATTGATAGATGCCTGGGGCGGCCGGGCACCGCAACGACAGGAGTCATCCCGATGCAGGCACTAACGGACAACACCACACCATCGCGAAGCGAGCAGCTAGCCGGCCAGACCCACCCGGCTGCCAGCAATCTCGCCAGCAGCTGGGCGCGGGGCAGGCGTGAGCTCACGCCATGGGCGTACCCGCGCCTCCGTGCCCTCGCAGCCATCCGCCTTACCGTTGGCCTCTTCCTGGTCGGCGTTGGCGCCCTGTGCCTTTCTCACAGCCACGACGGGTATGCAGCTATAGCGCTGGTCGGCGCGGCGGTGACCCTCTCGATCGGCGTCATGGACGGCACTGCCGCGCGCTCCGCCCGTCCCCGCGGTTGAGCCCGCGCCACTCGCGCCGGCCTGTCCGGGGGCCAGACCGAGCTAGCGGGCAAAGGTCTGCTGTACACGACAACCAGAGGCCGGTTCCCATGTTGGGAACCGGCCTCTGGCGCGTACGGGCCAATGTCGGAGCCCGCCAGCACACTTGTCCCACCACACTTGTCGCCGTGCAGATGTCGAGAACCGAACGGCCAGCTGCGACTACCCGGTGCGAGGCGAAGTACGTCTCGTCTGGAAGGGAATGCGTCTGACCATGAACACGAATCCAGAGCGCGTCACCTCCGCCGATGGTTCCCAGATCGCCGTCGAGGCCGTGGGCGAGGGTCGGCCGGTAGTCCTGATCGGCGGTGCGTTCAACGACCGCACGACAATGGCCGGGCTTGCCCGGGTATTGTCCCCCTACTACAAGGCCGTTGCCTACGACCGCCGGGGTCGCGGCGACAGCAGCGACGAGAGCGGCGACTACTCGGTTGACCGCGAAATGGAAGACCTGCGGGCCGTAATCGAGCACGTCGGCAGTACCGCCTCACTGTTCGGGCACTCCTCGGGCGCCGTACTTGCGCTTGAGGCGGCGAGCCGCGGACTGCCGCTGGAGAAGGTGGCGGCCTACGAGACGCCTTTCATCCCGGAGGGATCACGGCCTCGCCCGGCGCCCGATGTCGCCGAGCGTCTGGTGAAGCTCGTCCGGGCAGGCGACAGGGACGGCGCGACTGCTCTGTTTCAGACCGAGGCGGTCGGCATTCCGGCGGAGATGGTCGAGGGCATGAGGCACAGCGACATGTGGGGCTACCTCACCGGCCTCGCCCACTCGCTCCCTTACGATTACGCGCTCTTCGAGCCCGGCTGCGCGCTGCCGAGCGCGCGCCTGGCGAAGATCGCGGTGCCGACGCTGGCAATCGCCGGGTCGAGCACTTTCCCTTGGCTGGCCGCCGCGACCGAACAGGTCGCCGAGGTTGTCCCAGGCGCACGGTTCGTGTCGCTTGAGGGCCAGGACCATGGTGTCCTGCATCAGCCTGAGTCCCTTCTTCCCTGCTTGCGGGAATTCCTCGGCTGACCCGGCTGCCCACTTCGTCGCAGTAGCTAGCCGCGGGGCGGCAGGGCCACCTCGATGAGATGCGGACCCGGCTCCGCGAACGCGCGCCGCAGCTGAGTGGCGAAGTCGGGTGCAGTGGTCGCCCTGGTGGCCGGCACGCCCATTCCAGCCGCAAGCGCCGTGAAGTCGATGTCGGGCCTGGACAGGTCCAGCAGCCCGCGCGCCGTGGTGCCGGTCGTGGGAGCGCCGGTCCGCTCGAGTTCCATGGTGAGGATCGCGTAGGCGCGATTGCTGAAGATTACCGTCGTGATGTCGAGCTGTTCGCGTGCATGCGTCCACAGGGCGGACGCGGTGTACATCGCGCTGCCATCCGATTCCAGCGCGAGGACCGGCCGGTCCGGGCAGGCTAGCGCCGCCCCGGTTGCGAGCGGCAGGCCCTGGCCGATCGCCCCGCCGGTCAGGCTGAGCCAGTCATGCGGCGGTGCGCCGGCCGTAGCGGCCGGCAGCCAGATGCCGGAAGTGTTGGCCTCGTCGCAGACGATAGCGCTGTCAGGCAGCAGCGCGCCGATGACGCTTGCGGCGGTCTGCGCGGTGAGTTCGCCGTCAGGCACTTCGGGTCGTGGTGGTGGCGCTGGCTGATGTGCGGGTAGCGCATCGCCCGCGCCGACGAGGTCGGCCAGCGAAGCGAGCGCGCCGGGCACGTCGTCTCCGGGCTCTGCCAGCACGTGCACCTGGCAGCCGGGCGGCAGCGGCGTACTGGGCTTGTCCGGATAGGCGAAGAAGGACACGGGCGCGCTCGCTCCGGCAAGAATCAGGTGGCGCGTGCCGGCCAGTTGGCTGGCCGCCATCTCAACGAGATAGGCGAGCCGGTCGACCGGCGGGATTCCGGCGCCCCGCTCGTGTCTGGCCGGGAACGTCTCGGCGAGAAGTCGCGCGCCGGTTGCCTGCGCGACTCCGCTGGCGGCATCGAGCGCGGTGCGGCGCAACCCGGTGCCGCCGAGCAGGATCACGGCCGGTTCGCCGCTCCGCAACACGCCCGCTACCTGGCCGATCGCTTCATCCGGCACGGGCAATGGCGGGCGGGGTGCGATTGGTGCAGCCGCAGCCGCGCCACTGGTCCAGGTAACGTCAGCAGGCAGGATGAGCGTGGCGATCTGGCCGGGCGCGCGCAGCGCCGCGGCAACCGCCTCGGCTGTGTCGGATCCCGCGTCCGCGCTTCGCGCGCACCGCCTGACCCAGCCCGACACTGACCCGGCAAGAGCGTCGATATCCGACTCCAGCGGGGCGTCGAACCGCTTGTGGTAGGTAGCGTGATCGCCGACGATCGCTAGCAGCGGCGTCCTTGCGCGGCGCGCGTTATGCAGGTTTGCCAGCCCGTTGGCCAGGCCGGGGCCGAGGTGAAGCAGCGTCGCCGCGGGCCGGCCGGTCATGCGGCCGTAACCGTCGGCCGCGCCGGTCGCCACGCCTTCGAAGAGGCACAGCACGCCACGCAGTTGCGGAACGGTGTCCAGCGCGGCGACGAAATGCATCTCCGAGGTACCCGGATTGGCGAAGCAGGTGGCCACGCCGCTGTCAGCGAGCGTGCGGGCGACGGCTTGCGCTCCGTTCACGTCGTTCCCCTCATGACGGGTGTCGCGGTCGTTCCGGTCGCCCTGGGCGGCCGCAAGGTCTCAGGCGTCCGGCGCCCGGTCCGGCGGGAACCCGCCGGTCGCGATCGGACCCCAGCGGTCGATTGTTACCCGGATCAGCGACTTACCCTGCCGGCGCATGGCCTGCCGGTACTCGCTCCAGTCGGGGTGCTCGCCCGCGATGCAGCGGAAGTACTCAACGAGAGCGTCCTCCGCCTCGCGGGCAGGCATGTCCAGTACCTCGGCGGTGCCGTCAACCTGAACGTACGGACCATCCCAGGCATCGGAGTGCACCAGGACGGATACCGCCGGGTTGCGGCGAGCGTTGATCGCCTTCGCCCGGTCGGGATAGGTCGAGATAACGATGCGCTGCTGATCATCAACGCCGGCGGTCACTGGTGACAGTTGCGGACGGCCATCGCGCCGGGTAGTCGCAAGGCTGACCCGGTGCCGGGTTCGCACGAAGTCGATGAGCTGATCTACCTGGACGCGGTCGGCGGTGGCGATCTTTGGCATGCGTCCGACTATAGACACGCAGCACTGGGCCTATGCATGCACTTCGCTGGCCGTTGCCGACATGCGCGGCCACTGACAGCCGCTCCATGCCGGTGCTCGCCTTGTAACTAGTCACGTGCCTGAACGGTGTTGCTCAGGTAGCGGTGTGCATCCAGGGCTAGCCCTCGGCGAGCACGACGAGGGCATCGAAGAAGCTGCAGCCGTGATTGGCAGCGGTGGATAGGTAGCTGCGGATGGCGCAGAATTGTCGGGCGCCGGTGAGGGTCCGCAGGCATCCGGATACTTGCTGTTTCAGCTTGGCCATGCGGATGTCGCGTTAGGTTGCTTGTTGTCCGAAGAAACCTGGACCTCATTGGTGAACCGCAGGTTGTCGTGCTGGCGATCGAGCAGGCGGCGGGCGAACGCGCGGTGTTTCATTAGCGGGCCCGGCTGATGATCACATAGCGAGTAGCCTGGCCGAACCGGCGTGATCGCCTGGCCCGAATCTGATGCCGTTGCGGATGAGGTGCTCGCGGGGCGCGGACCATGGGAGGCCCTGTGTTCGGGATCATCCGGCCGTGCCAGCACCGGCTCGGCAGTGAACTAGGCGCGGCCTGGCAGGCCCATCTGTGCGGGGTGTGCCTTGCGCTGCGTGATGACCACGGGCAGGCGGCCCGGCTGGTCACGAACTATGACGCCCTCGTGGTGTCGGTGCTGGTCGAGGCACAATCGGCCGCTCCTGCGGCGCGGCGTCCCGCGGGACGGTGCGTGCTGCGCCGGATGCGCCGGGCGCAAGTGGCAGCCGGTGACGGCGCCCGGTTCGCGGGCGCTGTATCGCTGATGCTGGCCGCGGCGAAACTGCGCGATCATGTGGCGGACCGGGACGGGGTGGCCAGCCGGAACGGGGTGCGTGTCGCCGCTGGCCAGCTCGCGCGGCGCTGGGCCAGGCAGGGCGCCGAATCCGGCAGCGAGCTGGGTTTCGCCACGGCGGTGCTGACCGGTGCGATAGGCCAGCAGGCACGGGCGGAAGCGGCGGTCGGTCCGGGCAGTGCCGTGCTGGCCGTCACCGAGCCGACCGAAACCGCGACCGCGGCCGTGTTTGCCCACACCGCGGTGCTGGCCGGCCGGCCGGGCAACCAAGCGGCGCTGGCCGAGGCGGGCAGGCTCTTCGGCCGCATCGCGCACCTGCTAGACGCGGTAGAGGACCTGCCCGCCGACCGCGCCAGCGGGGCCTGGAACCCGCTGGCGGCCACCGAAACCCCTGTCGCTGAGGCACGCCGACTCTGCGAGGACGCGCTGCTGGGCATCCGGCTGGCCCTGGTCGAGGCAGAGCTCGCCGACGCGCGGCTGGCGCGTCTGTTGCTCGAAGACGAGCTGAGCCGGTCGGTCCGCCACACGTTCGGCCACAGCAACCGCGCGCTCCAGCCCCAGGCCAGGCCCGGCGGCCCTGCCCGGCGCTTCTCGCCGTGTCCGGCCGCGGCTGCCAGCGGTCACGATGACATCCCCCTACCGGAAACCGGAACATCCGGCCAGCCCGGAAATCGGGCACACGGCGACCTTCCGCCCTCCCGGCAGGACGCCGCCCCGCCGCCACCCACGCGACACCGGAACCGCAACGCCTGGCATGACCGCGCAGGCCGCTGCGAAGACTGCCTTTCTTGTTTCGATTGGTGTGACTGCTGGACCTGATGCTCAGACACCAAAGGCACGCCGGACCCGGCCCGATGCATCGCGGGCAGCCTGAACCCAGCGCTCGCCCTGATATGTCAAGCAGGCCCGCACCAGCGCGTACTCCGGGGGCCTCGCGGCCCGCAGCCTCCGGCGTTCGGAGTTGTCCGCATGACGGCCACGCCATTGCGAGAATTCAGTTTCCGCACCGTCACGGCCGGCCAGATGGCGGATCTGACGAGTTACCTAGCCTTTACCGTTTGCAGTTTTCCGCGCTATGTGCGGGAAACTGCGAACGCTAGCTTGCCCGCTTGTAGGCGCGCACGGACAGCGGCACGAACACGATGAGGATTCCCGCCAGCCAGGCGATGCTCTTCCACAAGTCTGCTTCGATCGGGCCGCCGAGTGCGAGTGCTCGCATGGTGTTGATGACGTAGGTCACCGGCTGGTTGTTGGCGAAAGCCTGCAGCCAGCCGGGCATCGACGAGATCGGCACGAATGCGGAGCTGAGGAACGTGATCGGGAACAGCCAGATCAGGCCGAACGCCTGGACCGACTCCTCGTCCCCGATGGCGAGGCCAGTGAACGCGGCGATCAGGCAGATCGCCAGCCCGAACACCGTCGCGAGGACGATCATCAGGGTCGCCGGTATCACGCCATTGGAGAACCGGAAGCCGACGGCGTAGCCAACAGCGACGATGATCAGGATGGTTACCAGCATCCGCCCGGTGTCGGCCAGCAGCCGGCCCGTCAGCACCGCCGAGCGCGCCATCGGCATCGACCGCAGCCGGTCAATGACGCCCTTCTTCAGTTCCTGCGCCAGCGCGATCGCCGTAGCGAAGGAGGCGAATGCCGCGGTCTGCCCGATGATGCCGGGCATCAGGAAATTGACGTAGTT
>DASXIA010000148.1:0-19246 GCA_036488155.1 Streptosporangiaceae bacterium | reverse complement strand
ATAGAACCGGAGGCGATCATCGTCAAGGCCGCGCGGCGACAGCTTCGCGTAGTGTCTGCCGAACCTCATGCGCATCCAAACGTGCTCTGTCTCAACGTCGAAGTACTTCGCGCCCTCGATGTCGATCAGGACCGGCTCGCCGCGGCCGTCGAGCAGGACGTGGTCCGGACCGAGTTCACCGTGGACGAGCGCCGATGTCGTACGCGGCTCGATCGCTTCGGTCAGCGAGTGCAGCGTTTCCACGAGGCGGCCTTGAGCGCTAGCCGCGCGCTGGTCACGCCCCGCGACCTCCCGGAGCTGGGCCAGCGCATGGTGGAGCGTGACCCTCTCGCACGACGTCTCGGCAGAACGGCCGCCCGCGTCGACGAACGCCACCTTTCCGAACGACGGGGAATCGATGGCGGCCATGGCGGCCAGCCAGTCGGCAAGTACCGACAAGGGGCGCTGCGCCGCCGAGGGATCCCTTTCAACCAGGGCTTCAAGGCTGCCGCCTGCGACGTCCTCAACCACCGCGATCTCTGCCGGATACAACGACCTGGACCGGTCGGCGAACACAAGCTCAGGACACCGGACGCCAGCAGATGTCAGGCGGCGCGCCGCGGCCTCGAACAGATCGAGCCCGGACGCGTGCGAGAACGGGTCAGCTGGATCGTCGGCGCCGTCGGGAAGCACTCCCTGCCAGTAGTCCTCGGAATCGTCCCAGGCATAGACGAGTGCACTGCCGCCGTCATCCATCGTCAGGCGGTAAGCGCCCTTCTTCGACCCGTCCGCGAGCCGCTCTACCCTGAGCAGGGACCGGTCCCTGCCGAAGGCCGCCCGGACCACCGGTCGCAGGCTTCCGGCATCCGCGAACATCCGTTCGTCCGCCACGGCTGCCCTCTCCGCTTACGACGCATCACAGCCAGGCCAGCCTGGCATGACAGTCCCCCTGCCACAAACGACTTTGACCTTGACAGTGGCCCCGCTCACTGTCTTGCCGACGACCCTCCCAAAGCCCACGTCGCCCGTCACGTCCCTACACTGACCCGATGCCCCCGAAGCCGCTGTCCGCCGAATACTTCGATGGCTGGTACACAGCCCAGGCCGCCATGCCGACCGTCGCCGAGATCAAGAACCGGCACGCGGGCTTCCCGCCAGGCACGCGAGCCGGGGTGGTCCCCGCCGAGGCGATCCCGGAACTGACCAAAGAGCTCCGGCTCGGGCCCCGGAGCACACTGCTTGACCTCGCCTGCGGCCGAGGAGCCTATGGCCTGCTGGTCGCCAAGCAAGGCGGGGCGGCGCTCATCGGCGTGGACTTCTCCGCGCAGGCCCTCACCGAGGCGCGGGAGCAGGTTGCGCGAATGGGCGTGCCCAATGCCAGCTTCCGCGTCGGCGAACTCACGGCGACTGGCCTGCCCGATGCGAGCGTCGAGGCCGTGCTGTGCACCGACGCCATCCAGTTCCCCGACGAGCCGGCCGTCGCCTATAACGAGATTCGCAGGGTCCTCAAGCCCGGTGGCCGGGTGGCGCTGACCTGCTGGGAGCCGTTCGACCGCGCCGACCAGCGCCTCAGTCCGCGGCTGCGCCGGGTTGACCTCGCCGCTGGCCTGCACGAGGCCGGCTTCACCGACGTTGAGGTCCGGGACCGCCCGTCCTGGCTGGCACGCGAACGCGCGCTGTGGGAAGAGGCCGTCGCACTCGACCCTGGCGACGACCCCGCGCTGCGGTCGCTCCATGAGGAGGGCGTGCGGTCCCTGCAGTGGGCCGCCCTGCTCCGCCGCGTGCTAGCGGTCGCAACCAACCCTCGATGACACCTATATACGCGCAGTAGTCCCGGACGCACGCGCCAGTACGACGGCTACTGCGACAGCCTGGCCGAGGCCAGCACTTGGTTGCCCGCCAGCAGCCAGAGCACCGTCTCGCCCTCTCGCCGGTCAGTCACCAGCTCCGGCGTGCAGCCTGGCAGGATTGCGCGGTGGTACTCGATCTCGGCTGCGGACGGCATCCAGGCGCCTGCCGCCAGCTCGTCCTCCACGACAGCCCAGTGGACGGCATTGTTGACGTGCCCGGCAGTGTCGAAGTCCACGGCCCGCAGCGGCCAGCCCTTTGGCCGCGAGGTGCTTGGTGAGCCGTTCCCGTCGTAACCCGTCGTAGCGGGACGCGGGTGGGAAAGACGGGCGGATACGACGCGCCCGCCGGCCGACTCGCCGTAGGCGGTCAGGAAGTCCGCCGACAGTGGCACGGGCCGCCCGTCTGCCGCGGAGACAGCGGCCCAGACGGCGCTGGCCTGGACGAATGGTGCTCCGTCTGTGCCGGACAGCGTCGTGGTCCGCTCGGCCCAGCGCGGTCCGGTGCCGGAGCAGAAGGTCGAGACGGTGAGCCGCTCCCCCATGACCGGGAGCGCCCTGATCCGAAGCTCGCACCGGCGGACCAGCCAGACGACCGGCTCGGTGAGGCCGGAATCTGCCACGTCATCCTCGGCGGCCGTCTGCAGGTACCGGGCCAGGGCGTCCAGCCTCAGCCGTCCGGATGGCACCACGTCGGTGCTGCGAACGATCCGCCGGGCCGTGTAGACCCGGCCGCTGACCGGCCGGGGCCTGAACGTCTCCATCCCGGCATTCTTCACTGAGCCGTGCATCAGCCGGCGATCAGGTCCCGCAGGCCCGCGGCCAGCCGCTCGTAGTCCGATGGCTGGTTGTATGCCTGCGCCGAGAGACGGAGCGTACCGCAACCGTTCCAGGACCCCATCGCCGTCTCCACCCCGAGCTCCGCTAGCTGATCCCGGAGCTTGTAAGCCTGCTCGAGGCTGTCGGCGGTGCCGGGCGGAAGGCGCAGCAGAGCCATGCTGAGGCCCGGATCGTGACGCAGATCACCCGACGGCAGGCCGAGGATCTCGGCGACCCTCGACTGGGCCCAGCCGACCAGCGCTTCGTTGTGGGCCCGGACGCGGTCCCAGCCGAGCGACCCGAGCACGCGGAGCGACTCAGGGGTAGCCAGCCACGCTGACAGGTCGTCGGTCCCGACCGAGTCGAAGGAACTCGGGTACCCTTCCGGCTCGCTCCAGGACACGACGAGCGAGAGGATCTCCTCGCGCCATTGCGGGTCTACCCACAACGCGCCGCTCCCGGCCGGGGCGCAGGCCCACTTGTGCATGTTGCCCACCCAGAAGTCGGCTCCGAGACCCGGCACGTCGAGCGCGAGCATGCCCGGTGCGTGCGCCCCGTCGACCAGCACCCGGGCGCCGGACCGGTGAGCCAGCCGGGCTACGTCCTCGACCGGGAACCGGCGGGCCGTAGCCGACGTCACCTGGTCGACTACGACGAGCCGGGTCCGCTCCGTGCAGAGCTCCGCGAACGCTGCCACGACTTGGTCGTCGCTGCTCTGGTAAGCAATGCTCGCGACCACTCGCCGTGCCCCGGTTCGGGCGCAGAGCCGGTCGAGCGCATAGGACACCGCGCCGTAGGCGTGATCGCTCGACAACACCTCGTCGCCTGGACTGAGCTGCACTGACTGTGCGATCGCCGAGACGCCGGCGCTCACGTTGCTAACGAAGGCGAGGTCTTCGGCATCGGCACCAAGGAACGCGGCCACCTCGGCTCGCGCCCGTACGACGAGCTCCGGCAGCTCACGCACGAACCACCGCATCGGGTTGACGGCCATCTGCCTGCGGATCTTCTCCTGGGCGACGAGCACCGGAGCGGGAACGGCGCCGAAAGAGCCGTGGTTGCAATGGGCTACCTCGCGGTCTAGTAGCCAGAGCCCTCGCACGTCGTCCCAGTCGTCGCCCCAGATCGGGTTCGCGCCCATCGACCGCCTTCCTTGTTGACCGGCTGCGGTGACGCAACCGCTATAAGACTGTCACCGGCCAGGAGGTATCCGGCCGTCCTGCCATACGTCAGGTTAGGCGGATGCTTCACCGTGATTGACCGACCGAGGAGGGACTCATGGTTCGCAGGACTGCGGAAATAGCGGCCGGAGCAGCCGGGCTCATTGCGCTCGCTGGCCCTGTCGTAGCTGGCATCGTCGTCGCTGGCACTGGCGTTGCGCAGGCGATGCCAGCCAAGGCTGCCACGTGGCACATCGTCAAACGGGTGCGCTCCGGCGTCGCCGGGGACTTCACCGCAGTGGTTGCGACCGGCAAGTCGACCGGCTGGGCATTTAACGGAAACACGCTGGCCGCGCCGACGACGAAGCCGACCGCGTGGCGGCTCAAGGGCGGCACCTGGACGCGGGCGTCGTTCCCTGGCAGGCAGGGCGAGGAGGTAGTCGCGACAGGCGCAGCGTCGCCGTCGAACGTGTGGGCGTTTACTGACCTTGGTCCCGGCTCCAGAGTGCTGCGATGGAATGGCCACACGTGGTCGGTTGCGAAGGCCTTCGGCCAGCCGATCGGCGGGGCGAGCGTCGCCGGCGGCAAGGACGTCTGGGTGTTCGGGCAGAAAGAGATCAACCAGCGACTCGGCGTCTGGCACTACAACGGCCATCGGTGGTCACGTTTGAGCACCAGCCTGGACGGCGGCAGTGCGTTGTCCGCGACGAGCGTGTGGGCCTTCAGGGGCACGGCGGTGTACCACTTCAACGGTCACAAGTGGGCTAAGACGAGCGTCGCGCGCCTGCTGCCCAAGAACAGCGGCCTCAACGACCCGCTCGTGACGGGGATCTATGCGCAATCGGCAAAAAGCGTCTACGCCATCGGCAACGGCCAGGCGCAGGACGAGGGCGGCCCGACAGTGGTCCTGCACTACAACGGCAACCGCTGGAGCAAGGTCGCCCAGGGCAACTTCGGGTACGGCACGCAGCCGAGCCAGCAGATCAGTCCGGACGGCCGAGGCGGCCTATGGCTGCCCATGCCCGGCTTTGACGGCCAGCCGTCGTACGTCGTGCACTACTCCGGCGGCACGCTGAGCGAGCCGTCGCTGCCGCACGGCGCACAGGGCATCGACGTCGAGTCGATCGCGAACATCCCCGGCACCACCGGCATGCTGGGCGGCGGCTTCACCCACAAGAGCGGCAACCCAGGCCTCAGCGTGGTCGCCGTCATCCTGCAATACGGAGTTTGACGCTGCCGCCGCTGGCGGCCGCTATTCCACATGCCCGGATGCGAGCATTCGCCTGGCCAGAATGATCGCTCCGGTCACGGGCGGCGTGTCGAGCAGGCAGAACTCCAGCTGCGGGTGCCGGTGGCCGATTGCCTCCCCGAACGCCTGCGCCAGCCGCGGCTGCCGGGTGATGACGCTCCCGGCAGCCACCACCACCGTGCCGACCGCACCCCTGCCGATCAGGCGGCCGACCAGCGCCGTGAGCGCTTGTGCCGCAGCCGTGATGACAGCGATCGCTCGCGCCGATCCCCCGTCGGCTGCGGCGAACACCACAGGGGCGTGCGGCGCCCAGTTAGCCACGGTGGGCTCGTCGTTGACCGCCCTCGCCAGCTCTTCCGCCGTGCTAACCCCATACGACTGCTGCAGTGCTGCCAGCAGTCCGTCGTCCGGCATGCTGCTGTCATGCGCCAGCAAGGCAGCCCTGGTCGCTTCGCGGACGATCGCCGCGGCGCCCCCCTCATCGCCGAGTGCCCAGCCCCAGCCGCCCGCCCGGATGACGGTGCCCGAAGCGTCTGCTCCGATGCCGACCGACCCGGTACCAGCGATGATGCCGATCCCGGCCTCAAATCCCGCCGCCGGGACCAGCAGGGCGCCGTCATTGACTACGGTCGCAGCCAGCCCGCGGGCGGCAAGTGCCTGCTCAAGAGCGTGGCTAATCTCCGGCGTGTTACAGCCTTGAGCGCCGATGCCTACGCTCACCACCTCGGCGCCGGGTGGCAGGGCACGTCGCAGATGACGATCAAGCCAGCCGGCAGCGGCCGCAGCCGGGCTGGCCTCCCAGTCTGACGCCGCGAATTCCGCGAAACCGCAGTGCTGCCCCTCCAGCGTCTCCACCTGAACGGCCAGCTTGGTTCCGCCAGCGTCCATGCCGACGACCACCCGGGGGCCTGTCAGGCTGGCGGAGTGGCTCACCCCGGCGCCGGCCCGCCTGCCGGCAACACCTCGTCCGGCACGCGCGACGCACTGACTGGCACTTTGGTGTCAGAGTGATGGAAGACGAACTCGTCGATATTGACGGCTCGCTCGGCGGCGGCGGCGGCCACCAGGATCTGCATGACCAGCGCCTCCAGAATGACCCGCTGGGCGGGCGGCCGACGCGGGATCTGCACCACCGCCAGATTCCGGCGCGGCTCCACCGGTTCCGCCGTCACCAGAATCACCGGGTGTCCGGCAGTGGCGAGGGTAGCGGCCACTTCGAGCTCACGCGAGTCGCCGAACAGGACATGCGCACTGTCGCCCGCTGACTCCATGGCGCCGTGCAGGTACTGACGGGTGCCCATCCCCGTCGACGGCAGCCGCGCGACTTCCCGGAAGAGCAGCGCCGCGGCCTCGGCAGAGCCCACCGACGGCCCGGCGCCGACGAAGTCGGACGAGTGCACCCGGGCGAAGATGCTGCCCAGGCCCGACACGTGATCGGTCAGCAACCGCTCCGCCGTCACGAGGTCGGCAGGCAGGTCACGCCATCCAGGAACGACTGAGCCTCCGTCCCAGGCGTCGGCGATCATCCCGAGCGCCGCGACGGTCGAGGTGTAGCCCACCGTCGAGGCGTAGCTGTCCGGAATGTTGCCGGTGTCAATCACCATCGTCGCGGCGTGCGCGATCGGCGACGGATTGGTGTTGACCACTGCGTACCTCAGGCTCGGCGGGACGGACTCGAGCACGGCAAGAGTCTCAGCGCTCCTGCCGCTCTGCGAAACTACGATCAGCGGGTGGACGCTGGCCGGGAACGGCAGCGGATAGTCACCGGCGTCCAGCCGCCATGAGTGAATGCCGCGACTGCGCAGCACCCACACGGGTGCGCAGGCAGCCGCCAGGCTGGCTCCGATCGCAACGAAAATCGGGCCCGGCCGGGACAGCAGACCGGCGTGGGAACGCTCGGCGACCGCGGCCGCGACGGCCTCGATCGCCTCCGCCAGCCGCTCCGCCTGGTCAGCGCGGGCCGAGGCGAACGAGGGGTGCGTGCAGTCACTCACGCCGGTATTCCCTTCGATCCAAACGTGGACTTGGTGGCTGACCAGTCAGCTTCGAGCGGCGGAACGGGGCCTGACGTGCTCTGGATCTCGACCGGTGTGCCGCTGCTCGCCGATTCCTCGATAGCGAGCATGACGTCAAGCACGTGGTAGGCGAGCTGCCCGCTCGCCCTCGGCTGCCGCCCGGCGCGGATCGCGCGGGCCATCTCGAGCACACCGACGCCGCGGTCTCGTTCCTCGCCTTCCGCGGGCATCTGTTCCCACTCGTCGTCCGGTAGAGCACGAAGCAACCGAGTCGGGCCATTGAAGCCGCTGACCGGGACCTGCATAATCCCGCTGTCGCCGGTGATCTCGAATTGTTGCCGGCTGACGGGCGAGTCGAAGCTGTACACGGAGGTGCCGACGACGCCGGAACGGAATCTGCTCAGGACGCTCACGTGCGTGTCTACCTCGACGGGGAACGACACGCCCGCATCCGGGCCGGCGCCGATGACACGCTCGGCACGCGCCCGGTGCCCGGCGGCCGACACGCTCGCAATCGGCCCCAGCAACTGGACAAGAGTGGTCAGGTAATACGGACCGATGTCGAAGAGCGGTCCGGCGCCTTTGGCGAACAGGAACTGCGGCCGCGGATGCCAGCGCTCAGGCCCTGGTCCCTGCATGAGCGTGAGCACTGTCTTCGGCTCGCCGATGGCACCGCCGGAGAGCAGCCGCTGCGCGCGCTGGATGCCCGCGCCGAGGATCGTGTCTGGCGCATTCCCGATCATCACGCCCGCGGCCGCAGCCGCTTCCAGGACGGCTCGCGCCGAGGCGCGGTCGCTGGTCAGCGGCTTCTCGCCCCACACGTGGTGCCCCGACTCGATGGCGGCGAGCGCGACCTCAGCGTGCGCCGCGGGCACCGTGAGGTTGACGATGAGTTCGACGCCGGCCAGCGCAAGGACGTCGGCAACTGAGCCGGCGAACGGGACGCCGTACGCGTGGGCCTGCTCCGCTGCCCGCTGCACGTCGACGTCGGCAATGCCGCGCACGTCAAGGTCGGGATAGCTGAGGAGACTGGGCAGATACTGGCCGGAAACGTTGCCGGCACCAATGATGGCGACTCCCATCGGCCGGGCGGCGGGCTCGGCCACCCAGCCGCGCGGTGGCGCCGGGGCCGTCACTGTCGCACCTGGGGAACCTGGCGCACCTGGCGCAGGAAATATGCTGCGTTCCGTTCCAGCGCCGGGAAGACGTCGCCATCGTGCACCACGACCTCGAGCACCGTCATCGCGCCGACATCGCGCCCAGCCGCGACTACCTCGTCCATCCTGCCGGTGACGTCGACGCCGAGGACGGGCGGATCGTCGTCGTCCGGGGGCTCGTTAGTGACGTGGAGGAAGCCTATTCTGCTGCCCAGGCGCGGTATCAGCTCGAAGACGTCGGCGCCGCCGACGCTGGCCCAGTGCGTATCCAGTTCGAGAATCACGCCGTCATCGAGTGAGTCGGCCAGGATTTCGTACGAAGCAGTGCCGCCGACGCGCTGTCTGAACTCGAAGTCGTGATTGTGATAGCCGATGGCGATGCCCTGGTCTGCGCCGCGTCGAGCGGCCGCGTTGATCGCGTCCGCAAGCGCGCTGATCCCGTCCCGGTCCGCCAGCCGCTCCGGCTCTGCCCACGGAACGATCAGGGTGCTCAGGCCGAGCTCGCGCGCAGCGCTGAAGTACGCATCGCGGTCGGCCCCGCCGGCAGCAACCACGTTCGCGTGGGCAGCGACCGCCGCCAGGCCGGCCTCGCTCAGCGCCACCGCCAGGCCGTCAGTGTCGTCGAGGATGCGGTACGGCTCCACGTGGGTGAACCCAAGGCCAGCCAGCCTGTTCAGCGTGCCGCTCAGCTGTCCGGGTCCGATGTCATCACGGATGCTGTACAGCTGGACGCCCAGCGGAGCGGGATCTGATTCCGGCTGGCTAGTGGACTGGGCGAGGGGCGCGTGGCTCACCGGGACTCCGTATGGGCTGCGGAACGACTAGAAACCGTCTGTGGACCACATAATACCAAATGTGAGCCAGTTTAGAACAGCACGCCACCATGCTCCGTGGACTGGTACCCGACGTTCTCCCAGGTGCCGGACTTCATGGACGCGTAGCAGGCATCGATGACGCGGTTGACGATGTATCCATCCGTGAACGTCTCATCGGGCGCGATGCCGGCGTGGAACGCCGAGACGAAGTGGCGCATCTCCTGGCTGAAGCCATAGGCGCGGGCTTCCTCCGGCACCGGGAATACCCACCCTGTCTCTGCGTCCGCCTTCTCGACCAGGTATCCGGCCGGCTGGGAGATGAAGCCCCAGACCGGCGTCGACGCGGTGTCCGTCACCAGGCGGCCGCCGGTGCCGACGAACTCATGCCGCAGCTGCATGCCGCCCTTCTCGACCCAGGACGACTCGACTGTGGCGAGCTGACCCTGCTCGAACTTCAGCAGCGCTACCGCGCTGTCCTCACCAGTGGTCTTGTCGGCATGAACAAGGGTGGCGCCCCACGCAAACACCTCCGTGATGGCGTTGTCCTTCCCGAAGAAATGCCGGGCTGACTCGATCGTGTGACAGCCCATGTCGAGCAGCGCGCCGCCACCCGCTGTCACCGCGTCGAAGAAGTGCGGCGCATGCGGACCCGAATGCGCTTCGCGGGCTCGCATGGTAAGCAGCTTGCCTATCGCGCCTGCTTCGACCATCTGGTAGGCCTTGGCAACGTTTGGTGAGAAGACGGAACTCTCTGCGTAGCCGTGCCAGACGCCAGCATCCTGGACTACGCGCAGCATTGCCGCCGCTTCCTCGCCGGTACGAGCCAATGGCTTGGTGCAGACAATCCCCTTGCCTGCTGCCGCGGCCAGCTGCGTAGCCGCCAGGTGCGCCTCGTTCGGCAGGGCGATGACAACCAGGTCGACAGCCGGGTCGGCGCAGAGCGCCGCCATGTCGTCGTACTGCCTGGCGGAGCCCCATCGAGCCGCGAACCTCGCGGCGCGATGGGCATCGCGTGAGTAATTGGCCACGACGTCGGCGTTCTTCACGTCTTGAAGAGCGTCGGCATAGGTAGTCGCGATGAACCCGGATCCGAGCATTCCAATGCCCGCCATAGGTACTCCTCAAGTTGAGCGTGGGAAGAACTGCGCAACGCGGCGGTCACGACCACCAGGTCCGCGGAGGTCAGATCGTCCGCTGCGAGCCGAACCCCTGGGTGCGCGTGAAGGAGGTACGCAACCGGTATCGCTCGCCTGCGTACTTGATCGTCGACGTGAACAAGCGCCGTTCTGCTATGTCGAAAGCGAGCTGACGCATGACGAGCAGCGGCTTGCCTACTGCGATGCCCAGATTCTGGGCCTCGGCGGCATCCGTCTCCCTGGCTTCCAGCGTGGCGTCGGCGCGAGCGGGCTCGATGCCTGCCGCGGACAGGGTGTTGTAGAGGGAAACCTTGGTGAAGTCCACTGTGCCGATGTTCGGCACGAGGGATACCGCAATCTGCGTCATATCTAGCGCTATCGGAATACCGTCAAGAAGCCGGACGCGTTCCAGGTGGAACAGGTTGGTACTTGGCGCGATCGACAGTTCTTCAGCTTCGTCGAAACTTGCGGGCACAGCCTCCGCACGGAGCACGCGGGACTGCGGTTCGAGGCCCATCCGGGCGGCAGTCTCGCTGAAGGATTCCAGCGTGTTCGGCCACTCCCTGGTCGCTGCGCTCCTGGCCACGTACCACCCGCGACCGTGTGTTGCGTTCAGCACGCCGGCCTCGACCAGATGATTGAGGGCTTTGCGGAGCGTCACCCGGCTGATGGCGAGCTGCTGGCAGAGCTCGCGCTCAGGCGGAAGCCGCGACCCGGCCTTTAGCGCGCCGTGGTCAATCTGCTCGCGAATCAGCGACACAGCCTGGACCCACAGCGGTTCCGGATAATCCGACCGGATCACCGCAACCCCTTCGCGCGCGTTCTGCATGACCTCGGGCCTTTCTTCCGCCGAATTTACGCCGTCGTATCGGTGAGGCCATTCACCGGCGTTAGGCATCACAGTCTCCCCCCATTCGTCACGCGGCGGCCAGTTCACTGAAGGCCGAGTCCAGGTTGGCATTGACCCGCCGCCGCGAACCGTCCTCGTCGTAATACGCGATAGCCTCGCGGGCACCCTCCGCAAAGGAGGTCGCTGCCGCGAATCCCGGCACGAGCTTTCGCAGCTTGGCATCGTCGAACAGCATCGAATGCCGGAAATCGTGCTCCAGAACGTCAGCCCAGGCCGGCCAGCGGCGCGCGATCGACTCGCTAGCGCGGTGGACAAGCACCGGCGCCCGGACACCAGCGGCTGCGGCCAGCGTGAGGTGAATCTGATCCCAGGTGAGAATATCGCCGCTGACGACATTCACGCTCTCGCCAATTGCGTGACTGTTGCCCAGCATCGGGACCAGCGCGCGCGCGAAGTCGCGAGAGTGCATCAGGGTCCACAGCGAAGTCCCGTCACCATGCACGACCACGGGCCTGCCTGTCCGCATCCGCTCGATCGCGGTCCAGCCAGCCAGGAGTGGTATTACCGTACGGTCGTAAGTGTGGAACGGCCGCACGATCGTCAGCGGCAGACCACCATCCCGGTAGCTCTCCTCAAGCAGCACCTCGCAGGCGATCTTGTCCCTTGCGTACCTGAAGCCCGGCTGGCGGCGAGGCGACGACTCCGTGATCGGCAGCGACGGCACCGGGCGCGCAAAGACAGAGCATGTGCTGATGAAGACGTACTGTCCGGTACGGCCTGCGAACTCCTCAGGATGGCCGGCGATCTGACCCGGCTCGTAGCCAACCCAGTTAACGACCACGTCGTAGGCGTCCTGCCGAAGGAACCCGGACAGAGTTTCGGTGTTGTACACATCTCCCCGGAGCAGGCGAACCGACTCCGGCAGTTCCCGGCGCGGCTCTCCGCGCGTCACGATCGTCAGGTCATGCCCGCGCCGGACGGCTTCCGCGGCCGCGGCCGATCCGATCATGCCCGCGCCGCCGAGAAACAGCAGCCGAAGGCTCATCGCTGGCTCGCCGTGGCGCCAGCCGACAGGCCCGCTCCGGTCAGGTAGGCGTAGCTGCGCTCCAGCGCCGCGAAGGTGTCGACGTGAAGTCGCTCGAGCTCGACGATGTGCCAGCGCAGTCCCGACGGAATGGTCAGGGCACGGCGCCAGTCGATCTGGCCCTCGCCGATCGGAACCATCACGTCATCCTCATAGCTGACCGCAGGCCCGTCCTTCACGTGCAAGAACCGGGCGCGCTCGCCAAGTCGCGTCAGCACCTCAGCGGTGTCAGCGCCGCCCATCACCGCCCAGTAGGCGTCCAGCTCGACGACGACTCGGTCGTCAAGCTCCGCGAGAAGCAGGTCATACGCTTGCCGGCCGCCGAAGGACTGAGAGAACTCGGCGAAATGATTGTGATACGCGACCGCCATTCCGCGCCGCGCGGCACTCTCCGCCGCCTCGTTCACACGTTCGGCACCACGCCTGATCGCGTCGGGGCTGTCGAACTCCGTGCGCTCCATGCTCCAGACCAGCGTTGTAGCGCCGAGCTCGGCGTTCTCGTCGAGGATGCGGTCGGCCCTGGCGCCAGCCGGGAACGGCGCGTGTGCGCTGGTCAGGACCAGGCCTGCGGATTCGATGGCGGCGCGGACCCGCCGGGCGCCAAACTGCTCGACGACCCCGTACGTCTCAACGCCGAGGTATCCGATCGATGCGAGACGCGCTAGCGTGCCCTCCAGGTCAGCGCTCGCCTGGCGTAGCACCGTGTACATCATCACGGCGAGACCGGGCCGCTCCCTGGTTTCGGCCCGCGTCGCCGGCTGGTGCTCCTGCGTCACTGCCCAGCGCTCCCCTCACCTGCCCAGGCCAGCGCCTGGGCGACAAGTTTCCTGAAGGGGGGTTCGCCCCAAGCACGCATGTCGTGCCCGAGCGCTAGGTAGACGACTCTGCCCGCGCCGAACTCACGCGCGTACATGACCGGGATCACCACGCCGTCAGCCCGGCGCCGCTGCGCGAGAATCTCGACCTTCTCGTCGGCCAGCTCGAATTCGTAGTACTCGTCAAACAGCTCGAAGTCGGTGACTCCGTTGGTCACCGGATGACCGGCGACGATCTCGATGGTGTGCCGGCCCTCGTGGTGCCCCGGCCCGTGCGACAGGTACCGGTTGCCCAGCAGCTCGAACAAGGGCTGGTCTGCGGGATCGAGCCCGTCGCCGCGCCAGTGCATGATGTTGGCGCAGTGGACGCCGACGAAGCCCTTGCCGCCAGCGACCGCCTCGGCGAGTGCCTGCTGCTGCGGCGTCGGGAACAGGCCGCCGGAGGTGTAGTGCAGGTAGACGTCGCACTGCGCGGTCTCTGCCCGCGGATCGAGGTAACGACATGCTCCTGCTGCTCGCCGCGTGGCGAACCCCGCCTCGATGCCGATCTGCTGGAAAACCAGGGCAGCGGTGATCAGATCATGGTGGGTGTCATCGCCGTTGATCACGACCATGGCCCTTCGGGCCGGCAGGAAAGACACAGATTCAGATTCCTTTCAGGGGTTCGGCTGGGTCCTGGCCAGGCCGCGCGGGCCGGCCAGGACCCGGCCCGGCTAGCTGACGGCGTGCAGCCGCAGCGCTACCACCTCGTTCGGGCTTGGCATGAAGTACGGATCCGACGGAGTTGCCCAGCCGGTGACCTTGGCCGAGTTCCACTCGGCGTAATCGCCCCAGTAGATCATCGTGATCACCGGCAGCTGGTTGGCCCAGACGCCTTCGAGCTGGGTGACGATCTTCGATTGTTCAGCGGCACTAGCCGACGGGTACTCGGCGAATAGCTGCTTGATAGCAGGGTCGTTGAACCGCTCGATGTCCTCGTAGGTCGGGATGTTCTTGCCGACGGGCTGGTAGAACTGCGGATCCATCTGCTCGGAGTAGAACGACCAGGCGGTCGGCACGTAGGCGACCGGGTATCCCATCGTGGACTGGTACTTCCCGAGGCCGGTCAGCGTATTGATCTCGCTGGTCGGAACCGTGTTGATGGTCGCCTTGATTCCGATGACCTTGAGTTCCTGCACGAGAACGGATGCTGCCGCGGCGATGTCGGTGAAAGCTCCCGGGAAGGAGATTGAGAAAGCCAGTTCCTTCCCGTTCTTCTGGTAATACCCGTTGGGTCCCATGGTCCACCCGTCGGCGGCGAGGATCTTCTTAGCCTGCGGGATGTTCTGGACGAAGTTCTTGTTCTGGTATTGCGGCACGATGATCGAGTTGAAGCTCGGCACCGGCAGACCGGTGATGTTCGTGGCCGGCGGCGAGTTGCGTGCGGCAGCGATCGCCTGCCGGTTGATGCCGAGGCTGATCGCCCTGCGGACCTGCAGGTCGCTGAGCGGGAATGTGTCCAGATTCGGGATCAGGCCGTCCGAGCCAGCCTCGGGCACCCAGTAGTGGTTGTCCTTGCTCCGGTTGAGATAGGTGCTTTGCGCATTGGGAATGTAGTCGGCCGCCCAGTCGATCTGGCCTTCGGTAATCGCGTTCGCCTGGGTTTCGTTGTTGCTGTAAGCGACGAAGCGCAGACCGCCGATGGCCGGCTTGCCCTTCTGCCAGTAGTGCGGGTTCTTCGTCAGGAGGTAGCCCTGCGGCGAGAAACTCGAGAGCAGGAACGGGCCCGTGCCGACCGGATCCGGGTCCGCGTAGGTGACCGGATTCTTGATCTTGCTCCAGATGTGCTGCGGGACGATCACCAGGCTGGCAATAGCGTCGAAGTTCTGCGCCTGCGGCGTCGCGAACGTCACGACGACAGTGCTGGCGTTCGTGGCGCTCACCGTCTGAAAGTCGATGCCCGCCCCGTTCAGCGCCGGGTATTTCTTCATGAGCTCGTAGGTGAACACCACGTCCGCGCTGCTGAACGCTTTCCCGTCGCTCCAGCTGACGCCCTGCTGCAGATGGAACGTCAGCGTCTTGTTGCCGTTCGACCACGCCCACGACTTGGCCAGCCAGGGCAGGACATAGTTAGACCGGACGTAGTCCACCTGAGCCAGCGGTTCGTAGATGAACCCCGAGCTGTTCCCGCCGGCGACGGAGTTGCCCGCCAGCGACCAGGCGCTGGTCGGCAGATAGGGGTTGAAGACCCTGGTCATGCCCACGGCCTCGCCCGCTACCGTCAGGATGATGCCGGATCCGCTACCGGACGTGCCGCCCGAACCGCCACCACCGCCCGCGCAGGCCGCCAGCGTTACCGCAGATGCCGCCGCAGCCGTACATCTCAACAACCAGTGCGTTCTCTTGTTCATGGCGCGAGTACCTCCATACTCGTCAGACCGAGTCGGCCGCCGGATCATCAGGTGTGCTAGGTGCTGGCGCGCCTTGCGCCGGCGAGGTGCCTGCTGCGTGACCAGGAGTCCCGTGGTCGGCCCGGAACAGCCAGCAGCGAGACCAGTGGCCGTCGCCTAGCTCGAAGACCGGTGGTGCGTCAGTCCGGCATTCGGGCATTGCCAGCGGGCATCTGGGATGGAACCGGCAACCCGCCGGCGGGGAAATCAGGCTTGGCGGCTGCCCGGTGTCAGCTACCTGATCAGACCGCGACCGCCGCGCCGGATCCGGCGCCGACGAGATCAGCAGCCGGGTGTAGGGGTGGGCCGGCTCGGTGATGACACGCTCGGCTGGCCCGCTCTCCACGATCCGTCCGGCGTACATGACGGCGATCTCGCTCGCGAAGTAGCGAGCAGACGCCACATCATGCGTCACGTAAAGCAGGCCGACTCCGGTATCCGTCAGCTCCGCCAGCAGGTTCAGCACGCCGAGCCGGATGGAGACGTCCAGGTTCGAGACGGGCTCGTCGGCGAGAATCACTGATGGCCTGGCTGCGAGCGCCCGCGCAATGGACACCCGCTGCAGCTGGCCACCGGACAACTCGTGCGGGAACTTGTCAAGAAACTGCCCGGCTGGCAGCAGGTGAACCTGCTCGAGCAACTCGCCGGTGCGAGTGCGCAGGACGTCGGACCCGTGGTCCGCGTCATGAATGCGAACCGCCCGCTGCAGGTGCGTCGATACCCTCAGCATCGGGTTGAACGACCCGTACGGATCCTGCAAGATCAGCTGGACCTCGCCGACATGCCGGCGGAACGCGCGGCCGCGGGTCGCCGTGACCGGCTGGCCGTGCAGCAGGACCTGGCCCGCGGTCCGTCCGTAGAGTCCGGCGAGTACCCTCGCGAGCGTGGACTTGCCCGAACCGGACTCCCCGACCAGGGCGGTGACTTTCCCCGGGTAGATGCCAATCGAAGCGTCGTCGATCGCGTGCACGACGCGGCGGTGCCCGAGCCTGCCGGCATCCTTCCCGTGCACAGGGAAATGCTTGGTAACGCCCACGGCCTCGAGCACCGGAGCACCGCCGCTTCCCGGTGCTGCGGCGGGTGCAGGCAGCTGATTGCTTACGCGCTGGTCAGGCACGACCGCCTCCGGCCACTGCACCCTCCGGGCTGGCGTCATTGGCCTGGTACAGGAAGCAAGCGACTTCAGGTGCAGGGTCCGGGCGGTGGCCAGCCACTGCGGGCTCCACCTGCCCTAGCAAGGCCGGGACCGCCTCCTCGCACCGGCTGAACGCGTGCGGGCAACGCGGCTGGAATGAGCATCCAGCGGCCAGCTTGCGCATGTCCGGCGGGTACCCAGGCACGCCGGTCAGTGTCCGCTTAGGTCCGCTCAGGGTGGGGAACGAGCCCAGCAATCCCTGGCTGTAGGGATGCAGCGGGTGTTCGTAGAACTGATCGGAAGACGCGAGCTCGACGATCCGGCCCGCATACATGATCGCGATGGTGTCGCTGAGCTCGAGCAGAAGCGACAGGTCATGCGTGATGAAGATGACCGCGAAGCCGAGCCTGTCCCGCAGGCCCATGATCGTCTCGATGACCTGCCGCTGGATCACTACGTCAAGCGCCGTGGTCGGCTCGTCCATCACGATGATCTCGGGGTCGAGGGCGAGCCCCATCGCGATCATTGCGCGTTGCCTCATCCCGCCGGACAACTCGTGCGGGTACGCCCCTGCCCGGTCCGGTGAGATCCCGACCAGTTCCAGCAATTCGCGAACGCGATTGGCACGCTGAACCCTGCGCATCGCCGGCCGGTGCGCCTTCAGCACGTCGTCAATCTGCGCGCCAAGCGTGAGGATCGGGTTGAGGGCGTTCATGGCCGACTGGAAGACAATCGAGATCTCTTCCCAGCGGAACTTCCGGAGCTCGGCGTCGGCAAGTGCGGCGATGTCCAGATCGCGGCCAGACCTGGTGGTATAGACCATCTCGCCGGAGACGATCATGCCGGGTGGTCGCAGCAGCCGGGTCACCGCGCGCGCCAGCGTGGACTTGCCCGAGCCGGACTCGCCAGCGATGCCGAGGACCTCGCCGCGATGCAGCGTCAGTGAGACGTCGTTGACCGCCCTGACCGGCGCGGTTGCGCCGTACTCAATCCGCAGCTTCCTGATGTCGAGCACTCGCGACGCGGAACTGTCCGGGCTGGCCGGCTCGGCCGTGACGGTGGCAGTGCCGACGGCCGGCACCGCTGTCGCAGCCCGCTTCGGCCGCATCAGGCTCACGGCGGATTCCACCAGCGAGCGCGCACGAGCGAACCGCCGCCGGCGACTGATCCCGGCTCGCAGCCGCGGATTGATCACGTCGTCGAGGCCGAAGTTGATGAAGGCGAGACCGGTACCGACGAGTGCGATGCAAAGGCCGGGCGGGACGAACCACCACCACGCCCTGGATAGTTCCGCGCCGCTTACCTGAGCCCAGTAGAGCATCGTGCCCCAGGACCATTGCGTCACGTTGCTGAGCCCGAGGAACGCGATGCTCGCCTCGGTCAGGATTGCACCGACTACCGAGCCGAGGAAGGTGGCCGTAATGATGGCCACTTCGTTCGGCAGTATGTCGTAGAGCATGATCTTGAAGGTGTTCTCGCCGGTTGCCCTGGCCGCCTCGACGAAGTCGCGCCGCCGCAGCGACAGAGTCTGCGCCCGGAGGACGCGAGCACCCCAGGCCCAGCCGGTCACTGTGATCACGATGATGATCCCGGTGGACCCCGAGTTCGGCAGAAAGGCAGCGAGGATGACCACGAGCGGCAAGCTCGGGATGACAAGGAACACGTTCGAGAACATGGAGAGCAGTTCGCTGCTCGTCCCGGACAAGTAGCCACCGGTCAGGCCCACCAGGATCGACCACAGCGTGGTGAGGATTCCGGCGCCGAAGCCCACTTCCATCGAGACTCGCGCGCCGTCGACTACCTGAGCCATCACGTCCTGGCCCTGCTGGGTAGTGCCGAGCAAGTGCTTCAGCGACGGCGGCTGCAACCGGGCACTGGTGACCGTCCCCGGATCGGTGTGCAGCAGCATCGGGCCAAAGATCGCGAGCAGGATGAAGAAACCGACGATAACGAGCCCGAACAACACCTTCGGCACCAGCAGCCCGCGCACCCAGCCATGGCGAGGACGACTCTCGTCCGGCTCAGCGACGGCGACTTCGATATCAGAGCTGATGATCACTAGCCCTCCCGCGTCCGTGGATCGAGTGCGATGTACGCGAGATCGGCGAGCAGATTCGCGATCAGCACGGCAATCGTGATCGTCAGGAAGATGGCTTCGAGGAGCGGATAATCCTGACCCTCGGCGGCCTGGAAGAGCACGGTGCCGATGCCGGGATAGTTGAAGACGATCTCGGTGACGATGGCTCCGCCGACCACGAAGCCGAGCGACATGGCGAAGCCAGCCACCGAGGGAAGGACCGCGTTGCGCCCGGCGTAGGTGAACATGACCCGGAGCCTGGACAGGCCCTTGGCCTCCGCGAGCGAGATGTATTCCTCGTTCAGCGTTGTGATCATCATGTTCCGCATGCCGAGGAGCCAGCCCCCTACTGAGGCGACCACGATCGTCAGCGCGGGCAGTGTTCCGTAATAAAGCGCGCTGCTGAGGAACGGCCAGCTGAAGCCGATCTGGAGGCCGACGCCGTAGCCGCCTGAGCTGGGGAACCACTGCAGTGTCACGGCGAAGATCAAGATCACCATGAGCGCGAACCAGAAATACGGCAGCGACGACAGGAAGGTGGTGATCGGCACCAGAGCGTCACGCCAGTTCCCGCGCCGCCAGCCGACGATCATGCCGAGCACAGTGCCGAGGACGAACCCGATGACCGTGCAGAACCCGATCAGTATCAGCGTCCAGAAGATGCTCTGCCGGATCACCT
>DASXIA010000131.1:0-2319 GCA_036488155.1 Streptosporangiaceae bacterium | reverse complement strand
ATCAGCAGTGGGCCACTGGTCGTCGTGGTGCGGCTGACTGCCACTAAAGGGGCCTAACTGGGCGTCAGGCTGATCTTCGTCCTCGTGGCGTGAGGTCTTGGGGCGTGGCAGCTCGACCGCGGTGCCGGGCCGCGCATGCAGGGGCGGCAGTGCCGCCGCAGTAGCCCCATGTGTGGCAGCTGGAGCCCCGGACTCGGTCGACCCGGGTGTGCCGCGTTGATCGGGGTATGCGCGATGGGAGGCGATCAGGCCGGCGCAGGTCACGAGCGCGGCGATGGCCACGATGACGGTCACGGCGAAGATCACGGGAAGCGGCACGCCCGTGCCACGGAAGCCGGCCAGGCTCGGCCGTGCGAGGGCGATCGCGACGGGATAGATCGCGATGATGCCGGCCCCCACGATGAGCGGCAGGGCAAGCAGCTGCTGTTGCGTCATCTGCGACGCCGGCGGCAAGAGCGCGGCACACGCCACGGCTGCTAGCAGAAAAATGCCGATGAGTGTCGTCTCGGGCTGCCCGATCGCCAGCCCGGTCACGGTGACGAGCGCAGGAAGGAAGAACAGCCCGACAGTGGCGGTGCGGCGCCAGGACGGGAGCAGGTCGATGGCCGAGAACGCTGCTGCGGCGAGGACTGCCAGGGCGGCCCAGAAAGCCCCGAGTCCGAACACCCTGGTACCGATTCCATCCGGATCCCCGCCGATCAGGCGGGCCTGTGACCAGGCCACGCAGATGACCACGCCCGCGACCGTCAGGAACGCGACTGGAATGTAAACCCTGACCCGGACGGGGAGGACACGCTTGCCTGGATGACTCAGAACGCAGCTTCGCGCGGCGTCCGGTCCCAGACGCGACTGCGAGCTGACAGCGATCAGCAGCACGCCAAGCCCGATGGTGATGAGCGGGAAGACCCACCACAGGCCAGCTTCGATCAAGCCGATCTGGAGCAGCGGGCCAGCGGCCATCCCGGCGGCCAGCGTCAGGGTGACGCGGAGCAGATGGCGTTCCGGGCGGGCCGGATCGACATCCACCTCAAAAGCGGTGGCAGCCGAGTAGACCAGCGCGAAACCGGCACCAGCAAGCGCGCCGGCGAACAGCAGATCCGGAAAGAAGACGGCACCATGGCGGACCGCGCCCAGAACCAAGGGGATCAAGGCAGCCCGGCCGACCGCGCTCAGGGCCAGTCCCAGGCGAAGGACACGGCCCCGCGAAGCCTGTCGTGATCTCTTCGTCGCGAAGAGTGCTGCCAGCACCGTGGCAGCGAACAGCGGTAGGTACACCACGCCGTGCTGCGCACCAGACAGCGAGAAATAGTGCCTGTTCAGCAGCAGTTGAACGGACACGAAGAACGTGACGAACAGCGCGCCCTCAAGGCCCGCCGCGGCGTAGACGATAGCCCGGCCGCCCGAGACTTCGCCGCGCCATGTCCGGCTCACCGGCTCGACACCCCCCCGAGTGTCGGGGCACTGAGCATGCCCAACAGCAAATAGATCATGGTGGGTCATTTCGCCCAATCACCCACCGTCGTCCTGCTGGCCAGGCCCGCAGGCTCTCGATTAGATCAGGCTAGGCCGACACAGGGCGGAGATTGCAACGGACCTAAGTCCACCGCCTAGCCGACAGCGCATGGTCATGGGACGTCAGCTGCTGAGAGGCTCAAATCAGGCTGCTGACCTGCGGTTTCTCTAACCTGTCTCAGGCGAGTGTGCGCGATTCGTTAGGGAAGCGCATAAATGTCGTCAGGATGGCCGGGGCTGGTGGTTGCCGGTGTTAGAAAGGGCTTGACAGGCCGCCTGACGGCCGGAGAGGTACGGCGATCCGATGATCAAGTCTTATGAGACCTTGGTCGCCAACCCTTGTGAAAACTTTCACAAGAGCTCGACGTCAATCTCAGCCGCGGTGCCGACGGCTCGCGCCGGGGACCTCGTGGACAGCCGCATCGGCGTGCGGCCCGCGCCGCCCGGCGGCGGACGGGTCCGTGACTGGCTCGCCGACCGAGTCCTCCAGGCGGGCGGCTTACAGCGATAACGCTGCTGCCCCTGCTTCGGTCGCCGGCTGGCCAGCTGGGGGCGCCTTCCGCGCACTGTGCCGCGGAGGAAACGTAGCGGGGCTCCCGCACCACGCACAGGCCAGTGCGTGCGTCCGCGCCATCAGGCGCGTCCGCTGCCCGCACGCCTGAACCCTCTCGATAAGCGCGCCCGACTGCGCTGGGCAAGCCCGATCGGCGCGTCTGCCCTATCCGCAAGCAACGACAAGAGGAAGCACGACTATGCATTCGACCATTAACCCAGCGCTCGGCCAAGGCTGCGCCGAGCCCGCCCGCC
>DASXIA010000108.1:0-14615 GCA_036488155.1 Streptosporangiaceae bacterium | reverse complement strand
GTAGAACTCGAAGGACTCCCGCGGCAGGCTGCCATCGGCTAGCCCGGTGACGAACGGATGTTCCAGGATGGCCGAGTAGATGCCGGTGATCCCGTGCCACAACTCGGGCGCAAAGCTCTCGTTCATCACGTCAGCGCTCCTGTCAGGCATTATGGGCGATCAGTTTCGGCGCGACTCATGGTTCCATGCCACCCGGCACGCGCGCAGGTCCGCGCCGTCGGCGCAGTCGGAAATCGGCACAGGCAGGCGCAAGCCGCTATCGTGACCGGATGGCCGAACTGCTGCACATCACCGACCGTGCCGCCTGGCAGGAGGCCGTCCGCATCGGCGAATACCGGATGTCGACTCGCGGTGTCACGCTCGAGCAGGAAGGCTTCATCCACTGCTCCCTCCGGCATCAGCTGCGCGCGGTCGCGGAGCTGGTTTATAGCGACGCCGATGATCTGGTCGTGCTGGTCATCGATAGCGAGCAGGTGCCCGTCGGCATCCGATATGAGGCCCCCGCTCCCGGCGCCGAGTGCTACCCGCACATCTACGGCCCGCTGCCCGTCGGGGCTGTGACCGAGGTAGTCCGGGTTGGCCGGGATAGCGGCGGCCGGATGATCCTGCCGTTTTAGCCACCGGCGTCATGGCTATTCCGGCTGCGCGCTTCCGGATCGGTCAGCTGTTTGCCGCGGCGTACGGGTCCCGTTGGGCGGCTGTGGCGTCGTCGCGGTCGGTGGAGACGGTGAGGTCGTGCCACGCGGCGTCGGACTCGGACCGCGCCCGGGCGGCTGCCATCGCGTAGGCGTAGGCCTCGCTGCCGAGGATCAGCCGCAGTGGCGGGTCGGGCATCGCGGCGACCTTGAGAACGACCTGCGCCACCTTAGCCGGGTCGCCGAGCGCGCCCGCGCTGCCGAGCTCGTGGTGCATCCTGGCCATGGCACCGACCGTCGGCTGGTACGGCTGACTGATCGGCGGCACGTGCATCGATGACCCGGCCCAGTCGGTCTGCATGCCGCCCGGCTCCAGGACGGTGACCTTGATGCCGAGCGGGCCGACTTCCCGCGCCAGGACTTCGGAGAAGCCGCCGACCGCCCACTTCGCGGCCTGGTATGCGGACAGGCCGGCCGTGGCCAGGCGTCCGCCGATCGAGGAGACCTGGATGATGTGGCCGCTGCGCTGCTCGCGGAGAACGGGCAGCGCCGCCTTGGTGACATTCACGACGCCGAGCAGGTTGGCGTCGATCTGGGCCCGGAAGTCGGGCAAGGAGATGTCCTCGACCGCCGCCAGGTTGGCGTAGCCAGCGTTGTTGACCACGACGTCCAGACGGCCGAACGCCTTGGTTCCTGCAGCCACCGCCGCGGCAGCGCCGGCCGGGTCTGTGACGTCAAGCGCCACCGGGAGGATCTGGCTGCCGTAGCGGCCGGCCAGGTCGGCCAGGCTGTCCGGCTGGCGGGCGGTGGCGACCAGCTGGTGCCCGGCGGCCAGGGCCGCCTCGGCGATCTGGCGGCCCAGGCCCCGGCTGGTTCCGGTGAGAAAGAAGACCTGTGGCATGAGCTCTGTTCCCTTCAGTTGTTAACAAACCATCGTTGCGATATTAACACAACGGTGGTGCGTTAGGTAAACTAAGGTCTGCCATGAGCACGGAAATCTTCCAGCGGGCCCGCCGCCCCGAGCAGAAGCTGCAGCGCCACGACGCCATCCTCGGTGCCGCGCGCGACCTGGCGCTGCGCGATGGTGTCCGCAACGTGAGCCTGGCCGACATCGCCGCGCGGGTCGGCATCCATAAGTCGGCGCTGCTGCGCTACTTCGAGACCCGCGAGCAGATCTTCCTCGAGCTCACCGCCGGGGCCTGGCGCGACTGGGCGCAGGAGCTGCACGCCCGACTCGACGCTGCCGCCCCGGGCTCTGCCAGCCTGGTCGCCGATGTCTTCGCGCGCAGCTTCAGCGACCGGCCGCTGCTGTGCGACCTCATCGCGCACACGCCCCTCAACCTGGAACGCAACGTCTCCCCCGACGCCGTCCGGCGTTACAAGCTGACCTCCCTCGGGGCTGTCAACGAGGCGGCCGCGGTCGTGCAGCGGGTACTGCCCGAACTCACCCTTGCCGAGTGCACCGAGTTCGTCGCCACCCTCGCATCCCTGGCCGGCTCACTGTGGCAGATCGCTAACCCCGGACCAGTCCTCGCCGAGCTCTACGCCTCCGATCCGGCACTGGCCCAGGCCTGCGTCGACCTCACGCCCCGGCTGCGACGAACCGCAGAAATTCTGCTGGCCGGAATGATCACCAGCCGGAACCCGGGGTCCGCCCAGGAACCGGGATGACCAGGCCGAGCCGCCAGCCTGCAACCAGGGCGCTTGCACGCCGCGGGGCCAGATCAACCGTGCTGACCTGACCGATCGCGGGCTCCGCGGATGGTGACGAGGACCGTTCCGGCTACGAACACGAGCCCGGCGCACAGTGCAGCGCCGATGTCGTGCGGCGGGCGGGCCGGCCAGATCCACGGCGTCGTAAGCGCCGGACCATGCCACTGTGTGTAGAGCGCGTACACGCCGACAACAAGGTATGACGTCGGCCCGGCCCACGCCACCGAAGCGCCGACCGCAGCGGCACAGATCAGGCCCAGGCCGACGATGCCGAGCACGTTCCGCAGCACGTCAAGCGTTCCGCCGGACAGGTGAGCCCCGGCCCCGGCGGCAGCGAATGCCCCGACTGCCGCGGCGCTGAGCGCCATAGCGGTCACAACTCGCAGCCACGGCAGGTGCCGTCCGGCGACCCGCTCCGGCTCGCCGAACGGGCTCGCCGAGCAGGCGACGACGACCGTGGCAGCGACGGTCTCGAATACCAGCGGCAGCTGCAACGCCCCGTAGGCGTCCCAGGGTGCGATGAGCGCGATCCGCAGCCCTGCAGCACAACCGGCTATCACAGCTGCCGCTGCGGGCACCCTTCTGCTGACGAGGTACAGCCAGGCCAGGCGCGCGCCGACCGTTGCCGGACGACTCCGCAGTCGTGCGCCAGAGGGCTGCGTCCCGGCCCGAAGCGGGCCGGCCAGCCTGCCGACGCTCATGGCAGCTGCGCCAAGGCGATCCGGCCGGCCCGCAATGCGGCCAGGTTCCGCACCAGCCAAGCGTGCCGCGCCGAGGCCGGCAGCGCCTTGAACCGGAGCGCGGCCGCGAAGACCGGGGCCGGAATCGAACCTCGCCCGGCCCCGGGCACACGACGCCCGCGGGACGGCACTGACCGGTCCACCGGCGTTCCCTGCGCCTGCACCCCCGATACTGTGCCGGCTGCCAGGACCTTGTCCGGCGCGCCTGCCGCCAGCAGCAGCGCAGCGGCCACCGCACGCTGCGCTGCGGACGCACCCGGACCGTCACCGACGACGCTGGCGATGATCGACGGACCGGTGCCCGATCGGAGGACAGCACGCAACTGAACGGGACTGAGCTGTAGCCCGCCCAGCTGATCGGGCAGCAGAAAGTGGTAAACCGGCGGCGTCCCGCTGACAACCGGTCCTGCCAGCGAGATCGCCACCTGATTACGCGACCCCTGCAGGTAAGTCGTGCCGGACTGAATGATGCGCACCGGTGCGCCGGGAACGCCCGCTACCTCGCTGAGCACTGGCCCGAGGGCACTCGCTGCCGCGGGGAGGTCCGCCGCGTAGGCCGGGTTCAGGCAGACGGGGATCGCGGTCCGGCTGCACACGGTGAACTGCAGCGGTCGGTCGTCGGCGGCGTCGTGCAGGGCGGGAATGGCGATCATGCCATGCGCGCCTAGCGTGCCGGTCCCGGCAAGACCGACAGCCGTGCCCGCCGTCAGCAGCCCCGCCGTGGCAGCGACTGCGGCAGCGATCCGCAGCCTGCGCGGCCCCGACACCCGGGGCAGCCCCGCAGCGGCTGCTACTACTGCCACGGTCAGTCCCGCCAGGAACATGACCTGGGCGATGGACAGGTCAGGGAGGTAGGGGTAAAAGGTCGCCACGCCAAGATCCGGACCTACGTCCCACGGAGCGGACACGATCGGTGAGATCTGCCAGTACGACTGGCTGCCGACGATCAACTCCGTGGTGAGGACCATGACGAAGAACGCGGCGATAGTGACCACGGGCGCGGTAAACCGGCTGGGCACCAGCACGCCGGCGCCGAGCCCGAGCGCGGCGAAAGCCGGCATGCTCGCGACGGCGACTGCGGCCGGCCACCACAGCGGCCCGCCCCAGCTTGCCCGCTGCGATGTCGCCCAGTACGCCGCGGCCAGGCAAAGCAGGCAGCCCGCTACCGCCCAGCACGAGGTGGCCGCCCAGATTGCGAGTAGCCGGGCGAACCGTGGCCTGGCAACCGTCTCCAGCAGGTCGGCGACACGCCGACGGGCTTCCCGTGACCCCATCCAGGCCGCGGCGCCGGCTACCGGCATGATGAAATCCAGGACCACCCCGCTCTGCGTGCTGGCCGCGCGGACGTACCAGAACGGCGGCATCGCCAGCATCTTCCGGTACGTGATGACGCCGAAGAGGGCGACGGCCAGCGGCAGCAGCCACGGCATCGCGTTGTGCCGCAGCTCTAGCCGCATCAGCCGCGCGGCGGTCGGCACTGGCCAGCGACGGGCACTCGGTGACGGCCGACCGGCCCCCAAACTCTGCGGCGCGATCACGACCGGCTCCCGGACAGGACAGCGGTGTACCCGCGCTCGAGCGGCGCGTCGCCCACGCCGTGTACCTGGCCGCACGCTTCGAGTTCGGCAGGACTGCCGCGGAATACGACCTTGCCCAGGTCCATGACGACGACCTGGCTGCAGGCAGCCCCTACGTCCTCGACCAGGTGTGTGCTGACGACGACGGTTGCGCTTCGCCCGATGTCGCGCAGCAGGCCGCGGAAAGCGACCCGCTGCTCCGGGTCGAGACCGGCGGTCGGCTCGTCCAGCAGCAGGAGCTCGGGCTGGTTCACGATGGCCTGCGCGATCCCCACCCGTCGCAGCATGCCGCCCGACAACGTCCGCAGTCTTGCCCTGGCCCGATCGCCAAGCTGGACACGCTCGACTGCAGCCGCCACCGCAGCGCGAACTCGCCTGGCGGGCACCTCCTTCAGCAGCGCGAAGTACTCGATGAACTCCACAACCGTGAAGCCCGGGTAGTAGCCCAGGTTCTGTGGCAGATAGCCGAGCCGGCGCCGGATTTCCTGACGCGGACCGTACTGGCCAGGGTCACGTTCAAGCAGCCGGAGCCGGCCTGACGTCGGCGGGATCGCCGTGGCCATCATCCGCAACAGCGACGTCTTACCGGCGCCGTTAGGCCCGAGCAAGCCAAGTACTCCCGGGCCTGCCTGGAGGTCTATCCCGGACACAGCGGTGTTTCGGCCGAACCTGCGGCTCAGGTCTGTGATCTCGACATTCATGCCACGCTCCTCGCGACGGGTTGGGTGCAGGTCGACGATCTCAGCGCGGACTGCAGCCGGTCGTCACGCCACGGAGCGCAATGAGACCTCGTACTCCGGCGGTAGCAGCGGCCGCCAGCCGCCCCGTCTGATACCGGGGTATGACTACGCAGGGCTGATGATGGGGCTTCCCGCGACACCTAGTCTTGGACCGTGAGACTGAACCCGGGTTACGTGGTCAAGGCGCCGCGTAGCCGGGAGGCGATCCGCAGCGCAGCGAGACAGGCGGGCGCTGGCCTGGCTCAGGTCCTGGCGGGCAGGGACACCGGCGTCGCCTGGCGCTGGCGGGCACATCGCGAGCGGCGTGCGGCGATCGCAGCCCTGGCTTTCGCAACTGTGGCGCTGTGTCTGGTCAATGTCGCGAGCGTGCACGGGCTGGCCAGTCCGCGCATGCCCGCAGGCTCGCTTCCGCCGCGGCCCGCGGCCGGCCACTCGCTAGGTTTCTGGCAGCTCGCGGCCGTGCTCGCCGTGGCGCCGTTGCCGCTGGCGGCCCGGTATCCCTTGCTGGCCTGGCGGCTCAGCTGGCTCGCGCTGCTCCTTGTGCCGCTAGAGCCCGCTTACTGGTGGGGAGGCTGGCCGTGGGGGCCGCCCC
The DNA here is from genome assembly GCA_036488155.1 of Streptosporangiaceae bacterium. Taxonomy (GTDB): domain Bacteria; phylum Actinomycetota; class Actinomycetes; order Streptosporangiales; family Streptosporangiaceae; genus JAJYUU01. The sequence goes on along the minus strand of DASXIA010000108.1, from coordinate 8,618 downwards.
AGATACTGGCGATGCTGGTGGCACTGTCCGTTGCCGGGGTGCGCAACGGACGCCCGGCGCTGTGGTGGATGTGGGCGCTGACACTCATCCCGTGGGGTTTGTGGCTGCACGCCGACGTAGCTAACAAGGGCGGCCCGGTGGGTGCCACGCTCGCGCTCACCGCCGTTATCATCGCGGTTGACAGCGTCGGCCGCAGGCTGACGGCGGAGCATGACCTAGCGGCGCAGGCCGAGCGCACCGAGGCAGAACGGGCCCAGCGGGCGGTGCTCGAGGAACGCACCCGGATCGCCAGGGAACTCCATGACGTGGTCGCCCACCACATGTCACTGATCGCGGTCCAGGCGGAGACCGCGCCGTATCGAATCACCGGCATGTCGCAGGCGGCCAGCGCGGAGTTCGGCTCGCTGAGCGCGACAGCACGCGACGCTCTGGCTGAGATGCGACGGCTGCTCGGCGTGCTGCGCCACGACGAGCCCGCGGGCCTGGCGCCGCAGCCCCAGCTTTGCGACGTTCCCGCCCTGGTCGTCGCCGCCCGCCGCGCCGGAGTGCCAGTCGAACTGGTGGCGCCGGCGGCCTTCGAGCAGGTGCCTTCCGCCGTCGGTGTCTGCGCGTACCGGATCGTCCAGGAGTGCCTGTCCAACGCCAGCCAGCACGCTCCGGGAGCCGCGATCACCGTGTCCGTCAGCCACGAACGCGATGCGGTACTGCTGCGAGTTGCCAACGGACCTGGCGTTCCCTCCGAAGCCCCTCATCGGGAACGAGGCTCCGGGCACGGTCTGACCGGCATGCGCGAGCGCGTGGGGTTGCTGGGAGGCTCGCTATCGGCCGGCCCGGTACCTGACGGCGGCTTCGCGGTGTCGGCCGTACTGCCGCTGGGCGGCACCGTATGAGCACCCGCTGCCTTATCGCCGATGACCAGGCGATGGTGCGCGAAGGCTTCGCCGCGGTGCTCGCCGCACAGCCCGGCCTGCAGGTGGTCGGCCAGGCAGCCAACGGGGCCGAGGCGGTGCACCAGGCACGGCGTCTGAAGCCGGACGTCGTCCTGATGGATGTGCGGATGCCAGTGCTGGACGGGCTCCAGGCAGCCCGGCAGATCCTGCGCGGCCCCGCAAGCGATGGCCTCGGCATATCCGGGCGATCCGCGGAATGTCAGGGACCGCGGGTGCTCATGCTGACCACCTTCGACCTCGACGATTACGTCTACGATGCGCTGCGGGCCGGGGCTAGCGGCTTCCTGCTTAAGGACGCCACCGCCGCCGAGCTTGTGCACGCCGTACACGTCGTCGCCGGCGGGGATGCGCTGCTTGCCCCGTCGGTCACCCGGCGGCTGATCGCCGACTTCGCTCGCCGCCCGCGCGCGGAGCCACCGCTTCCGTCCGCCCTCGGTGCCCTGACCCAGCGGGAGACTGAGGTGCTGAGGCTAATCGCCCGCGGTCTGTCCAACGCGGAGATCAGCGACACTCTCGTCATCGCCGTCCAAACGACCAAGACCTACGTCGGCCGCATCCTGACCAAGCTTGACCTGCGCGATCGCGCCCAGGCAGTCGTGCTCGCGTACGAATCCGGGCTGGTCACGCCGGGCGACTCCGGGCCCGTCTGAGCGGTGCCGCCGTGGCGTCCAGGTCGACTGAGTGGCCGGCGCCGGACGTTGACAGCAGCGAGTGCGGACATCAGACCGGTCAGGTCGCGATCACCTGCGAGCGCCCTTTCGTCCTCAGCCCTCGAAGTCCGGCTGGCGCTCGTCGACCGGCCGGACGTCAGCATAGGCGCGTGCCCGGACGTCCTCAGGACCCGGACAACTGGCAAGACGGGACGCGATCTGCGTCGCACGGTCCAAGCTCTCGCACTCCACCACCCAGTAGCCGGCCAGCACCTCCTCGGCCTCGGCGTAAGGGCCATCGGTAACCACCGCGACCCCCTCCTTGAGCCGGACCCGCCGAGCGTGCACCGGAACGCTCAGGCCTCGTGTTTCCACCAGCTCGCCCGAGTCCAGGAGCCCCTGGTTGAACGCCTGCATGAACGCCCCCAGCGCCGCACAGTCCTCCCGCGTCCACGACGGCCGCGCCGACGGCTGACCAACCAGCCCCTGATAGTCCTGCTGCGACCCGAACGTCAAGATCATGTACTTCACTACGGTGTCCTTTCAGCCGCGGCACCCCGTTGGCGCCTTCCTCACGGACGTCGGAACCCATTGCGATGGCCGGCCGGGCGCCGGATGCAGCCGAACCCCCCCACGTATCGGCGCAACCTTGGCGCCCGGCCCGGCGCCGGTTGCAGCCGCAGCCCTCCGAAGTATCGGCCGCAGCCTCGACGCCGCCGAAGCCCTGAGCTGCCTTCCCCACGTGCCCGTGGCCCCGGTAGTGATCACGCTACGTTTGGCTTGCCGGTCCTCGAATCTAGGAAATGCCAAGTCCTCCCCCCAGCGGAAGGCCGCGGCGACGGTCGTACGTTCCGGACAAAGCCGTACTTCCGGCAGGTTCTTTCCGAAAGTTGGCAAATTGGCGCGCTAAGCCGAGGTCAGTGGCTGGCGCCGGGCCAAGGTCCGTGGCACGCCTAGCATGGGGTCTACGGGGGGCTAGTCGATGACCGTCATGCCAGGTAGATGGCGTCCGGAGCGCCCGTTGCTGGACCGGGGCGCTGAGCGGGCCGCCATCGATGAGGTGCTGGATGCCGTCCGGGGTGGCTTCAGCGGCGTGCTGGTGCTCCGCGGCGATTCCGGGGTCGGCAAGACCACCCTGGCCTGCTGCGCGATCGAGGCAGCGTCAGGGCTCCAGGTCTCTGCGATCACCGGCGTAGAGTCGGAGATCAATCTGGAGTACGGCGCGGTCCACCACCTGCTGGTTCCGCTCCTGCCACTGATCGGTGACCTGCCGGGTCCGCAGCGGCAGGCGATGAAAGTGGCTTTCGGCCAGGAGGCCGGTCCGCCGCCGGACAGCTTTCTTGTCGCGCTCGCCTGCCTCACGCTGCTCTCCCGCGCGGCTGCTCATCAGCCGGTGCTGTGGGTGATCGATGACGCGCACTGGATCGATGCGGAGTCGGCACTGGTGCTCGGATGCGCAGCGCGCCGTCTTCATGCCGATCGGGTCGGCATCATCCTGACCGTCAGCGGTACGCCGCCCGCGTTCGAGCAGCTTCCGGCGATCGAGGTCGGCGGGCTACCTGATGACGCGGCAGCAGAACTGCTGCGCGCAGTGGTGGGGACGCCGCTCGACCCGCAGACGGTGGACCGGGTGCTGGCCGGCACCAACCGCAACCCGCTAGCACTGGTAGAGGTCGGTTCGCATTTCACCGCTGAGCAGCTGGTCGAACGGGCGTATCAGCCCGAGCCGATCCCGGTCGGCCAGCGGCTGAAGGATCACTACCTGCGTCAGGTGCGCGGCTTGCCGCCGGATGCGCAGGAGTTCTTGCTGCTGGCCGCCGCTGATGTGTCCGGCGACATGGGTCTGCTGCGGCGCGCGGCGGCCGAGGCGGGTATCGACGCTGATGCTGCGGAGAAGGCCGGGCTGATCGAAGTCTCCGGAAACCTTGTGCGGTTCCGACATCCGCTGATGCGGTCGGCCGTCTACCACGGGGCAACCGACGCCTCCCGGCGCCGCACGCATCACTGGCTATGCCAGGCCGCGGGCAGCGACGATGAGGGCCGGATGTGGCACCGCGCGGCGGCTGCCGCGACGCCCGATGAGAGCCTGGCCGGCGACCTTCAAGCCGCAGCCGAGCGCACCCGGGCCCGCGGCGCGTACACCAGCGCGGCCGGCCTGCTGCAGCGCTCGGTAGCGCTGACACCCGACGACGGTCAGCGAGCGCGACGCGAAGTCGACCTCGCCAAAGCGGAGCTGGTGATCGGCCGGCCAGACACCGCCCAGACAGTCGCCAGCGATGCGCTGCCCCGGCTGTCCGATGGCTGCGAACGGGGGCAAGCGAAAAAGATTAACGGCGAGGCACTGTTCGCCCAGGGCCGTGACATCGAAGCCGCCGATGCCCTGGTAGACGCGGCTGCGGCGCTGACAGCAGCCCCGCAGTCGGCGGCTGACGCGCTGCTGGCCGCGCTGAGAGCAGCCGCCTGGGCCGGGCCAGCCGAGATCAAGAAAATCGCGGCCACAATGGTGCCTCCGGCCCGGCCAGCGGGATCGGCGCCCCGGGCCCAGGACCTGCTGGTGGCCGGGTACCAGGCGAGGTACACCAAGGGCTACGCCGCCGCCATGGCGCCGTTGAAAGCCGCGTTGCGGGCACTGCGTGCCGACGACCTCGATACCCCTGCCGGCCTCAACTCCTTCGGGCCGGGCGCGATCGCTGCCGGGAGCCTGTGGGACGATCAGGCCCTGCTCGACATCACCGACCGGTGGCTGCGGCTCAGCCGCAAGCTCTGCGCGCTCACCGAGCTTCTGTTCGCCCTCGACTTCCGAGGGGTGGCAGACTCGCTTGCCGGTCACCTCGACCTGGCGGCTGACCGCTGGACCGAGATGCGCGAACTGATGGCTGCGACCCAGACATCAGGAACGCCCGGCCTGGCCATCCGGGGCCCGGCCCTGCTGCCGGCGCTTGAAGGTAATACCGCGCAGCCGGCCGCCGCCGCACAGGCTCAGATTCGCGAAGCGACCGCTCGAGGCCAGGACGGTGCCGCGGATTACGGCAGGTACATCGCGGCGATCGCGGACCTGAGCGCCGGCCAGTTCCAGGCCGCCTACGAAGCGGCGTCGCACGTGGTCAGGAACGATATAGCATTCACCACGGAGCAGGCCCTGCCGGAACTGATCGAGGCCGCCGTCCGCAGCGACCACCGCGACGCGGCGGCCAGCGCATTCGCCGTCCTCGCCGACCGCACCAGCGCGGCGGGCACGCCCTGGGCCCTTGGCCTGCGGGCCCGTTGCCAGGCGCTGCTGGCCGACAGCAACAGCGCCGAAGACGCCTTCGCCGAGGCGATCAACCAGCTCGAGCGCAGCCACGCGGCCCTCGACCTGGCCCGCGCGCACCTGCTGTACGGCCAGTGGCTGCGCCGGGCCAAACGACGCATCGACGCGCGACACCAGCTTCGCACCGCGCACAACATGTTCCAGGACATCGGCGCCAATGGCTTCGCCGGGCAAGCGGCCAGCGAACTGCGCGCCACCGGCGAACGAGCCAGATCACGCACCCCGGAAACTGAGCGCGACCTCACCGCTCAAGAAGTTCGAGTCGCGGCCCGTGCCGCGGACGGTGCCACAAACAGCGAGATCGCCGCGCAGCTGTTCATCAGCCCCGGCACGGTCGAATACCACCTGACCAAGGTGTTCCGGAAGCTCGGCATCACCTCACGCACCCAGCTCGCAAGCCAGCTGCCGGACCGCGAATGATCCTTCCGCACAGCCCAGGCTTAGCCAGAACTCGAACTCGCCCGACAAGGCGCGAGACCACTCCGGACGCTCGCCAGGCTCCCCGAGAAGACGGCGATCGCAGCGGTCGTGCTTCCGGACGCTATTTGCTACCGCTGCCAGTGGATAGCCGCCAGGCGCTCGGCTGACACGTAGCCGTTGTCGGTGAACCACCGCGCTGAGTCCTCGATCGCCAGCCGTGCTGGCCGCGACTTATGACCGATCTCAGCACGCGCCCGGTCGTCGTTGAAGATCATCTTTGTCGTCGCCATGCGCGCGCCCTCTAGCGGCACCCGTGGTTCGCGCTTCAGCATCCGGCCTTCAATGAGCTCGGACGCCAGGGCGGCTGCCACACCGAGCGGGCGCGGAGCCTCGAAGCGGGGCATGGGCAGGCCAGAGCAATCCGCGAGCGCCTGCAGGATCTCGCGCATCGTCATATTCTCACCGCCCAGGATGTAGCTGCGGCCCTTGCGGCCGTGCTCGAGGGCGGCGACGTGACCTAGCGCGAGGTCGTCGACATGGCAGACGTTCAGTGCCGTGTCGACGAAGCCTGGCATCTTGCCGTTGAGGAAATTCAACACGACCTTGCCCGTCGGCGTCGGCGCCCGGTCACCAGGGCCGAGGGGGAACGTCGGCAGCGCGACAGTCACGTCGAGTCCCTCGCCGGCTGCGCGCAGCACCTCATGCTCCGCAGCGAACTTCGTGCGCTTGTAGTGGCCGAACATGTGCGCCACGTCGGCGTAGCAGGTCTCGTCGGCAGGCTGACCGTGCCGGGTGCGGCCGAGCCCGAGTACGCCGACCGTGGAGGTGTACACCAGGCGCTGCGCTCCGGCAGCCTGGACCGCGTCAATCACGTTGAGCGTGCCACCCACATTGACCTCGTGAAAGATCCGCGGATCGCGGGCCCAGAACCGGTAGATCGCGGCAAGGTGGAAGACATAGCGAGCCCCGGCGACGGCCGACCGAAGGGCCGCTCCGTCGCGGATATCGATGACGGCACGCTCCACGTCGAGGCCGCGAAGGTTGCCGTCGTCCGCGCCGGGCTCGGTGATGGCAACCACGTGAGCGCCCCTGGCCTGCACCGCGCGCGCGACAGCGGACCCGATGAATCCCGCCGCGCCGGTGATGACCACCCGGTCGCCCGGCTCGATCGGAGCGACCGCCGACATGTACCCGGATTCTCTCGGGGCGGCAATTCCCGCCGACGCCCGCCCGCCGGGACCGCCGAGATCGGCGACATCCTCGCCGTCGGCAGCAGCGGCCCCGTCCTCCTTGGCACGGTCCCGGGCGATTCCGGCCGCGACAGCCCGGCCAGTGTGAGCCTGGCCGGCTTCCGCCGCCTGAGCCGGGGACGCCGCGGACGGCTGAGTCACCGACAACTGAGTCACCGACAACTGAGCCGAGGGCGCGGCCGGGCCGGTTACCGGCTTGGAACTGGCTATGCTGCGCAGCGACTTGCGGTGCATGACGCCGCGCACCATGGTGCGGCCGAACTCGTAGGTCAGGCCCGAACCGCGCTGCGCGTCGGCCATGACGTCGTCCAGGGCGGCGACAAAGTAGTCGACCTCTTCCGGCCCGGAGATCAGCGGCGGCAGCAGCTTGATGATGTTGACATTGTCGGCGGCCACCTGCGTGATGATCCGGTGCCGGTGGAACAGCGGCACGACGACCATCTGAGAGAACATGCCTGTCCGCAGGCGCTCCAGGGTCCGGAACCGGCGCGCGGCGGACTTCGAATCGGGCTCGCCGAACTCGATGCCGATCATCAGCCCGATCCCGCGGATGTCCTTGATCAGCTCGTATTTCTCGGCCAGTCCGCGCAGCTTGCCCTGCAAGTCAGCGCCAGTACGCTCGGCCCGCCCGATGATGTCCTCGTCATCGAACGCCGCAAGCGTGGCAAGCCCCGACACCATGGCCATCTGATTGCGCCCGAAGGTCGTCGAATGCTTGAGCGCGTCCTCCATCGAGTCGTAGACGCTCGCGAAAATCTTCTCGGTGGTCAGCATGGCGCCGATCGGGACGAAGCCGCCGGACAGGGCCTTGGAGATCGTGATGATGTCCGGCTCGAGGCCCCAGTGCTCGTGGCAGAAGAACCGACCGGTGCGCCCGAGCCCGGTCTGGACCTCGTCGGTGACCAGCAGGGTCCCGTGGCGGCGGCAGAGGGCCTGGGCAGCTCGCCAATATTCGGCAGTCGCGCAGTAGACGCCCTTGCCCTGGATCGGCTCGACGATGAATGCCGCCACGTCGTTGCCGCGCAACTGCTGCTCAAGCGCCTCGATGTCGCCGAACGGGACGGCCGCGGTCTCCAGGAGCGAGCCGAAGCCCTTGCGGAACTCCTTGCCGCCGTTCAGCGCCAGGGCACCGGTCGTCAGCCCGTGGAAGGCGTGCTCGGCGTACAGGATCTTCGACCGCCCGGTGGAATGCCGGGAGAACTTGATGGCGGCCTCGACCGACTCGGCACCGGAGTTACAGAAGAACACCCGGTTGATGCCAGGGTGAGTGCGGGCGACTAGCTGCTCGGCCAGCAGGCCGGGAAGAAGCGCGCAGTCCATCTGGATCATGTTGGGCAGGTCGAGGTCGAGCGCCTGATGGAGCGCGGCCTTGATCGCCGGATGGCTTCTTCCCAGGGCATAAACCCCGAAACCGGACAGGAAGTCGAGATACCGCTGCCCTGCGTCGTCGTAGAGGTAGCTGCCCTCTGCGCGTATGTAGTTGCGGTCGAACCCCAGCGTCCTGAGCGTCCTGGCTAGCTGGGGGTTCATGTACCGCTCGTGTAGGGCAAAGTTCTCCCCGGAACGCTCCGCGAACGTGCGGGCAACGTCGAAGGGCATGCTTCTCCTTGCGCTTAAGTCACTCAGTTTGCCGGTTGTCCGCAGGTACCTCACCAGGGATTAACCGCCCCCGTAGTCGACCATCTTCTCGCACGGAGATACAAATTGGCCCGCCTCTAGCGGAAGTCGCGGCTGCGAGCAGCAGCGACGACGCGGAGCCGCTCTAGCTTGGTGGCCAGCAGACTGACGGCACCATCCAGCCGCTCGACCCGACCGTGGATGAGCAGTGCGTTCGCGTCTACCCCGATCTTACGGAAGCGCTGCCACACATTCGGCGGGCAGATGATGTTGGCCATCCCGGTCTCATCCTCCAGGCTGAGGAAGACCACGCCACGCGCGGTCCCCGGCTGCTGGCGGTGCGTGACCAGCCCGCCGACCGAGATCATCGCGCCGTTCACCGCGCTGGTCAGCTCGGCCGCCGGTCGCGCGCCCTGCTCGG
>DASXIA010000105.1:0-1660 GCA_036488155.1 Streptosporangiaceae bacterium | reverse complement strand
GTCCCTGGTGATGAGGGCGTTGACCGGTGGAAACGTGCGTGCCTCCAGTGGCTGAGCGACCACCCTGGCCGGGTGCTGCCGTTCGGCGAGTACGGCGATGTGCTGTCGGTGCTGCGTGAGTCAATCAGGCTGAGGGGCGGCTATGACCAGCCGCGCGAGGCATGAGCGTCGAACAGCCGCACGGGTCGTGGGCTGGCCTGCTGCGCCACCGTCTGCGCCGTGAGCCGGCGTGCGATGCGTGCATGGCAGCGTCGGCGGATGGTCCGCCTGATGCTGCACTCCCGGACAGCGGTACTGCCGGTCAGGCCGCGACTAAGCGGCGTCCTTTCGTGCTGCTGGGCGACTCGGTCACCGAGCAGGCCGACGCGTCGGTGACGGCCATGAACCCTCGGCGCAGCGATGTCTCCTGATCGAACTGTCTTAGCCCGCGCGGCGTCGGTGCCGGTGACGACACGCCCGGTGACGTGGCGCATGTCCAAAGTGCTTGTGTGCACGCCTCTGGACAACGTGCGCTCAGCGCTAAGCGGCATCCTTACTCGCAGAGCTAACGGGCGAGATGTGCGACGCTGATCGCGTTGATGATCCCGAAGGCGATGTAGGCGATTAGGACCGCAAACGCCAGCACGGCCAGCGCGACAAGCGCGGTTCGAGCCTGACGAAGGTACAGCAGCGCCAGGTCTTCCCGCGTGAACGCCTCGAACTCACTGCGCGGCGTCTTAGCCTTCTCCCGGGCTGGCCTCTCGGACATACCTGGAACGGCATCTTCTGCGGACATGCTCACGCTCCTTCGGGCAAGTGGTCTGCCCAGGAGTATTGCGCACGTACTCGTAGTCGAACGGTATGCCATTGATGCCGTTGCGTGGCGGTGCGATCCAGGCAGCGATCTTGCCACCGAGGTTGTGCGCTTGCCTCGGGAGCACAAACGTGGAGGAGTGGCAGTCATCTCTAGCGGGCTCTGTCTTCACTGCGGCGGGCGACGATCAGCTGTCGCGCCGTATTGCAACAGCTGCGGCATGCATGAATGCGATGCGCCAGTCGATCTGGATCAGGCTGTCAGCTTCCTCGCCGGAGCCGGCGTGCTGTGGAACCTGTTCGGCCAGCCGATCAAAGGCACCGACGCTGGTCCGCCGCACGGCGGTACCGGCGGTGTCCCGTTCGGCAGCAACGGCCGGCCCGTGGTCACCAACTCAAGCCAAGCCGGCAAGCCATGCCGGGCCCCGGAAGGTGACCTGCGCCGCCCGCACATGCTGGAACTGTGGGGCAGCCAGTGTGACAGGAGCATTTGATGCCGAGCCGGAGGCCACCGCCGGCGGGATGTGGACTTACAGGCGGGACTAAGGCATGCATGTGGTGACTAGATATCGGGGCCGGACGTGAGCAGATCATGATGGGAAGAGCCATGAGCGTTGCGCAGCCCGACCAAGTGGTAGCCGAGCGTGTCGACCTGCGGCGAGTGCCGGTAAGGCTTGCACGGGTCCTGGCCGACCCGGAGGCGGATGATCCTGGTTCGCGGTCCTGGGCTCGCGGCTACCCGCTGCCCGGGACCCGGGTGGCCGCCCGGAATACCGTGCAGCAGGCCGAGGCCGCCGGGGATGGCGGCAACGGTCAGTGGGGCATGTTTGAGACCATCTTGCGCGAGACCGGTGAGGTGATCGGCGGC
>DASXIA010000091.1:0-6068 GCA_036488155.1 Streptosporangiaceae bacterium | reverse complement strand
CAACAGTTGGCACCACCACCGCGGTCAGCCCCGACGGCACCACGACCTTGCACTCTCACCCGCCACCTGTCCAAGTCGCGTGAAATCTCCCGATTCGGAAGTGCTGGTGGGTGAGTGACGGTCGGCTGTGAGTACCGGTCCCTCAGCGCCCGCGGCGGCGCGATGTGCCGAACGCCGAAATGTGTACCCTCAACGGCATGAACTTCGATGATCTTCCTCGGGCAGAGTTCGCGTTCCCCGGGCCGCTGCGGGACCGGCTAGTCGCTGCGATTCTGTCCGGTGCGAAGACTTCCACTTCTGCCCTGGTGCTCGCATACGAGCGCGCGAACGAGCCGCTGCCGAGCGTCGGCCAACTAGAGGCGGTCGTGGATTCGGACGATCGGCGCGTCGCGGCGATCGAGGTGACGGAGGCGCGGGTGGTCCGACTCGCCGACGTTGACCTGCAGCATGTGCTTGACGAGGGCGAAGGTGACGATTCGGTGGCGCAGTGGCGGGCCGGGCACGAAAGCTTCTGGCATAGCGCCGAGGCCCGCGCAGAACTGGGCGACCCCAGCTTCACTGCCAACGATGACACGTTGGTGCTGACGCAGCGCTTCCGGCTAGTCGATACCGCCGAAGACGCGTAGCTCGTGACCGTTAGCTTGTGACCGTCTCACCCGCCGTCAGCCGACAGCTGCTTCGATCCATCGCTCGGTCCCGAATCTCCGCTCATCGAAGACGGTGACCACTTCCGGCCAGATCACATAGATCCGCGACTCCCAGCCAGAAGCCTCGAACGCCTCCTCCGAAGCGAGGGCTGGTGCCGTCGCCGGAAAGCGCTCACGATAGGCGGCACGGCCCTTTTCTAGCTCCTGACCCGAAGCCTGGGCCGCCCGCCCGACTATCTGAAGACCGCGCATGCCACCGTCGCCAGTCTGCTGGGTGTCTGACACCACCGCTGCCGCTCTGCCGTCGCGCTGGATGTTCTGGATGTGACTCGTCGTAGGCGAGGTCAGGATGTACAGACGGCACTCGGAGTCATAGGCAAAATGCGCGTTGCAGGCGGCAGGGCTTCCGCCAGCCGTCGTCGTGGCCAAGCCGAGAACTCTCGTCTCATCCAAGATCGCCGACACGGACTCCGCTAGTTCGGCGCTTGACACGTCATGTGCTTGAAAAGTAGCCGATAGCCCCATACCGGTGTCCTCCCCGTTGGCTGATGGAGTGCGAGATCCCTGGCCACCATCCATATCCATGGTAGAGGCGGTGAGCTCGGCCGGGGCGGGCGGAATAGTTCGGCATCTTACTTAGTTTGCCTTAAGCAAGTAACCTTGTGTACTGGGGTTTCGCGGCCGCGATAGGAGCGGACCGCGCCAAGACTCAGACGCTCAGCGGCACTTATTTCAGGATCGACGAGGAAGGAAGAGTCATGTCGTCCGCGCCAGGCAGGCCAGGGGCCCACGCACTATCCGGAGGCTTGCAGGAGGCGCGGTCCCGCGGCATCGGCGGGCAGCACGGCCGAGAAGGACGGCACAGCAGCAGCATCCACTACAAGTGGATCGCCCTGTCCAATACGACGCTCGGCGTCCTGATGGCCACGGTCAACGCCTCGATCATGCTGATCGCGCTGCCGGACATCTTCCGCGGCATCGGCGTCAACCCACTGCAGCCGGGAAACACCAGCCTGCTGCTGTGGTTGATCATGGGCTATCTCGTCGTCACCGCGGTGCTGGTGGTGAGCTTCGGCCGGCTGGGCGACATGTTCGGCCGGGTCAAGATGTTCAACCTCGGCTTCGCGGTGTTTGCCGCGTTCTCTATCTTGCTGTCGCTGACCTGGCTGCACGGGACCGCCGCGGCCTGGTGGCTGATCGCCATGCGAATCTTGCAGGGCGTCGGCGGAGCCATGCTGATGGCCAACTCCAGCGCCATCCTCACCGACGCGTTCCCGCCGAACGAGCGCGGCCTCGCGCTCGGGCTCAACCAGGTAGCCGCCATCGCGGGCTCCTTCATCGGCCTGGTACTCGGCGGTGTGCTCGGCCCGGTCGGCTGGCGCTATGTCTTCCTGGTCTCGGTCCCATTTGGCGTGCTCGGCACGATCTGGTCGTACCTGAAGCTGCAGGAGCGCGGCATCCGCAAGCCCGCCAGGCTGGACTGGGCAGGCAACCTGACCTTCGCAGTCGGCCTGATCGCCGTCCTGGTCGGCATTACGTACGGCATCCAGCCCTATGGGGGACACACGATGGGCTGGACTAGCCCGCTCGTCCTCGTCCTGCTGCTCGGCGGGCTGGCCGTGCTCTCGATCTTCTGCGCCATCGAGACCAGGGCCGCCGAGCCGATGTTCAACCTCGCCCTGTTCAGGATCCGCCCGTTCACCGCGGGCAATATGGCCAGCCTGCTCTCCGGGCTCGGCCGCGGCGGCCTGATGTTCACGCTGATCATCTGGTTGCAGGGGATCTACCTGCCGATTCACGGGTACGGCTTCAGCCAGACTCCGCTGTGGGCCGGCATCGCCATGCTCCCGCTGACGATCGGCTTCCTGATCGCCGGGCCGCTCTCTGGCTGGCTATCTGACCGGCACGGCGCCCGGCCGTTCGCCACTGGCGGCATGGTGCTGGCGGCGGCCTCGTTCGTACTGCTTGAGCTGCTGCCGATCAACTTCAGCTACTGGCAGTTCGCCGGGATCCTGCTGCTCAACGGAATTGGCATGGGCCTGTTCGCCTCGCCGAACCGGGCCGGCATCATGAACAGCCTGCCGCCGGACCGCCGTGGTGTCGGCGCCGGCATGAGCGCGACGTTCCAGAACTCCGCCATGGTTCTGTCGATCGGCATCTTCTTCACCCTGATCATCCTCGGGCTGGCCTCGACACTGCCGGCTGCGCTCGGTCACGGCCTGATCGCACAGGGTGTGCCGCGGGTCGACGCCGCGCGGATAGCAGCACTGCCGCCCGTGTCGATCATGTTCGCCGCGCTGCTGGGTTACAATCCGGTGCAGACCCTGCTCGGACATGCCATCAGCAAGCTGCCAGCGAGCCACGCCGCCTACCTAACCGGACACACCTTCTTCCCGTCGCTGATCTCCGCCCCATTCGAGCACGGGCTAGCCATCGCGTTCGACTTCGCCATCGCAGCCTGCCTGATAGCGGCCCTGGCCTCGCTGCTGCGCGGCGGCAGGTACGTGCACGACCTGCATGGCAGCACGCTCGAACCCCAGGAGGGGAACGCGCACGTGAGGCCGGCTGTCACCGGAGCGCTCGCGGACCTGACAGCCTCGCGTGATCTGTGATAACTAGAGGACATGCAAGGCGCTAGCGATGGCACTAGTCTCCGGCCGGCGCCCGAGCTAGCCGTCAGCTCGATCGATCCAGAGCCAGTCACCATCGCTCGCCTGACTGCCGGCGGCCCGGCCCTGTTGCTGTTCGTGTCGGAAGAGTGCCCGACCTCGGCGATGGCGCTGCGCAACCTCGGTCCGCTGTGTCCGGCGCTGGCGGCCGGCGGCCTCAGCTGCACCGCGATCTTCGAGGATCCGCTCGAGATCGCCCTGCGGGTTGCGCGCACCTGCGGCTGGGCCGGCAGAGTCGTTTCGCAGGCTCCGCCCTACCAGGCGTCCCGCCAATACGGGCTGCTATCGGTGCCCACCGCGGTCCTGGTCGGCAAGGACGGCTCGATCGTCGCCTCGTTGACCGGCTGGGACCAGCCAGGCCTGACCGAACTGATCGCCGCGGCCGGCCCGGACCTGCCGGTCCCAGCAGCGACCAATCCGCTTCGTAAACCGGGCTGCTCATCGAAGGCCGCCATCGATCCCGAACTGGCCGCGGCGATGAGTTTGCCTGCCGCCGATGACGACCTCGAGGAGATGTTCGAGCGGGGCTGGACCGACGGCCTGCCAGTAATCCCTCCCACGACGGAACGGGTCGACCGGATGCTCGGCCGCTTCGACGCCGAGGAGTCGCTCGGGGAAGTGCCGCCGTCGATGGGCGAGGCGACGTTGCGGCGCCTGGCCGCCTGCGCCGTGCTGGCCGGCTGCCGCCCGGACTACTTCCCGGTCGTGGTCGCTGCCGCCAGGGCAGCACTCGATCCCCGGTTCAACCTGCACGGCCAGGCCGTCACCACGCAGCCAGCCGGGCAGCTCATCGTGGTGAACGGGCCAGTCAGGCAGGCCCTGCAGATGAACAGCGGCATGGGCGCCCTCGGACCGGGGAACCGGGCTAACCTGACGATCGGCCGCGCGATCCGGCTGCTCGTCTGCCTGACAGGCGGGGGCATGCCGGGCACGCTGGACCGGTCCACCCTTGGTCAGATGGGCAAGGTCGGCTTCTGCATCGCCGAAGACGAGGAAGTCAGCCCGTGGGAACCGCTCCACGCGGAGCGCGGATTCGAGCCCGGCCAGTCCGTCGTGACGGTCATCGGCTGTGACGCCCCGCTGTCGATCTCGGACCACCGCAGCCGCACGCCCGAGGATCTCGCCTACGTCCTGGCCTGGGCCGCGGCCAGCACCTGGAGCACCAACTGGTGGCCGCTGGCAGAGCCGTCAGTGTTTGTCATCTGCCCCGAGCATGCGGCGATGTTCCGGGCGGCCGGCTGGACCAAACGGCAGCTCCGCGAGTTCATGTTCGACGCCGTGCGCAAGCCAGCCCGCGAGTTGCGCCGCGGCGAGACTACCCCGTTCGTGCACGCCGCAGACCCGGCAGCCGAGGTGCACAAATGGCAGTCGCCTGACGGTATCGTGCTGCTCGTCGCGGGCGGCGAAGCGGGACGTTACAGTGCTGTCCTTGGCCCGTGCACCGGCATGGGGTATCAGATCGTCTCTGCGGAGGTGGAGTCGCCGTGAGCGCCGACTATGTCAGCCCGTTCGACGAGCGGGTGCGGCCGCCCGAGCCGATCGCTCCTCGGCCGGCCAGCATCTCTGGCCTGCGCGTCACGCTGCTCGACATCAGGAAGAACCGGGGCGCTGAGTTCCTCGACAGGGTCGAGACCCTACTGCAGCAGGCCGGCGCCACGACCAGCCGGGAGACGAAGGAGATCTTCTCCAAGCCGGCTGCCCTCGACCTGATCGACCGGATTACCAGCGTCTCCGACGCGGTCGTCGAGGCGCTGGCCGATTGAGGCTCCTGCACGTCGTGCAGTGTGTACGACCTCGTTCGGCTGGAACGCCGCCAGATCCCGGCAGTCGGCATCGCCACCACCCCGTTCGCTGACGAAGCGGTGGAGCAGGCCCGGCTGCTGAGTATGCCCGGCTGCCGCATGCTCTACGTACCTCATCCAGTTCAGCTGCTCACCACAGCGGAGCTGGACGGGCTGGCTGACGCCGTATTTCCTGCCGTTGTCGCGGCGCTGACGACGTAAACTCAGCCGACCTGAAGTCAGCCGGTGGCTGCCAGATCTTCCCCGTCGAGCAGTGCCGGCTCCGGCTGAGTCAGCGGCAGGCCGGGCTCGGTGCTCTCGCCCGGCAGGAACAGGTAGTTGCGCGCGTGCGCGCAGACCACGTCAGTCTGCTGCCAGCTGCCCTGCCACGTGTGCATCACGTAGTCGCGCTGCTCGAGCCAGGTGGCGACGTCACTGGCGGCATGCCGGTACCGGGCTGTGTGGCGGTCCTCGATCTCGACCAGCAACGTTGGCCTGAACCGCTTGATCGTGTCCTCGCCGCTCTTCAGTACCTGCAGCTCGCCGCCCTCGACATCGATCTTGATGAAATCGAGGCGGGCTATGTCTGCCCCAGCGCAGACGTCATCGAGTGTCTGGACCTCGACATCCACGCCCATCTGGCCGCGGAATTCAGCATTGGAACCCGGGCCGTCGCAGTCGGCGTCGAGGAAGGACCGGCCCGTGACCGGGCCGAGTCGGCCCACTGGCACGCTCATGACGCCGTGTCCGGGCTCCACGCCCAGCGCCACCGCGTGATGACGCACGTTGGCAGTGGAACGGGTGCCGAGCAACCGCGTCAGGAAGGGATGGGCGAACGGCACCGGCTCGAAGCTGTGCACCTGGCCCGTTGGTCCGGCCAGCTTGGAGAGCGCAAGCGTGTAGAGCCCTGCCGCGGCTCCGATGTCGAAACAGACGCTGCCTGGCTTGATGAGATCGCGCAGGCCAAGCAT
>DASXIA010000060.1:0-2128 GCA_036488155.1 Streptosporangiaceae bacterium | reverse complement strand
CTACGACAGACCGGGTCGTTGCCGTGGTCGGGCTCGACGACGTGGTCATCGTGGACACTCCTGACGCCACGCTCGTGTGCGCCCGATCACGCGCTCAGGAGGTCAAGCAGGTCGTCGAGGAGCTCAAACAGCGCGGCCACGGCGACAGGCTCTGATCCCCGGACAGCCGCGCTGAGGGACGAGCGCGGTCAGTGAGGCAGCCGCCTCACGATGGCCAGGCTTCCGACGGCGAGCCCAGCGCACCGCAGCCAAGCACAGCGCACCGCAGCCAAGCACGGCGCAGGCCGCTATTCGGCGCCCTGCCCGGCCGCCCGCTCGTAGCTGATCATGTGCGCCTCCGCTGAAGCTGCCCAGCTGAATTCCGTCGCCCTGGAGTAGCCGGAGTCGCCGAGTGCGGTCCGGCGCCCTGGATCCTCCAGGAGCGCACGCAGCGCGGCGCGGATGCTCTCGGCGTCCGGCTCGGTGTAGGCCACCGCGTCTCCGCCTACCTCGGGCAGCGCGGTGCGATGCGTCGTTAGCACGGGCGCGCCGCACGCCATCGCCTCCAGCGCAGGCAGCCCGAAGCCCTCACCCGTGCTCGGGAAGGCGACGACCAGCGCGCCGCCGAAGAACCCGGGCAGGTCATTGAAGTGCAGGTAACCAGGCCGCACCAGGTGCAGGTGCGCGGGCACCCTGGCCACTGCCTCGTCAACTTCCTCGCTCCAGCCGCTGGCTCCGGCGAGCACGAGCGCAGGCGGGTCGGGCAGGTCGGCAACTGCCGCGGCCCAGCCGGTAATCAGGGCCGGCACGTTCTTGCGCGGCTCCAGCGTGCCGAGATAGGCGACGTAGCCCTTGCCGTGCAGGCCGAGCCGGTCGGACACCCGGCGCCGCTGCTGCTCATCCGGCCGGTGGAACAGGTTGTGGTCGACGCCGTGATACGCCACGTCAATCCGGGTCGGATCGGCCGCCAGCACCCGGACGAGTTCGTCCCTGGTGGCCTTGGACGGGACGATCAGGCGCGTCGCGCGTCTGGCTGAGGTGCGGATCGCCGCCTTGTAGAAGGTGGCGATCACCGGGCTGTGCGCGTCCGGCTCGGTGAAGAAGGTCAGGTCGTGGATCGTGACCACGACAGGGATGCTCGGCCGCAGCGGCATCGAGTAGTGCGGGGAATGGATGACACCCGCCTCGACCTGCTGAGCGACCAGTGGCAGCCCGCTCTGCTCCCAGGCCAGCCTGGCCGGCCGGTGGGCGATGGCAGGCGGCCCCGCCACGACTCTGGCATTCGGCACCAAGCGGCCATATCGTTCCTCGTCCGCCCGCTGGCAGGCCACAGCGAGATCGGCCTCGGCCGCATCGAGCGCGCTGACCAGGCCGTCTACGTATCGGCCAAGCGCGCCGCGGTCAGCAGGCACCGCGGTCGCGTCAACCAGCACACGAACCGCCACGACCAGTCCCGCTCCTTCCCTCCGCTGTAACTCACTTACTCAAACCCGGTTGTCCGCTCCGGTTCATCCCAGTCGCGCTACCGGTTTAATTTTCCGTCCTTCGATCGATCCTGGCTGGTCCCGCGCGGCGCGCCGGTACCAGTCCGTGCAGTGCCGACACGCCTCATGTCGACGCGCAACCACGACGACAGTCAAGTCCGCAGCCCCGTCCCGGATGTCCCTCTGGTCCGAGCGTACGCCCTCAGCGAGGGCAACGCGCCGCAGCCGGCAGCGCGCCTGGGCTCCCGCACCGGCGTGTTCAGCCGGGGCGGGCTAAGTGTTCAGCCCGAGCCCGCCGGACGTTCAGCCCGGCCCGCCGGCCAGGTCCGCGCTAAGGCTAGCCACCCGCTGCCGCTGGCGAAGGCAGGCGCGCCCTAAACCGGCCCGATTTCACTGGCCGGAACCAGACCGGGAACGGGCTCTCCTGCGCTGGCCACCGGCCGGGAGCGCGGTGCCTCCGGCCACTGCGATGACGGCAGGCACGGGAGCCCTGGGCGAGAACCGGCGGCCCTAGCAGGATGGCACTGGCTGCCCGTGGCGAATAGCGGTCAGGTCGCTGACTGCGTCGCTGAGCGAGTTGACCTTGACCAGCCGCAGCCCCGCCGGTACCGCGCCAACGGTGTTCGAGCAGTTGCTGGCCGGGGTCAGGAAGATCGTGGCGCCCG
>DASXIA010000046.1:0-3616 GCA_036488155.1 Streptosporangiaceae bacterium | reverse complement strand
CCGAGGTGCTGATCGCCGACGAGCCGACGACGGCGCTGGACGTCACCACCCAGGCGGAGGTGCTGCAGCTGCTCAAGGAGATCCAGCAGCGCCGCGGCATGGCCCTGATACTGATCACCCACGACCTTCGTGTCGCTTTCTCGGTCTGCGACCAGATCCAGGTGATGTATGCGGGCTCGGTCGTGGAGCAGGCCCCCGCGCGGGAGCTCATGACGGTCCCGGCGCATCCGTACAGCCTGAGCCTGCTGCTAGCCGAGCCGCCGGTGGATCACTACGTGGAGCTGCTGACGGCCGTTCCCGGTGCCGTCCCCCCGGCCGATGCCGTGGCCCGCACGTGCGCGTTCGCCGCCAGGTGTGAATGGGCCCGGCCCGGCTGTACGAGCGCGCGACCGCCGCTGCGGCCGGCCGGGACAGGCCGGGCATCGGCCTGCGTCCGGCTGGACGACATCCACGAGGAGATGCAGCACAGGCTCACCAGCCGCCAGCGAGCGACGTCAACCCCGGCCCGGCCCGAGAAGGGGACTCCGATCGCCTCGCTGACGGATGTCCGTAAGACCTACCGCCCGGCCCGGCTGCTGCGCAGCGCACGCGCCGTCACCGCGCTCGATGCCGTCGGCATCGAGATCTTCGCCGGCGAATCGGTGGGCCTGGTCGGGGAGACCGGGTCAGGGAAGACGACCATCGCCCGCACGATTCTCGGGCTCACCAAACCGGATTCAGGCACCATCCGCCTGGGCGGGATCGACGCGAGCAGTTACCGGGCGCTCAGCCGCGAGCAAACCCGGCAGGTCCGGCGTATGGTCCAGGCGGTATTCCAGGACCCGTACGCGTCACTGAACCCGGCGCTCAACGTCGGCAGCACGCTGCGCGAGGTGCTCAAGGTTCGCGGAGACTGCACCGACCCGCAGCGCGAGGTCGCCGACCTGCTCGGCCTCGTCGGGCTGCCGCCCGGCTACGGGCAGCGCCGCCCGGCACTGCTGTCAGGCGGGGAAAGACAGCGGGTGGCCATTGCCCGCGCGATCGCGCTGCGGCCCCGCCTGCTCATCTGCGACGAGCCGGTCGCCGCGCTGGACGTCTCCGCTCAGGCACAGGTTCTCGAGCTGCTGCGAGATCTCCGGCGCCGCTACGGGATGAGCATGCTGTTCATCACCCATGACCTGTCCGTGGTCAGGCAGATGACCGACCGGATCGTTGTGCTCTACCGGGGGCGGATCGTCGAGACCGGCGAAACCTCCGCGGTGCTCGGCGGCCCGCGGCACGCCTACACACGCCAGCTGCTCGAGGCGGTTCCCGGCCGTGAGGCGGCCGACGGGGAAGCACAGCACCGGCCGCCCGGCGACGACGGGCCGGCCAGGTGACAGCCGCGGCCGCGCATACGACGGATGTCATGCGGCCTGGCCACATAAGACGACAAATATCGACACGATCCAGGCGAGCTAACTAGAGTGCCTCGCGTGACATCGCAACTGCAACTCCTGATCGATTACCTGGGCAATAAACTCGGGCGATCGGTCGCAATCGACGATGCGCGCATCCGGCTGCTTGCCTATAACGCTCACAGCGCTGAGGTGGACCAGGCGCGAATGGCGTCAATCATGCAGCGCAGCGTCCCGGCCGAGCTCTCGGATTGCGTCAGGGCGGCCGGCGCAGAGGAGGCAACGGACATATTCAGGGTCCCCGCGTGCCCGGCTATCGGGCTGGCGGTCGAGCGGATCGGCATGCCGATCCGCTACGAGGCCAGCCTCCTCGGCTATATCTGGCTGCTGGCCTCTGACGGTCCGGTTTCCGAGGACGACGGCGAGGCGATTCGAGAGGCCGCTGCCCGGGCAGCCCTGGTTATGCACCGCGAGTACCTCGCCGGTGAGATAGGCCGCAGCCGGGAACGCGAGCTCCTGCGTGATCTCGTTTCGCCGGATACCACCCTGCAGGCCGAAGCCGCGGAAGCTCTCGTCGAAGAGGATCTGCTCGTCGCCGGTCACGTGTCCGTGCTAGTCGCCACCGTTACCCATGAGCCAGGCGAGCTCCTCAGCGACGATGCCCGGCTGGCGTTGCAGAGCGCCACCGACTACGGACGGCGGCGCCGCCCGCCCCAGCACGCCCTCAGCCTCAACCGGCCTGATCACTCGCTGCTGGTGTGCGTGTGGCCGGGTTCGCACGCCGCCGCCGTGGACAAGGCAACCAGCGAGCTTGGGCGGGTGGTCCACGAACGGCTGGCCGCCGAGCGTGGCCAGAAGCCGGCAGGCTCCGCATGGATCGGGATCGGCAGAGCTCGGCGGCTGCTCACCGAGGCAAGCCAATCGTATACCGAGGCGCGCCGCGCCGCCGATGTCGCGATGATCACCGGCGCTCTAGGCCCTGTCGTCGCCTACGCGCGCCTGGGCGTGTACGCGCTGCTGGCCAAGCTGCCGCCGGGCGAACTCATGGAAGGCATCCACCCCGGTATCCGGCCGCTGCTCAGCCCGACGTCCAGCCACGCTGACCTGATCAACACGTTGCAGGCTTATTTCGACAATGCCGGTCACGCTCAGCGCACAGCCGACCAGCTGCACGTGCACCGCGCCACTCTCTACTACCGGCTGCGCCAGTTTGAAGAGCTGGCCTCGCTCGACTTGTCCCGTGGCGACGACCGGTTTGCCGCGCACCTCAGCCTGAAGCTCGGCCGGCTGATCAAGCTCGAATAGCACAATCACGCAACAAGGAAGGACATCGCGATGCACGACTACTGGATCGTGGGCGCCCGGCTCGTCGACGGAACCGGCGCAGAACCGGTTGAGGGCGCGGCCGTCCATATCGAGAACAGCCGGATCACCGCGATCGGGCCGGCGCCGGCCGGCGCGCCGACGCTGGACGCCACGGGCCTGACGCTCACACCCGGGCTCATCGACGCCCACGTGCACTTCGCGCTCAGCAGCGACATCAACCCCGCCCAGCGCCGCGACCTTTCGGTAGCCGAGTTGGCAGCCGACATGTTCAACAACTGCGGCCAGACGCTGGCCGAGGGCTTCACCACTGTCCGCGACACCGGCGGGATCGACGCCGGGCTGGCACGGACCGTAGCAAGCGGGAAAGTCTGCGGACCGCGGATCATCCAGTGCGGGCCTATCCAGTGCCAGACCGGCGGCCACGGCTATATCGCCCCCGAATGGGAACCCACCGGGGACTGGCATCACCACAGCATTCCCGGCCTGCGCGACAATGCGCTGCTCAGCGACGGCCCGCACGAGATGCGCAAGAACGTCCGCGAGACATTCCGGCGCGGCGCCGAATTTATCAAGCTCTGCGTCACCGGCGGAGTGGTCTCCTGGCATGACAAGCTCTCCGACACTCAGTTCACCGTCGAGGAGATCGCGGTCGCGGTGCAGGAGGCAGCCGCCCGCGGAACATACGTAACCGTCCACGCACATAACAACGCCGGGGTCCGCAACGCGGTCCAGGCAGGCGTGAAATGCGTGGAACATGGTTCCGAGATCGACGAAGAGACTGCTGCGCTGATGGCCGCCCGCGGCGTCGCGCACGTCCCGACCCTGGCCGTCGCGCATGCGCTGGCGACAGATGCCAAGGAAGCAGGCTTGCCGGCCTCGATCTCTGACCGTATCGGCAAAGTGATCCAGGGGAT
>DASXIA010000007.1:0-9906 GCA_036488155.1 Streptosporangiaceae bacterium | reverse complement strand
GGCGGTGCCCCGTCCGCCTTTCCTGCTGCTCCGCTCCACCCGCTGCCGCGGGTGGCCGAGCAGCAGCTCGCCTAGCTGGCCGCGCCGTCCGGCCCGGGCCGACTTTGGGGCGTTGTGCGGCAAAGATCCAATCATTAGGTTTAAGTTATTACTTGAATCAACGACGATAGACGGGGGCTTACCTATGCCGCTTGCCGAGATCACGAGGGCTGAGACGGCCGAGCGAGCGCGGCTACTTGATGTCAGGTCATACGTCGTTGAACTCGACCTCACCCGCGGGCCGGAAGTATTCGGCTCTACGTCGCTCATCAGTTTCGACTGCGCCGAGCCGGGCGCTGCTACCTATGTCGACCTGGTCGCTGAGACGGTGCATGAGATCACCCTGAACGGGACGGCGATCGACCCGGCAACTGCGTTTGCAGACGGCCGGATCGCTGTGGCCGGGCTGGCCGCCAGCAACGAGTTGCGGGTCGTCGCCGACTGTGCCTACGGCACCGGCGGATTCGGGCTTCAGCGCTCGGTCGACTCCGCCGATGGCCGGATCTACACCTTCACCGAGTTCGAGGCAGCGCACGCGCGGCAGGCATTCGCGAACTTCGAGCAGCCAGACCTCAAGGCGTCGTTCACCTTCCGCGTCACCGCGCCCGCGCACTGGGCAGTGCTCTCCAACCAGCCTGCGCCAGAGCCACGGGATGCCGGCAACGGCCAGGCGATCTGGCAGTTTCCGCCGACGCCGCGGATCTCGACCTACCTGACCGCGATCGCCGCAGGCGAGTACTACGTCCTCCGCGACTCGCACACGACGCCCTCTGGCCAGGTGATTCCGCTCGGGCTGGCTTGCCGCCAGTCGATGGTCCCTTATCTCGACGCCGACGACGTGCTGCTGATCACCCGGCAGGGCCTTGACTACTTCACCGGCCTGTTCGCCAGCGAGTATCCCTTTGACAAGTACGACCAGGTATTCGTTCCCGACAACCTGGGCGCGATGGAGAACGTCGGGTGCGTCATCCTCACCGAATCGCTGCTCTTCCGGTCCAAGGTCACCGACGCCATGTACGAAACGCGAGCCATGGTGATCCTGCACGAGATGGCCCACCAGTGGTTCGGCGACCTCGTCACGATGAAGTGGTGGGAGGACCTGTGGCTGAACGAGGCCTTCGCCGAGTTCGCTGGCCACCTGGCGACAGCTGAAGCGACCCGGTTCACGGACGCCTGGACGACCTTCTGCGGCGACCGGAAGACCTGGGGATACGCACAAGACCAGCTACCGTCGACGCACCCGATCGCCGCGGACGTGCCGACACTGAGCCAGGCGGAAGCTAACTTCGACGGGATCAGTTACGCCAAGGGCGCTGCGGTGCTCAAGCAGCTAGTCGCCTACGTCGGCCGGGACGCCTTCCTGGCCGGCGTCCGCGCGTACTTCGCCGCGCACGCCTGGGGCAACGCCACCCTCGCCGACCTGCTGGCTGCCCTCGAGGCAAGCTCCGGGCGCCGTCTCGGTGACTGGTCGAAGGCGTGGCTCGAGACCGCCGGCCCGAATACCCTGCGCAGCGAGTTCTCGGTCGGGCAGGACGGCACGTTCACCTCGTTCGCGGTGCTCCAGGAAGCCCCCGCTGAGCACCCGGCGCTACGGCCGCATCACATCGCGATCGGCCTGTACAACCTGGTCGACGGAGCACTCGTCCGCACGTACCAGACCGAGCTCGACCTCACCGGTGCCCGTGCCGACGTGCCGGCTCTGGCCGGACACGCCCAGCCCGACCTGGTACTGCTCAACGACGACGACCTCGACTACGCCATCATCCGGTTCGACGACCGGTCGCTGGCGACGCTAAGGGAGCACATCGGGCGTTTCAGCGATGGCCTGGCGCGCACGCTGTGCTGGAGCGCGGTCATCGACATGGCTCGGCAGGCGGAATTGCCGGTGCCGGCTTTCGTGCGGATCGTTGCCGCTGGCATGGGGAGCGAGCCGTCAGTCGCGGTGCTCCAGTCGCTGCATGGCGAAACTGCGCGATTGCTCGCGACCACCGCCGATCCGGCCTTCGTGGCCATTGGCAAAGAGCTCCTCGCCACCGAGGGCACGAGACTGCTGCGCGCGGCCGAACCCGGCAGCAACCACCAGCTCGCCTGGGCGCAGCTAGTCGGCTGGACTGCCGTCTCGGCGGAGCAGCTTGACCTGACCGCTGGGCTGCTGGCTGGCAGCGCGGAGATCCCTGGCCTCGCCGTGGACACTGAGCTGCGGTGGTCATTGCTCCAGCGGCTCGCCGCGACAGGCCGGGCTGGCGACGCGGAAATCGATACCGAGCTCGCCCAGGACGATACTGATGCTGGCCGCCGGAAAGCGGCCATCGCGAGGGCTTTGATCCCCGACGCCGAGCACAAGGCGGCTGCGTGGCACCAGGTGGCCGAATCGACCGAGCTCGGGCTGGAAGAATCTGTCATGGTTGCGCGGGCCTTCAACGCAGCAGAGCACGCTGACCTTCTCGCGCCCTATGCGGAGAAGTATTTCGAGCAGCTGCCATCCATCTGGGCGACGCGCGCCGATCTGCTCCGCGTCTTCCTCGGGCGCGAGCTGTTTCCGTACACGTCGGCGTCGCCCGAGCTACTGGACCGGATTGACGCCTTCCTGGCTGAGTCCGGCCAGGATCCGTCGATCAGCCGGGTCGTTATCGAGGGCCGCGACACTGTCGAGAAGGCGCTGCGGTCCCGAGCAGTGCCCGGTTAAGGAACGCTCCTCGTGCAACCGTAGGGTTGCGCGTACTGCCCAAACGTGCAACCCTTGGATTGCGCGTTCCCGGAAGTATGAGGAGCTTGGATGGAAGACCGTATCGAGCACGACATCATGATCAACGCACAGCTGGACCGTGTCTGGGAGCTTGTGAGCGAGCCGGGCTGGTGGGTGCCGACCACAGTCGTGGCGCCGGTCGATCACACTCCAGGTCATCAGGTGGTGCGCGAGAGCGAGAAGTGGGGCCGGTTCCCCGTGGAAGTTGTCGGCGTCGATCCGAAGACCTATGCCGCCTTCCGGTGGGCCAGCCACGCACCGGGCGCGGATCTGGGCGCGGGCAATACGACGCTGGTCGAGTTCCGGGTGGAGCCAGCCGGGGACGCGGTACGAGTGCGCGTGGTGGAAAGCGGGTTCGCCGCGATCGACGCGCCGGACTCCGTCCGTGAGCAGGCGAGGAACGACAACACTGGCGGATGGCAGGAAGAGATGGCCAGCCTCAGGGAGCGTGCTGAGGCGGCATGAGCGTCGATCAGGTGCTGCTCGCCCTGGCAGATCCGACCCGGCGGCGGCTGCTTGAGGAACTGGGCCGGCGTCCGGCATGCAGTGCCACCACGCTCGCGGCGCAGGTTCCGGTGTCGCGGCAGGCAGTCGCAAAACATCTGGCCGTACTGCGCGAGTCGCGGCTCGTGACCGGCCACAAGGCAGGGAAGGAAGTGCTGTTCACGGCCTGCCCCGAGCAACTCACCGCCACCGCGTCATGGATGACAAGCCTCGCGGCGACGTGGGAAGAACGCCTGCAACTGCTCAAGCGAGAGGCCGAACAGGGCACAACCCGGCCTACTTAGCTAGCCGGGACTGGTGAGGCGGAAGAACTCGACCCGGGCTGGCTAGCCGCGGTCACAGTCAGTAGTTGAAGCCCGCCCGCGGCCAATTGCGCAGCCCGTTCGCGCAGCCTCAGAGCGGACCCAGAAACTAGCCCTGAACTTGATGTTCTCGCTACCGATCGTTTGCAGTTCTCATGGCTTTCTGGTTTCGGGCTCGGGTAAGGTTCGTTACGCTGAGTAACTACATCGGCACGGAATCGGACGCGGCAAAGGGCCATGCCGACCGAGGGGGCCAGGGGACGGGGGATTTGGCGTGTTCGGAACGGGGAGGCCCGGTCAGCCGGTAGTAGATAGCAGCGGGCCTGACGGGCGCGCGAAGCTGGCGCACCCGGTGCGTGAGTCCGGCGGGGGAGGCGAGAGTCGCCCGCCCGACGAGCCGGCGCGCGGCAGCGGCAGACCGAGAAGCTGGATCTTCAGCATCGCAGTCGTGACGGCCGCCGTCGCTGCGGCGGGGACGGTGTACGCCGTAACGTGGCCCGGCGGTGGTAGCCAGAGTGCATTCGGGTCCGGCGTCCCCGAGGCAACTGGCCCGATGCGTCTGACGTGGATCGCTCCGGCTACCGCGAGCACCGGGGTGGATGGCGCCTCGCCGATCACGATCAGCTTCTCGGATCCGGTCGCGGCGAACTCGCCCCGCCCGACGCTCCAGCCGAGCGTGCCGGGCCGCTGGAGTATTGGTGGCTCCTCGATGGTGTTCACGCCGTCCGTGCCCATCAGTCCGTCCAGCCGGGTGACCATTAACATTCCCGGCGGGCGCAGCGGTGTCCGGTCGGCCAGCGGCGCTGTGCTCGCCGCGTCAGTGACCGACCGTTTCCGCACCGGCAGCTACAGCCAGGAGGGCCTCGCCGAACTGCTCGCCCAGCAGGGTTATCTGCCGATGACCTTCACGCCCGTCTCGACCATCCTGGGCAGGGCGCAGAGCCTGCCGTCGAGCCCGGACCCGGCCAGCCTGACACCGGCCGGTGAGGCCTATTCTCCGCTCGCGGGCAGCTTTACTTTCGATTCGGGCTACCCGTCGAGCCTGCAGCGCCAGTGGAATCCGAACAGCGCCAACGTCCTGCTGCGCGGTGCCGTCATGGCCTTCAAGTCCCAGCACAACATGACCGTCGACGGGACCCTGACGCCCAGGTTCTGGACTGCGCTATTCCTGGCGCAGGAGCGCGGCGAGCGGAACAAGAACGGCTACACCTACGCTGTCGCCAGTCAGCACAACCCGGAGACGCTGACGATCTACCACAACGGGCACTTCGTCATGCGCAGTCTCACCAACACCGGCATTCCAGTCTCGCCGACCGTGAACGGCACGTTCCCGGTGTACGCCAGGTACCGGTTCCAGATCATGTCGGGAACCAACCCTGGCGGCAGTCACTACGCCGACCCCGTCTCGTTCGTTTCCTACTTCAACGGCGGCGATGCAGTCCATTACTTCCCGCGCGGCGGATATGGCTACCAGCAAAGCCTCGGCTGCGTCGAGCTGCCGTATAACGCGGCCGAGCAGGCCTATCCGTACCTGACGTACGGGAGCCTGGTCACCGTTACCGGTTAACGGCTCGCGCCAGAGCCGACGCTACGCAGAGCGACCGCCCGGTATCGCAACGAAGCGGTGCCGGGCGGTGTCATGTGCGCGTGCCGAGCCCGTATCGGCTGGTCCGGGTCGGAACCTTATCCGTATCTTTACCTGTGAAGGCGTCAGTGGCTCCTCAGTCCATCTAGAGTCGAATACCAGGGTTGTCCTGATATGGATTCAGGCAGCCCTTATTATCGCCCGCGGGGACCGCCGGGCAACGATGGCGAGCGAGGGAGTCACTGTTGTCCTCATTGACGCATGTGCGGACGCGGGTCGCCGCCATCGGTGGTGTCATCGTCCTTCTGCTCGTGGCCGGCGTCTGGATCACGCTCACGCACGCGTCAGCGCAATCATCAGGCGGCAGCCACCCGGCCACCGCCAGCGGCGGCAGCAGTGAACCGAGCGCGCACTCGTCGTCGCAGACCCCGTCCGGCCCGCTGCAGCTGCTGTCGGAGACCCCGGCAAGGAAGGCCACCGGCGTCAACGGGGCGGCCGGTATCAAGATCCAGTTCTCCGCCCCGGTCGCCGCGAATTCCCCGCTGCCCAGGATCAAGCCGCATGTGGCGGGCAGCTGGCACGGCACCGGGACCAGCACGCTGGAGTTCGTGCCGAGTCGCGGCTTCAACCAGCTGACTCGTGTCAAGGTGACTATTCCAGGCGGCTCCCAGGGCGTCCGGTCAGCGCAGGGCGCGCTGCTTGGCAAGTCGGTCAAGCTGGAGTTCACGACCGGCAGGTACCAGACCGCGCGGCTGGCGGAGCTGCTGGCTCAGCTCGGCTACCTGCCGCTGACCTGGACGGCATCGTCAGGTCAGACGGTTCCTGCGGCCTCGGACCAGGCTGCTCAGCTGGCTGCCGCCTACTCGCCCCCGCAAGGCTCGTACACCTGGCAGTCCGGTTACCCGAGCGAGCTGAAGGCCTTCTGGCACCACGGCCGCTCGTCCAGCATGATGCTCAAGGGCGCCGTCATGGCTTTCGAGGCCGACCACAGCCTGGCGATCGACGGTGTCGCGGGGCCTGCTGTGTGGAGCACGCTGCTCAAGGCGGTGTCGGCGGGCCAGGACAACACGCACGGCTACACCTACGCCCTGGCCAGCGAAGGCAACCCGGAGACGCTGACGGTCTGGCACAACGGCAAGGTCATCATGAGGAGCATGGCCAACACCGGGATCGCCGCGGCGCCGACGACGCTCGGTACCGCCCCGGTGTACCTGAGGTACTACTACCAGGTGATGAAGGGGCAGAACCCTGACGGCAGCAAGTACGCCGACCCGGTGTACTACGTCGCCTACTTCCGGGCCGGCGAGGCCGTGCACTACTTCAATCGCGGCTCGTACGGCTCCCCGCAGAGCCTGGGCTGTGTCGAGCTGCCGTGGAGCAATGCCAAGTTCATCTGGAAGTACATGAACTACGGCACGCTGGTCACGGTCGCCCGGGGCAGCCAGACGCCGTCGACGAGCCCGACCGCTTAGTCCGCTCAGCGGTTCAGGCCAGGCTGGCCCAGGGTGTCCTGGCCGACGCCAGACGCCTTCCGGCTCGCCGCCGCCACGGCCTGCGGCCCGCCGCCCGGCACAGCCTCCGGCCGCCGTGGGCACGGCCGCCGGCCGGCGCGCGGAACGGCGCGTCGGTACCATCAGCACACGGGGGGCGATCACGCTGCCCGCGACTGACCACGCGAAGGAGCCAGCCGTGCCTGCCGACAAGCTTCACATCACACTCGCCGGAAGCGAGCACGTGGTGGAAGAAGGCACTACGGCCGGCCTGGCGCTGGCCGACCGCGACGCCGACGCCACCGCGATCGCCGCCAGGGTCAATGGCGAGCTGCGCGATCTCGCCTGGCGGCTGGCGGACGGTGACCTGGTCGAGCCGGTGACGATCGACTCTCCCGACGGCCTGAACATCCTCCGCCACTCCACCGCGCACGTGCTGGCGCAGGCCGTGCAGGATCTGTTCCCGCAGGCCAAGCTCGGCATCGGGCCACCGATCGAGAACGGCTTCTACTACGACTTCGACGTGCCGGCGGCATTTACTCCCGAGGACCTGAAGTCGATCGAGCAGAAGATGCGCCAGATCGTGAAGGAGGGCCAGCGCTTCAGCCGCCGCGTCGTCACCGACTCCGAGGCACGCACGGAGCTCGCGGACGAGCCCTACAAGCTCGAGCTGATCGGCATCAAGGGCAGCGTGACGGGCGCTCCGGGCGAAGCCGGGCACGGCGACTCGGGAGAGTCCGTTGAGGTCGGCGGAGCTGAGCTCACCATCTACGACAACCTGGACGCCAAGACCGGCGCACAGCGCTGGAGAGACCTGTGCCGTGGCCCGCACCTGCCGACGACCAGGAACATCCCGGCCCTCAAACTGATGCGCACCGGCGGCGCCTACTGGCGCGGCAGCGAGAAGAACCCTCAGCTGCAGCGGATCTACGGCACCGCGTGGCCGTCGCGGGAAGCCCAGGATGAGCACCTCCGGCTGCTCGAGGAAGCCGAGAAGCGCGATCACCGCAAGCTCGGCGCCGAGCTGGACCTGTTCAGTTTCCCGAGTGAGATCGGCAGCGGGCTGCCCGTCTTCCACCCCAAGGGCGGCATCGTCCGCAAGGCGCTCGAGGATTACTCGCGCCAGCGCCATGAGCAGGCCGGTTACGAGTTCGTCTACACCCCGCACATCACGAAGTCGGAACTGTTCGAGACCTCCGGGCACCTGCAGTGGTACGCCGACGGCATGTACCCGCCCATGGAGCTTGAGGGCGCGAAGTACTACCCCAAGCCGATGAACTGCCCGATGCACATCCTGATCTACGCCTCGCGCGGCCGGTCCTACCGCGAGCTGCCGGTCCGGCTGTTCGAGTTCGGCACCGTGTACCGGTTCGAGAAGTCCGGCGTCGTGCACGGGCTGACCAGGGCCCGCGGCTTCACCCAGGATGACTCGCACATCTTCTGCACGCCCGATCAGCTACAGGGTGAACTTGCCAGCCTCCTCGACTTCGTCGTCGGCCTGCTGCGCGATTACGGCCTGACCGAGTTCGAGGCTGAGCTGTCCACCCGGCCGGATAAGTTCGTCGGCGAGATCGCCGAGTGGGACGCGGCAGAGGCCGCGCTCAAGTACGCGCTGGACAAATCCGGACTTCCCTACGTGATCGCCGAGGGTGAGGGCGCGTTTTACGCACCCAAGATCGACGTGCACGTCAAGGACGCGATCGGCCGCCGCTGGCAGCTGTCGACGCTGCAGGTGGACTTCCAGGAGCCCGGCCGGTTCGGCGTCGAGTACCAGGCCGCAGACGGCAGCAGGCAGCGCCCGTACATGATCCACCGGGCGCTGTTCGGTTCGATCGAGCGCTTCTTCGGCATCCTGACCGAGCACTACGCGGGGGCGTTCCCGCCCTGGCTCGCGCCGGTTCAGGTGGTCGGCATCCCGATTTCTGACGCGCACGTGGACTACCTGCAGAACGTCGCCACCCGGCTGCGCGAGCACGGCATCCGCGTCGAAGTGGACACCAGCGACGACCGGATGCAGAAGAAGATCCGCACCGCGCAGCGGCAGAAGGTCCCTTACATGCTGCTGGCGGGGGATGACGACATGGCTGCCGGGGCGGTGTCGTTCCGGTACCGCAGCGGCGAGCAGAAGAACGGCGTGCCCGTCGTCGACGCCATTGCCGAGATCACCGGAGCAGTGGCCAGCAGGATCCAGGTCTGACGCTGTGCCCGACCGCGTGCCAGGGCCGGAGGAACTCGACCCCGGCTACAAAGAGATCTCGCCCAGGCGCGACGCCGCTCTCGACGAGCCGTACGAGATCGCGCCGGACGGACTGCAGCGGCTGTGGATGCCGCACCGGCTGGCCTACATCAAAGGGGAGGGCAAGCCGGCCGACGGCAGCGCGGTCGAGTGCCCGTTCTGCGAGATACCGAAGCTGAGTGACGCGGACGGCCTGATCGTGGCACGTGGCACCGAGGTCTACGCGGTTCTGAACCTCTACCCCTACAACAGCGGGCACCTCATGGTCGTGCCGTACCGGCATGTGGCCGACTACACCGAGCTCAGCGAGCCGGAGACAGCCGAACTCGCGGACTTCACCAAGCGCGCCATGACGGCGCTGCGAGAGGCGTCGCAGGCGCAGGGCTTCAACATCGGCATGAACATGGGCGGCGTGGCCGGCGCTGGCATCGCCGCGCACCTGCATCAGCACGTCGTCCCGCGCTGGGGTGGTGACGCCAACTTCATGCCGGTCGTCGGCCGCACCAAGGTCCTGCCGCAACTGCTAGCCGACACCCGCGTCGTCCTAGCCGACGCCTGGCCTGCCGCCAAAACGTAAACCTGCGGGAACGACGCTGGCGCGGCGCGCGGCCGGCGTCAGGCTCGAGTCAGCCACACGGGACGGCTGAGCCCCGCGGCGCCGCGGCCGGCGTCAGGCTCGAGTCAGCCACCCGAAACGGCCGACTCGACCTCACGCCACCCGCGCCCGCTCCGTCAGGCGCCAGCTATGCCGCATTTGCGAGTCACGCGCTCCACATATCACGGATTTTGGACGCACGAACCTGGACAAACTGGTGCGTGCTGCGGACAAGATCGATGAAAAGTCGCGGTGGCTGCGCTGATGGTGGCCGCTTTGCGCGCTATGGGCGTTTGCCGGTCGCTGGGTGCGTGCCGGATCCCCGTAGCCACGCTCCCGGGCTTTGTGCGCATGCAGAGTGGGGGCGGGCGGCACGGGCCCGAGTCAGCCGTTTCGTGTGGCTGACTCG